>CBFHHK010000034.1:14602-26541 GCA_965655435.1 Planctomycetota bacterium | reverse complement strand
CCCTCGTCTCTGGCCCCGCGCGGATCTGCGCTCCGTCCTCGCCGCGGGCCCTGCGGTCACCTGGGGGGCTCAGCCACCGTCCCTGGCGGCCCTGCATCTCCCGACCGACGCTCCGTGCCGGAGCGCCCCCTGCCTCTGGCTCCCTCCCCTCGCCGGCCCCGAGCGCTCACCGCGTGGGGGCCTGGCACGAGCCCTCAGCCAAGACCCGGGCACCCACGGGCGACCTGGGGCCACGGTGGGCCGCTGTGGGCCGCTGTGAGCGCGGCCCCCATGGGAGCGCGAGCGGATGAGCGCGAGCGGAAGGCGGCCCCACGCCAGCGATGCGCTCTCTGGGCCGTGCGGAGGCGAGCTGCTCCGCGGTCCGAGCTAGTCCCTGGCGTCGCCGGTCTCGGTGACCGGGCGGGGGCCATTCTGGCCCCGAGTCTGACCCTTGGTGTTGCCTTGATCTCGACCCTGTCCGCCGGTGAGTGAGATGCCGCTACCGGGCACGACCTCATCGTCTCCGCCGCCGGCATCAGGGTCCGACGCGGTCCCGCCTGGCGCCAGGGGGAGGCCCAGGCGCGGGATCTCTCCCTCGGCGACCCGCAGGCCTTCGGGGAAGCGGACCACGCGGGTGTAGGTCATGGTGCGTCGATCCCTGCCGCTGAAGTCCATGGACTCGCGGTCGATGCGCGGCTTGAGCTCGACGGTCAGCGCCAGGCGAATCCAGGCGGGCAATCCCACCAGGGTCTCGTCGCCGGAGCGCTCGCCCCAGGCGTCGTAGGGCTCGGCATCGGGGCCGTCCTCGGTGAAGACCTCGATGTTGAAGCCCTTCACCTGCTCCGAGAGGAAGATGTAGGACCCACCCTCGAACGGCTCCTCGTCCACGCCGAAGTCCTCGCGGCGGTAGATCTCCAGGAACTCGTCGTTGGCCGCGTTGGGGCGGAGCATGTACCCGACCTCGTTGACGTCGGCACGCAGGCTCTCGGACCCATCGTCGAGGGTGACCACGAGGCTGTCCGTGGTGGTGACGAAGTCGATCCGATCCGCGTCCTGTCCGTTCACCGTGCGGTCGGTCACCTCGAGCCAGCTGTTCCTGGGACGGCTGGTCGTGAAGAGCCCGCGCATGTCCCGGATCATCAGCTCAAGCACGGCGGGGCCGGCGAGCTGCATCTCCTGGTAGTTATGGATCGTGTCCCGCGTCCGGCGCGCGGCCTGCATGAGCTTGGAGATGCTGAGGAACATCATGCTCATGATGACGATCACCAGCAGCACCTCGACGAGGGTGAAGCCCTGGGAGCGGGTTAGGTTCCTGCCGGTGGGACGTGAGGTCATGCTCATCTGTTCTCTCCGCCGCCGTTGCTCCCCTGGGGCGCCTGTCCACCGCCAGGCCCGCCACCCGTCCCGGCGGCCTCTTGTTCGGCGAGGAGGTCCTCCTCGGAGGGTCCGTACACCTGCTCCCAGCGAATCCAGCGCTCGAGCACCAGCTCCTCGGGGTAGTCCGAGAACTTGGGGTAGCTGACGCGCAGCTTGATCTTCTCGAACGGCTCTGTGTTCTCCTCGTCCTCCTCGAGGTCGTCGTCCTGGGAGTCCTCCCAGTCGCGTCGAGCCTCCAAGTTGTCGAAGGGGCGCTCGGAGTCGTCCTGAGTCGTCTCGGCGAGGGCGTCCTCTCCGAGGGCCACCTCCCAGTAGAAGTCCGGCTCGTCCTTCTCGGCGAAGCTGCCCGTCAGCCCGGACTCGATCTCCTCTTGCCAAAGCCCCGCCGAGATGAGCCCGAGCATCTCCGTTCCGAGCTCGTACGCCGTCTTGCGCGCGCGGTTGTGGGCCGCGCTGAACTTGGCCCCTTCCAGACCCTGGAGCATGACCGTGAGGACGATGGCGACGATCGCGATCGTCACCGCGGCTTCGGCCAAGGTGAACCCCGCCTTGGCGGTCCGGGGGTGGGCGCGGCGGCTCTTCAACGGAAGTCTCCGTCCTCGGGGGCCTCGCGGATGAACACGTCGCGGTGGAACTTGAAGGTGCCAGTCAGCGCCATGATCTCGATCGTGAAGAAGTTCCCGTAGGCCGGCTGCTTGAGCACAACCTGGTGGTCCGAGGCCGCACCGCGAGGGTCGAAGCGGGCGAACACCGGTCCCGCGTCGTAGGTCTCGCCTGCGACGCCGACGACCTCGAACTCGACCCCGTCCGGCAGGCTCTGCCAGCTCCCGTAGGAGCGCTCCGAGTCGTCGTTCTCGCCCTCCTTGAAGCGGCCTCCACCGAGGACGAAGGGGGTCACCCTGCGGTAGCGCTCACCGTCGAGGTCGTACTCCACGAAGAACTCGAGGGAGCGGCTGATGGCCTGGCTGCGCGTCTCGCGGAGCATGGCGGTCAGGGACCGCACCGCCGTGTTGAGCCGCTCCTTCGGGACGAAGGCCTCGTAGCTGACGGAGACGATGTAGGTGCCCATCCCGATCACCGCGGCCACGACCATGAGCTCGACGAGGGAGAAGCCCCCTCGGCTCAGGTCGCGCGACGGCGCGCTGGATGAGGCAGCCCGACGCACGGATCAGACCTCGCCGTTGCGGATCATCTGGTTGTTGAAGTCCAGGTCCTTGCCCTCGCCGCCCTGGGAGCCGTCGGCGCCGTAGGTCCAGATGAGGTAGCCGGACCCGCCGGTGCCCTCCGGCTCGAAGATGTACTCGTTGCCCCAGGGGTCCCTCGGGACGACCGTCTGCTTCAGGTAGCTGGCTCCGAACTCGTCCTTCTCGACGAGGACCTCGAGGCTCTCGGGGAGCCTGGCCGCGTTGTCCATCTGGAAGGACTCGATCGCGCTGTCGATGGCCGAGATGTCTGCCTTGGCCTTCGTGACGCTCGCGGTCCCCAGCTTGGAGACCACGTTGGGGACGACGACGGTCGCGAGCAGGCCGATGATGACGATGACGACCATCAGTTCGGCGAGCGAGAAGCCGGCGTTCTTGGCGGCGCTTTGGCGGCGTTGGATCTTCATGATTCGTGGGGGGGGGCTGCACCTGCTGGGTGCGGTGGGGGCCGGTCGGATCAGACCTGGCCGATGTCAAGAATGGGCTGGACGATGGCGAACACGATGTAGCCCACGACACCGGCGAGCAGGACGATCATGATGGGCTCAAGGAGGCTCGTGAACCGCTCCGCCGCCACCTCGATCTCCTCGTCGTACGCCGTTGCGATGCGGTCGAGCATCTGCTCGAGCTCGCCGGATTGCTCGCCGACGACCACCATGTAACCGACGGTGGATGGGAAGGCTCCGCTCTGCCGTAGGGGCGTCGCGATGTCCGTTCCCTCGACCACCCGCTCGCGGATGTGACCGGTCGCATCTGCGACGACGCGGTTGCCCACGACGCTCTGGGTGATCTCGAGTGACTGGATGACGGGGACGCCACTCTGGAGGAGGGTGGAGAGCGTGCGAGTGAAGCGAGAGACCGCGGCCCGGCGCATGAGGTCGCCGACGACGGGGATGCGCAGGAGGGTGCGGTCAATCGCGAGCCGGCCATCCTCACCCTTCGAGTACGTGCGCTCGAACATGAATGAGATCAGTCCGATGACGAGGAATACGGCCCACCACCAGCTCTTCAGGAACTCACTCGCGCCGACCAGGATCCTCGTCGAGGGGGGCAGCTCCTTGTTCTGCTCGATGAGCATGCGGGTGATCTCCGGCACGACCTTGGCCATGAGGATGGTCACCACGATCATGCCGATGCCGATCATCATCAGCGGATAGGTCAGCGCGCCGACGATCTTGCGGCGCAGCGCACGCTGGCTCTGCATGTAGTCGGCGAGCCGCGTCAGCACCGTGTCAAGGTTGCCCGCAGCCTGACCGGCGCGGACCATGTTGACGTACAGCGGGGTGAACCAGCCTGGGTGCTTGGACAGGGCATCGGCGAGGTTGGCGCCCTGCTGGATGTCCTCGCGCAGCTCACGACAGAGGGTCTCGACCTTCTTCTGCTCGGCCTGCTCCACGAGCGCCGACAGCGACTCGTTGAGGGCGATACCGGACCCGAGGAGGGTGGCGAGCTGGCGGGTCATCCCCGCCACGATGTCGATCTCGCGCGCGCCGGGTCCCTGGCTTGAGGAGCGTGAGTCGAGGAGCTTCGAGAGCCGGCTTGGCTCGCGGTTGTCCTTCGATTTGGCGCGGACCTTCTTGCCGCCCCGGGTCGCCGCGATGGACGAGACGATGAGGCTGTCCTTGCGCAGCTTGGTCCGCGCATCGCGCTCCGTGTCCGCGTCGATGACGCCGGACTTGGTCGCGCCGCCGGTGGTGAAGGCCTTGTACTCGTAGATCGGCATGGGTGGTGGTCTGCGCGCTCGGCTCAGACGTCGAGCTGGGTGACGCGCAGGACCTCATCCGGCGTCGTGACGCCTTGGATGATCTTCTTGCGCCCATCGGCCCGCAGGGTCTGGAACCCCTCGGCGATCTGCTCTCGCTTGATGTCGGAGGCGCCTGCCCCCTCCATGACCATCGTCCGGATGCGTTCGGTGACCGGCAGGAATTCGTAGATGGCCGTCCGCCCGGCGTACCCCGAGTGGAAGCACTCGTCGCAGCCCGGGCCGTAGGCGATCTGTCCGCCGAGCTGATCGGCGGTCATGTCCACCTTCTTGAGCTTGGCCGCCCACTCCTCGTCGATGGGCTCAACCACCTTGCAGTGGGGGCAGATCGTCCGGACCAGTCGCTGGGCGATGATGAGGACGATGGACGACGCCACCAGGTACGACTCGACGCCTTGGTCGACCATTCGAGTGATGGTGCTCGCCGAGTCGTTCGTGTGGACCGTGGAGAAGACGAGGTGCCCGGTGAGGGCCGCCCGGATGGCGACCTCGGCCGTCTCCAGGTCTCGGATCTCGCCGACCATCATGACGTCGGGGTCCTGGCGCAGGAATGAGCGCAGCCCCGAGGCGAAGGTCAGCCCCTTCTTCTGGTTGACCTGGACCTGGCTGATGCCGCCGATGGCGTACTCGACCGGGTCCTCGATGGTCAGGATGTTCTTCTTGGTGGTGTCGATCTCCGCCATGGCGGCGTAGAGCGTGGTTGTCTTGCCCGACCCCGTGGGGCCGGTCACCAGGACGATGCCGTGGTTGTAGTCCAGGTAGTCCCGGATCATCTCGAGGTTCTGGTCCTCGAGCCCGATCTCGTTGAGTCGGTACAGCTTGGCGGTCTTGTCCAGCAGTCGCATGACGATCCGCTCGCCGGTGCTGGTCGGCACCGAGCTGATCCGGACGTCGACCTCGCCGTCGCCGATTCGCAGCGACGCGCGGCCGTCTTGGGGCAGGCGGCGCTCCGCGATGTCCATCTTGCCCATGACCTTGACGCGACTGATGATCGCGTCCTGGACGCGCTTGGGGATCGCGTCCATGTCGTACAGGATGCCGTCGATGCGGAAGCGCACCTGCATGCGGTCCGGGTACGGCTGGAAGTGCACGTCTGACGACCGCAGCTTCAGCGCCTGGAACAGGATGGTGTTCACCAGCTTGATGATCGGCGCCTTGTTCGAGACGTCGAGCACGTCCTCGGAGTCGTCGATCTCTGCGGCGAGCGAGCCGATGTCGCCGTCCTCGGAGACCGCGTCCAGGGCCTCGTCCACCCCGTCGGCCTTGTGCCGATAGGCCCGCGCGATCAGCGAGGTGATCTCCTGTCGCGGCGCGAGCACCGCGTCGACCTCGGTGCCGATCATGGCCGCGAGGTCGTCCATCGGGTGGGGGTCAAGGGGCGAGCAGGTGGCCACCTTGAGCACCCCGTCGCCGGACTCGAGGGCGATCAGGTTGTAGTTCCGCGCGAAGTTCACGGGGACCCCGTCGACGAAGTCGCCGGGAACCTTGGTGCCGTCGAGGCTCTTGCGGAACTCGTAGCCGAGGTGCTTCGCGTAGATCTGGAGGAGGGTGCCCTCTTCCATGAAGTCCTTCGCGAGGATCACCCGGTCGATGGAGTCGCCCGAGACCGCGGAGACTCCGCGGCATTCCTCGAGCTGGTCCCGGGTGAGTCCGGCGTCCAGGAGCAATTCTCCGATGCTGACCATGGGATGTTGGTGCGCTTGCGCGCTCAGTCCTCCGGGGTCTCGTCGTCGAGCATGCGTGCGGCCTCGAGGGGGGACAGTCCCACCTGATCGCCGGCGGTCTCACCGCGCTGCGGCGGCGTGTAGAGCGGGAGGTCAAAGCCCTCCAGCCCGACGGAGGATCCAGCGGCCTCGCTGGACATGCCGAAGGTCGGATCGATCTTGCGCAGGCGCTCAATGCCGATCTCCCTGGCGGCTTCCAGCTTCTTCTCGTAGGAGAGCTCAGCCAGGTCCGCGAACTCGGTGTCCTTGAGGATGTGCGGCGTCACGAAGAAGTAGAGGACCGTACGGTCCCGGGTCCCGGTCTCGCGGGAGAAGAGGTTCCCGAGGATCGGGATGTCGCCGAGCCACGGGACCTGGGTCCGGGTGGTGCTCTCGTTGTCCACGACGATGCCGCCGATGACCATGGTTGAGCCGTCCGGCACGTTGATCTGGGTCTCGATCGTCCGCGTGACACGCGGCGGCGGGATGGCGCCCTGGACGGCGCCGATGAAGGTCGACACCTCGAGGTACACGTCGAGGCGCAGGTAGCGCGAGGCGCTGATGGAGGGGGAGATCTCCATGGTGATGCCCGCCTCCTCGTAGCCGTTGAAGTTCTCCTGGGTCTGGCCGCCGACGCCGCCGCCTGTGGCGGTGATCTGCGTCGTGGGCTGCTCGTCCAGGGTGGAGACCGTGGCGACCGAGTTGTTGTTCACCAGCACGCTCGGGACGTTGAGGACGTCCGAGTTGCGCTTCTCCTCGACCAGCGCGATGAGCATCGGGATGGAGAACTCGTCCCCGTCGATGATGCCCGCGGTGACCCCTTGCCCGACGTTCGGGACGCGCAGGTCCGGGACGCCGTCGCCGTCGGAGTCCTGAATCGTCGAGAGGCCGAACCCCGTGACGCCGAAGCCGCCGCTCTCGCCGACGCCGGGGACGTCCGCGAAGCCGAGCTCGACGCCGATGTCCAGGAAGTCTCTGCCTGTGAGCTCGATCAGCGCCGTCTCGATGAGGACCTGGTCTTGCCGTCGGTCGAGGCGCTCGATCAAGGACTGGAGCTCCTCATAGCGCGTCCGGTTGGCCGCGATCAGCAGCGAGTTGGTCTCCGCGTCTGCGACGACGACGTACTCCCTCGCGTTGTTGCTCGCTCGCGGGGCGCCGCCACGCTGGTTCCCTGCGGTCGAGCCCTGCTCGAGCTGGACGGCGTCCTGGAGGAACTCGTCGAGCGTCTCGGCGAGGTCCTCGGCGCTGACGTTCTCCAGCGCGTAGATGTGGTAGTTCCGCTCTCGCTCCACCACGTCCACGTCCAGCCGCGCCACGAGCTCCTTGATGCGCGGCATCTCGTCGGGCATGGCCATGACGAGCAGCGAGTTGGTCCGGCTCTCGGTGAGGATCTTGGCCTCACCCTGGTTGCGGTTCAGGGCTCCCTGGGGTCCCTGGGCCTGGGGTCCGGAGGAGCGGTTCTGGTTCGCCGCTTCCAGCAGCTCCTCGACTGTCGCTGCGATGTCCTCAGCTGAGGCGTACTCGAGCTTGATGACGTCAAACTCCGGCGGAATCACGTCCGTCTGCGACGCGTCGTCAATGATCTTCAGCATGTTCGCCAGCGCCACCACGTTGCTGCCGAACCCGACCAGCACCATGGACTGGGAGTTGCCCGCCGGCAGCATCTGCTGCGTGTTCGGGTCGGTGATCATCGACCGCATCGAGTTGGAGACCTGCCGCACGTCCGTGTTGGGCAGGCTCACGACGGTGGTGATCAGCGTGGCGGGCTGATCCTCGTACTCGGAGAGCCGATCGGGCTCCACGTAGAGCGCTCCAGCGCGCAGGTTGTTCCGCGCGGCCGTGGCCATCGAGTCGATCTTGATGACCGAGATGTCGTCCTCACCGATCTCGGTGCAGACGAAGTCCGAGATGATCATCATCACCTGGAAGAAGGAGTAGAACCGCTCCTTCCTGATGGTCTTGGCGCCCAGCAGGTTGACCTGCTGGTTCTTGAGCAGGGCCTCCGTCTCTGCCCCCCAGGTGAAGTTCAGCCCGGTGACCTGCTCGCAGGCCTGGACGAACTGATAGAGCGTCATGCTCTCGTCTTCGTCGCTCTGGGCGAAGTTCAGCACGTAGGTGCCGCCTTGCTCCTGAATGACGTAGAGCTCCTCGTCCTCACCCTGGGCCAGGGCAGCGCTGGTCGCCCCGAGGGTCAGGGCCAGGACTCCAGCGGCCCTCGAGATCCCTCCGAAGAGCCGCCAGGTCACGGCTGCAGCCCCATTCTCCGGGGAGTGACCGAGATGGCGGCGGCTTCGGGCCGTAGGTGCCGAAATCCGAGGATCCAGGGCGTTGGCGTCGCGTCGGGGAGCGTGGTTCATCTGGCGGAACTCGTCTCGAGAGTCGAGGTTCGGACGGTTAGGTGTGGGGCGCAGGGCGCAGCGGAGGCGCCTGGGTGTGGCGCGGAAGGTGCTGCGTGGTGGTGGCTTATGTCTGTCTTCGGGCTCGGTGAGGGGCTCCCCGGAGGTGTCCCTCCGGCGTCTTCACGGCGCGGGCCCGGGCGCTCGTCGTGATGGACGAAGCGCCGGCGCCTATCTTCCCGTCTACATCCCGCTGTTTCGACCCGCAGGCGGGTTCGATTCACGATTCTTGCACGATGGATGCGTGGGTCTTCGCCCGTTGTGTTGGGCGTTTCGGGTTTTGGCTTGATCGGGCAGGTTCATTGCCCGGCGGTGTCCGCGTTGTCAGGCTCTGCTCATGGCAGAGCCAGATCCCGTCCCGGTCGAGTCTTCTCAGCCCCAGGCCGAGGCCCCGGATGCTCCGGCTGGGTCGCCTGCCGAGGCTTCCCCCGATGGAGCTGCGGCGCGCGCAGCGACGGACGCCACGGCTGGCACAGTGGCCGGTGCCGCGGGAGCCCCGAGCGGAGCCCAGCAGGGCCCGAGTGGACCGCAGGGGAGACGAGGCGGCGGGCTCTGGTGGACCGCCGCGGCCCTTGCGGCGGTCGTCGCGGCGGACGCCGCGGGCGTCGGCGGGGATCCAGAGGCGCGGGGCTGGGTCCAGCCAGGCGCGTTCGCGGCCCTGGGCGCCGCGGCGGCTGCCGGCACGCTCCTCGTGGCGTTCCTCCTCGGTCGACTGCGGGAGGATCGCCGTGGTTGATCTGCTGGACTTCCTGCCCGCCTGGCCCCCTGGCGCCGCCCTCATCGCACTCGGGTTGATCTGCGCCATGGCGCGGGGTCAGTGGGTGGGCGCGCTGGGTCTCACCGGCGTGGCGCTGGAGTTTGCGAGACTGGACGTGGAGGGCCTGGCTCTCACGGGCGCGGTCTCCGTGCTCGTGGTGGTTGGCCTCGCCGCGCTCGCCTCATCGCGCGTCTACGCGCTATCCGAGAGCGCCGTCAGCCCCGGGCTCTCCTTGGTCCTGGCCGGGCTGCTCTTGATGGCGGTTCAACTCGATCACCTCGGTTGGGTGGCGGTGCTCCTCTTCTTGGCCGGCCTTCTCGAGAGGGCGCTCGTCCCCGGAGGCGACGTGGCCGGTCGGGACCCCGCGACGGGCGCGCCCACGGCTCGAGCGCACGCCTGGCGGGGAGCGGTCTTGATCTCCCTGGCGAGCGCGAGCCTGATGGGCCTCGGCGCCCAGGGGCGCATGCAGGACGGAGGCGAGCTGCTGGTGGAGTGGATCGGGACGCCGTTCGCCGGCGATGCCCCGAGCACTCTGATCTTCCTGGGCCTGGTCATCCCGCTCGCGTTGCCCCCCAACTGGGGCGGCGCGGGGCAGGCCATCGCCGCAGGGCCCGGTCGGCGCGACGCGGGGAGCTTCGTGAACGCGGGGCTGCTCCGTGGCCTCGTGCTGCTCGTGCTGCTCGGGCGGACGTTCTCGGGATCCGACGCCTTGCTCGACGTCGGGCTCGCGGTCGTGGTCCTGGCGCCGGTCCTGGCGCTGACGGGGAGGCAGGTCACCGCCCGCTTCCTGGCGCTGTCGATCTACGGGGTCCTCGGCCTCCTGATGGGCGTGGCCTCCATCGCCTCGGACTCGGCGCAGGGGGCGCTCGGGCTGTCCGTCTTCGGGCTGGCCCTCGCGGGCTCGGGCGCGTCCCTCGCGCTGGTCCTGACCACCCACGCGCGTGGCCGGGAGCCTGGGCTCGGTGAGCGCGGCCTGGGGCACGTCTTCCCGAGCGCCTTCGGCTTCGCCCTGCTCTGCATGCTCGCGCTCATCGCGCTGCCCGGCACGCTGTTGTTCGAGGGGCGCTCCAGCGGGCTGGAGGCCATGTCCTCGGACGGAGCGGCTGCGGAGGCGCTGGTGTTCGCCATGATGGCGGGACCGCTCGCCGTCTTCGCCGCCCTGCCCTTCCTGCGGCAGGCCTTCTTCAGCCCCGGCCTGGAGGGGGGGCACGTCGAGGGGCGGAGGGCCACCGCGCCGCTCGCCATGATCGTCGCCCTCGCGATCGCAGCCGGGTCGCTGATCGCCCTGGGCCTGGTCCCCTCGGCGCTCGGGGCGCTCCTGCCCTCCGGAGGCGTTGCGCCTTCCGATCGGCTGCTGACCGGACCCCAGCAGCTCCAGGTGCTGCTGGGTGCGGCGCTCTTCGCCAGGATCGTCCGGCGCGAAAAGTCCACCGGTCCGGCCTCGGGCCGTTAACCTCCGGCCCATGGGACCGAGCGAACTCTTCGAGCCGGGCGATCTCGTCCTCGGCTTCGACCCCGCGGATAAGTGGGAGGCGATCCATTCGCTCGTGGATCACCTCGTGGACCGAGGGCGCCTCTCGCCCGACTCGGTGGAGACGGTTCGTGAGGCCGTGCTCGCCAGGGAGCGCTCCATGTCCACGGGGATGGAGCTTGGGGTCGCGATCCCGCACGCCGCGGTGGACGACCTCCCGGAGATCATCGGCGCCATGGGCGTGGTGCAGTGCGACGGGGGCCTCGACTTCGAGTCCATTGACGGGCAGCCCACGCGGGTCGTCGTGCTCCTCGTGATTCCCAAGGCGCAGAAGCTGCTCCACATCCGGACCCTCGCTGACATCGCCCGGGTCCTGGCGAAGGAGTCCGTACGGGAGCGCCTGCTCGCCACCTCGGATGCCGAGGAAGCGCGGGCCGCGCTCATCGCGGGTACAGCCTGACCCCTCGGGCGCGTCGTCGCCATGGGCGGGCGGTGCTGCATCCAGCATCGCGGAGAGGGACGTGTGGAGCTGGAGCGCGGTCCGGCTCGCAGGGGCACGCCGGCTGATCGAAGAGCGCCCCCTTTGCGGCGGGAAGAGCCACGTTGCCGCGGGAAGGGCCAAGGCGTGGCGGGCGGGCCACGGCGCTTGAGGCGAGGCTGGACCACCGTGAAGGGCGCCGCCTGTCCGGTGCCGCGCGTGGGGGAGCCGGCGCCGGGAAGCAGGCGCAGCGAGTTCGCCGAGGACCGCTCGATGCGGCCGCGCGGACCGGTGCTGCCGGGAGGCCCCCTCACGAGCCGTCCTGGGGGCCGCTCCTGCGGCCGCGGGCGGTCAGGCTGACGTCGGACCGACCCAGTCCTTGAGGCGGGCGTCCACCATGGCGGAGATGGCGTCCGCGGTCTGGCGGTAGACCTCGAGGGAGCCGCCAAAGGGGTCCGGTACGTCTCCACCTGCGGGGTCGAGGAGCTCGATGTTCGCGTCGGCGCCCTCGGGCAGCATGGAGAGGAGCGCGGCCCGGTGGGACGCGGTCATGCAGTAGACCCGGTCCTGATCCGCCACGAGGGACTCCATGGCCGGGGTCGAGCGGTGGTCTCCCAGGGCGACGCTGCGCTCCGCGAGGGTCTCGATCGCGTTCGCAGACGCGGGCGCGCCGGGGCCGGCGTAGACCCCCGCAGACCCGATGCGGAAGCCGAAGTCACCCTCGTCCTCCACCTGCAGGGCGCCCCGCAGCGCGGCGCGCGCGAGGGCCTCGGCCATGGGGCTGCGGCACGTGTTGCCGGTACAGACGAAGAGC
>CBFHHK010000034.1:0-14503 GCA_965655435.1 Planctomycetota bacterium | reverse complement strand
AGCTTCTGCCCTGCGGTGCGTTTGATCTCATCCATGGTCACGATTCCCTCTCTCAGCAGTTCTATCCCACCTGGCCCAACGCGCGCCACCGTGGAGGCCTCTCCAATGGCGCAAGGGCCCCCGTCGAGGATGGCCGCCAGCTCCCCGCCGTGGAACGTCGCGGCGACCCCCGCGGCCGTCGTCGCGGGGTCCTCACCCGCTCGGTTGGCGCTGGTCATGACCACCGGAAAGGGCGCGGCGCTCAGGATCGCGCGGGTGGCCTCGTGTGCCGGCGCGCGGACCCCCGTCCACCCGTCGGTGGAGATCAGGTCGAGGCCAGGAGCCGTGGCGCGCAGGACCAGGGTGAGGGGCCCTGGCCAGTACCGACTCGTCGTCCGCTCCACGACGGCCTGGAGGGCGACGCCACCAGCGAGGTCGCCGGGGCCACCGACGTGCCAGGTGTAGGGGCGGGGCTCGGTGGACCCCTTCACCGCCGCGAGCCGCTCCAACGCCTCTGGCCGGTCAGCCCGCGCCGCCAGCCCGTACACCGTCTCCGTGGGCATGGACACCAGGGACCCCGCCTCAAGGGCCTGGATCACGCGCTGGATCACGTCTGCAGCCGGGCGCTGGCCCGCAGGGACGGAGAGGTTCTCTGACTCGCTCAAAGGAAGGGCACGGGGACGCCGTGTCCGGTTAGTCTGCCGCCGGGCCGCCGTGCATCGCGACGTTTTTGGTCGATCCGCCGTCCCCAGCCATGGAAGACGAGATCGATTGGGACAGCCGGCCGCCCGTGGGGCCCGGGGGAGAGGTCAGCGGGCGGCGGCGAATGCTCGGGCGCCTGGCGGGGGGGCTCGCCCATGAGATCAAGAACCCCCTCTCCACAATGGCGATCAACCTGACCCTGCTGGAGGAGGAGTTCCAGCCGGCGCCGGGCGGTGACGGCGGGCAATCGCCGGCGGAGAAGCGGTCGCTCAAGCGGGTCAAGACGCTCCAGCGCGAGGTGACCCGGCTGGAGGGCATCCTCGAGGACTTCCTCCGCTTCGCGCGCGGCGGCGAGATCAACCGGGCCCCCGCGGACCTCGTCTCCCTGGTCCGCGACGCCCTGGAGTTCGCCGAGCCCGAGCTGGAGGCCGAGGGGGTGCGGCTCCACGCCCTGCTCCCCGGCTCCCTCCCGCTGGTGATGCTCGATGTGGGCACCTTCCGCCAGGCGTTGCTCAACCTGATCGTCAACGCCCGCCAGGCCATGCCCGGCGGCGGGGAGCTGATCGTCGAGCTGCGCCGCGAGGGGCCGCGGGCGGAGCTGACGATCACGGACTCGGGGGTCGGCATGTCGCCCGACCAGCTCGAGCGGTGCTTCGACCTCTACTTCTCCACCAAGCGGAACGGCACCGGGCTCGGGCTCGCCACGGTCAAGCGCATCATCGAGATGCACGACGGTGAGATCGGCGTGATGAGCGAGGAGGGGCGCGGGACGCGCTTCGTGCTCTGGCTGCCGCTCCTGCAGGAGATTCGGCCCACGCGTCCCGAACCGGAAGATTCAAGACCAGCTGGCCAGGATTCGGCCGGCTCAGGAGGAAGTGATGACTGACCAGAGCGCGGGCAAGATCCTCATCATCGACGACGACGAGGGCCACGGCGAGGCCCTCGGGGACGGCCTCGAGATCGACGGCTACGACTGCACGGTCGTGGCGTCGGGAAGCGCGGGCGTCAAGGCCCTCGAGGAGGACGTCTATGACGCCGTCCTGACAGACCTCGTGATGCACGACCGCTCCGGCCTCGAGGTCCTCCAGGAGGCGAAGCGGCTGACCCCGGATACGCCGGTGCTGCTGATCACGGGGCACGCCACCGTGGAGACCGCCGTGGACGCCATGCGCGAGGGCGCCGAGGACTACCTGAGCAAGCCCGTGAAGCTGACGGAGCTCCGGGCCAAGCTCTCGCGCGCGATCGAGAAGGGGCGGCTGCGCCGGGACAACGAGTCGCTGCGCTCCGAGAACGCCGAGCTCCGCCGTCAGTTTGACAAGAGCTTTGGCTTCGACGGGCTCCGCGGGCACTCGAAGGAGATGACCCGGGTGTTCGAGATCCTCGCCCGTGTGGCGCCCACCAACGCCACCGTCCTCGTCCTCGGTGAGAGCGGGACCGGGAAGGAGCTGATCGCCCGGGCCATCCACACGAACAGCGACCGGCGGGATCACAACTTCGTCGCCGTCAACTGCGCCGCACTGACCGATGGGCTGATCGAGTCCGAGCTCTTCGGTCACGTGAAGGGCGCCTTCACGGGGGCGGTGAGCGACAAGGAGGGCCGGGTCGCCTACGCCGACGGCGGCACGCTCTTCCTCGACGAGATCGGGGACATGCCCCTGGCGACGCAGGCCAAGCTGCTACGAGTGCTCGAGGCACGGGAGGTCGTGCAGGTGGGGGGCAACGATCCCCGCGCCGTCGACATTCGCCTGGTGGCCGCCACCAATCGGAACCTGCGGGAGATGGTCCAGGACGGCGACTTCCGCGAGGACCTCTTTCACCGGCTCCAGGTGGTGGAGCTCATGCTGCCTCCGCTGCGCGAGCGCACGGGGGATGTTCCCCTCCTGATCGACCACTTCATTGAGGAGTTCAGGGACCTCCACGGCCGTCAGGTGGACGGGATCTCGCCCGAGGCGCGGGCCTTGCTCGCGCGCTATCGGTGGCCCGGTAACGTCCGGGAGCTCCGCAACGCGGTGGAGAACATGGTGCTCCTCGCCGGCGGGGTCCTGCTCTCCGTGGACGATGTCCCCGAGTCGATCCGGGCCGCGACCGGGGCCACGGGCGGGGAGAGCGGCGCGGTCTCCGTCGTCGGCGGCTATGACCTCGCGGGTCGCTCCCTCGATGAGGTGGAGCGCGCGCTCATCCGGGCGAACCTCGAGCTGATGGACGGCAACCGCAAGAAGGCGGCCGAGGTCATGGGGATCGGGGAGCGGACGCTCTACCGCAAGATCAAGGAGTACGGGCTCTCCTAGGCCCTTCCGCGCTCGTCGAGATTCACAGCGCGGGAGCGGCGGATCTTCCAGGAGCCGCGCTCAAGCCTGAGGTCCAGCTCCGCCTCGAAGTTCCAGTAGGGCTCGGCCAGCTGTCCGGGCACCGTCCTGTTCAGGAGGCAGCGCACGCGGACCGTGCGGGCCTCGCCATCGCCGTCCTCCTGCGCGCTGGGCAGGAATTCGATCCCAGTGGTCGGGTCGAAGTCGGGGACGAGATCCGCCGCGCCCTCGCGCAGTGCCGACCAGAGCGGCCGCCGCTCCGTCCCGCTGTCCTCGTCGATGTAGTCCCGAGTGAAGAAGCGCTTGGGGCTCTCTGGGCCGTCGCTCTGAAGGGCCTCCACGAGGGCGCTCAGCTGCTTCCGAACCTGGGTCTCCTGGTCGCCGAGCCCGGCCAGGATCCTCGAGCCACCGACCACAAGGAGGATCAGGCCAAGCAGGGACCATGCGATCGTCGACAGTTTCATGGCGGGCGAGGTGGCCTTGGAGGCGCGCGAGGGAGGGAGGAGAGCGGGGGCGAATCGGGGTCCTGAGCAGGGTAGACTTCCGACGCGTCGAGTGAGCCCCGCGGGTGTCTCAAAACGGCGAGCGCGCCCATGGAGGGCGCCCACCACGGATGATGCGCACCCACCGACAACGAGGTCCCGTCGAGCCCACCCCTGACGGATATGGGGGCTCGAGCGTCCTGGCCGCAGGGGCCTGTGGGGAGGCTGTTGCCTGTGGGAACGCTGGCGCCCGTGGGAACGCTGACGCATGCGGAAAGGCCGGTGGCTTGCACGCGAGTCGCCGGCGGGCGACGGCGCCGTGGCAGCGGCGCAGCCCGCGCTCGGGGGGGAGCTGATCCATGTACAAGAAGCTGCAATGGCTGGCCGGAAAGGTGCGGCGGCGCTTCGCGCCGGAGGTGCCGACGCGGTCGCTCAGCGAGTGGGAGGCGCGCCACGAGGAGACCGTCCGCGAGTCCGTGGAGGCGGTGCTCCCGCACCTCCCCGAGGGCGGGGTCTTCCTCGACATCGGGGCGAACATCGGGATCTTCACGCGCCTCTTGCGGGAGGGCCGGCCCTCGGCCACGGGCATCCTCTTCGAACCGGTGGCTCGCTACGCGGACATGTGCCGCGAGCGATTCTCCGGAGACGGGGGCGTGGAGGTCGTCCAGGCTGCGGTGGGAGATGAGGACGCGGTGCGGACCATCTACAAGGCGGCGCACAACTACGGCGCCAACTCCCTGATGACGGAGATCATGTTCGATCGGCGCCCGAACTCGGCCGTGCGGCCGGACACGGTGATCGAGGAGGAGGAGATCCAGCTGGTCCATGGGTCTCGCTGGCTGCTCGAGCGAGGGATCAAGCACGTGGACGTCATCAAGACCGACACCGAGGGGTACGACTACGCCGTCCTCGACGGGCTCCGCGAGTGGCTCGTGGAGACCGGCTGCAGGCCGGTGCTCCACGTGGAGCTCCTGGCCGAGGACTATCACCCCCTCGCGGACCGACAGCGCCAGGCGCTGGACGCCTACATCCCGCTCGGCTATCAGCCCGTTGATCTGGCGCGCGACCTCTCCGGGACGGTCGGTGACGTGCTGCTCATCCCTCAGGATCAGGCGCCCGGTCGTACGCCCGGCGAGAGCGAGCCCGGCGAGGGTGCATCCAAGGGGAGCCCGCCGAGGCCATGAGCGGCGGCGCCCCCTCCAAGGTGCGGCTGGCGCTGGGTAGTCGCTTCCTCCGCGAGTCCAGCACGCTGCAGGTCGGGGCGTTGCTGGTGGCGGTGAGCAACTTCATCGGGGCGGTGGTGATGACCCACGTCCTCGGCGCGTACGAGCTCTCGATCTTCTACCTGGGCGTGAGCTGCTACTCGCTGCTCTGGGCCCTGCTCAACCTCGGGCTCGCCAACGTCGTGACGAAGCGGATCGCGGCGGCGATCCGCAGCGGCTCGGAGGAGATGATCCTGGGCTGGATGGGCGTCTTCCTGCGCCTCTCGCTGCTCCTGGCCCTGACGGCGTTCGTCGCCGGCCTGTTGGTCTTCCCTCCAGGGGCCCGCCTCGCGTTCACGGGCGACGGAGAGCGCATCGCGCGGCTCGCCAGCGCGCTCGTGCTGATCCCGCTCCTTGACGTGCCCCGCATCGTCTGCTGCGCGGCCCTGCAGGGGGAGCGGCGCATGGGCGCCCTCGCGCGCGTCGACATGGGCCATGAGCTGTGCCGGCTCGTGCTCGTGGTGTCGGGCGCCCTGGCCTTCGGGGACGCCTGGGGAGCCGTTCTCGGGCTGCTCGCCTCCTCGTTCTGTGGGAGCCTGCTCGCGCTGGATGCGTACGTGCGAGAGCGCCGGAGGGAGGGCTCCTTGCTGCCGCCGCTCCAGGTCGCCGCGCGGTCGAGGACCGTCCCCGCCCGGGAGGCGCTCCGGGAGGGGGTCCAGGTCGGGCTGGTCCGGAACGTGGACTCGCTCGGCGTGCAGACCCTCCCGACGCTCATCCTCGGGAGCCTCGGAGATCCCAGCTGGGTGGCCTACCTGCGGATCGCGCAGCGCATGGTCTCGGTGGCCCGGGTGGTGATGCAGGGGATCAACCGGACCGCCCTCCCCGCGCTCTCTCAACTCGCCGGCGTGAAGGACGTCTCGGGGCTCCGGCGCACGTACTGGCGAGCGAGCCTCCTGTCCGGCGCGACGATCACGGCCGGGCTCCTGCTCGCCCTGCCCACCCTGCCGTTCCTGCTGCCGCGGCTCTTCCCGGCCGACTTCGTCGAGCCGCTGTGGACCATGGTGCTGATCCTGACCCCAGGGCTCTGCATCGTCAGCTTCTCCGTGGCGAACGACGTCTTCTATCTCGTGACCGATCAGATGGGGGTCGCGATCAAGCTCTCGCTCCTCGGGCTGCTGGTGAACACCGCGCAGGTCGCGTTCTTCGCCTGGTGGCTGCCGACCATCGGCGTGGCCATCGGCCTGACCGTGACCTGCCTGTGGAGCCTCGTGCACCTGGCGTACGCCTGGGCCTGGTTCCGGCGCCACCCAGAGCTCCAGTCCTCCCTCGCCACATGACCAGCCCGTTCTCTGACGCTGAGGCGGTCCTCTTCGATCTCGATGGGACGCTCTACCGGCTCGCGCCCATGCGCCGGCGCATGCTCTTCGAGCTCGTGCGCTGGGGGGCCACGCACCCCGTGGCCTTCCCCCGGCTCATGGGCTGCCTGCGCGAGTTCCGCGCCGCCCGTGAGGAGCTGCGGGGCTTCGCGGACCCGGACAGGGCGCTGGCCGAGGTCCAGTACGAGGTGCCCGCCGAGCGCCTCGGCGTGGGGCCGGAGGAGCTGCGTGGCATGGTCGAGGAGTGGATGTTCGAGCGCCCGCTGCCCTTCCTCGCGGGCGCCGCATGGCCCGGGCTGAGGGAGGTCCTCCTGCAGCTGAAGGCTTCGGGGCGACGCCTCGGCGTCTTCTCGGACTACGCTCCGGATCGGAAGCTGAAGGCCCTCGGCGTGCGGGACCTCTTCGACGTCGCCATCTCGGCGACGGACCTCGAGGTGAACCGCTTCAAGCCGCACCCGCGCGGTTTTGCCGTAGGCGCCGAGCGCCTCGGTGTCGCCCCTGGCAACGCGGTTTATGTGGGGGATCGGGGGGACGTGGACGGGGCAGGCGCCGCGGCGGCCGGGATGCCCAGCGTCATCCTCGGGGGTGGGCAGCAAGAAGGCCCGCGGTCGATCCGGATCGGACGCCTCGACGAGCTGGTGGGCCGGCTCGGCGGGGGGGCTGGTGGCTCAAACTGAGGGCGGCGTCCGAAGGACCGTATCGGGAGGCTCCGGGGCGCGGGCGCCAACGGCCCCCGGGTCACCAGTGTCTCCCGGGTCACCAGTGTCTCCCGGGTCACCAGTGTCTCCCGGGTCACCAGTGTCTCCCGGGTTCCCAGTGGATGGGGCGGCCGGGGCGGACGGGTGCGCAAGGACGGACCGGAGTGGAGGGGCGGCCGGGTCCGGGGAGAGATGCGGTGACCTTCGGTCGTCCCTGAAGTAGAACTAGCGGCGCCATGGCGGGCAGGCATCGGCTCACGCTGCGCCCTTCTGGTAGAACGGAACCAAGGTATGAGTGGCTTCAAGAAGCTGGGCGTGAAGGGCAACGTGGTGCACCGCGTGGTCCTTCCTGGCCCGACGAGACGAGCAGGGACCCGGCGTGCCGGGAGCGCCGGCCGGGGGCTGCGTCGTGTGGCCGACGACCCGCAGGGCTCACCCTCGCCGCCCCCGAGTTGGGGTGCGGCCAGGCCGCAGCCGGCGGCGGTTCCGGCAAGGACTGAGCCTGCACGGACCGAGCCGGGCGCAAAGGAGCGCTCACCCGGAGAGGTTCGTCAGGGGCAGCGCGAAAACGAACTCCTACAGCGGCGGATTGAGAAGCTCTCGATGCTCCTCTCCGAACAGGAGGAGCAGCTTCGTGGCCTCGCCAGTCGGGCGCCGGAGTCGGAGTCGGCGCCCACTCGTGCTCCGGGGGCGGAGCCCGTCCTCGACGCAGCGGCGCCGGCGGAAGGCCGCGCGGGCGAGAAGCGACGTGCATTCATGTCGAAGTTGTTCCAGGCGAACCTCGATCTCCGAGAAAACGTCAATCGCTCGCGAGCCTGAGCCGATCAGGTCTGAGCAGGCGGCCTCCGCCGACGTTCTCGCCGCGGTCCTTTTCCGCGCGGTCTCCACACGCCATGCTTAGGGCATCGCGCAGGCGGGCCGGCTCTTCGCGCGACGGGAGGGGGTACCACTCAATCAACATGACGAACAACCAGACGGACGCCGCCGACGGTGTCGGCCAGGACCAAGGCGTCCTCTACGTGGGCATCGACCTCGGCACCTCCCGCACCTCGGTGACCGCCAGCAATGGCGTGCGCGAGACCATCGAGTCCTTCGTGGGCTATCCCAAGGACCCGGTGGCCATGAAGCTGCTGAAGAAGGACGTCCTCTTCGGCTCAGAGGCTCGCGAGAAGCGCCTCTCGCTCAACCTCCACCGCCCCCTCGAGCACGGCGTCCTCAAGTTCAACGCCGACGGCAGCGAGAACCAGGAGTCGCGGCGCGCCGCGATGGACCTCGTGAAGGAGATCGTGCGTCGGGCGAAGCCCCGAAAGGACGAGCTGGTCTACGCCGTGATCGGCGTCCCGGCGCAGGCCCAGATCAACAACAAGGACGCGATCCTGCAGGCCGCGCGCGAGTCGGTGGACTCCGTGATGCTCTGCTCGGAGCCGTTCTCCGTCGCCTACGGGCTCGACATGCTCGAGGACGTCCTGGTGATCGATATCGGCGCGGGCACCGTGGACCTCTGCCGGATGCACGGCACCATGCCGGAGGAGTCTGACCAGATCACGATGAACACCGCCGGTGACTTCGTGGACGATGAGCTCGGGAAGGAGATCGCGGCTGCCTATCCCCAGGCGCAGTTCACCAAGCAGATGGTCAAGGCCATCAAGGAGCGCCACAGCACCGTCGACGCCAACACCGAGAAGATCACGACCGAGCTCCCTGTGGAGGGCAAGCCCACTTCGTTCGACATCACGGAGCAGGTCCGCACCGCGTGTCAGCGCATCGTGCCTCCGATCGTCGAGGGGCTCGGCAAGCTCATCAGCACCTTCGACCCCGAGTTCCAGGAGCGGCTGAAAGGGCGCGTCCTGCTGGCCGGTGGCGGCAGCCAGATTCGTGGGCTCGACCGCGCCATCACAGAGGAGATGCAGCGCACCCTCGGCGGCGGCAACGTGATCCGGATCGAGGAGCCCATGTACGGGGGCGCCAACGGCGCGCTGAAGATCGCGCACGATATGCCCGAGGAGTACTGGGAGCAGCTCAAGTGAGCGACCCTGAACCCCGGGAGCAGCAGGCGGCCGGCGACCCCCCCGAGGGACGCCGGCCGCCGCTCTATCCACGGTCCACCGCCCGGTGGCTCTTGGCGCTGGCGCCGTGGTCCGTGGCGGTGCTGTTGGTCGTCCTCGCGCGCGCGGCTCCGGGGGCCGTCGAGGGCCTGTATTCGCGGGGGCTCTACCCGCTCATCGCCTGGACGGTGGGGCAGGTCGGCCGAGGGTGGGCGGCGCTCACCGGTTCGGCGCTCCGGAGCGGGCGCTCCCCATCCCTGTCCGAGGTCGGGCTGGTGGTGGCGGCTGTGGGTGGTTGCTGGGCCTTGCGGCGGGCATGGGTCCGTGGCGGGGCGGCCGGGGCGGCGCGGCTGATGCTGGCGGCGACCGGGGGCGGCGCCCTCGTGTTCCTGTTGCTGTGGGGGCTCAACTACTCGCGGATGCCCCTCGCGGTGTCCCTCGACCTTGAACCCTTGGGGGCCTCGAGCGACGAGCTGGACCAGGTCGCGGCGATCCTGGAGGCCCAGCTCGCCGTGGACCTCGAGGGGCTGCAGCTCGCGGGGGCCTCGGAGACGCCCGCGGAGGCGCTGCGGGTGGCCCAAGAGGCATGGCGAGAGGCCGGCGAGCGGACGACCGCGCTCGGCCCGGACGCGGGCGTCGTGGTCCGGCCGGCGCTCTCCGGGGTGCTCGTGGGCGCGGGGATCAGCGGCGTCTTCAGCCCGTTCACTCAGGAGGCGCACGTGGCCGGGCACCTGCCCCGGCCGGACCTGCTCTTCACGGCCTGCCACGAGCTCGCCCACGCGCGGGGCTGGGCGCGTGAGGATGAGGCCAACTACCTGGCCTGGCGGGTCGGGAGCCGGGCCTCGAATCACAGGCTGCGCGCGGCGGCGCGGCTCCTCGCGCTGGGGCACGTGCTGGGGGCGCTGGGGCGGGCCGACCGGGCGGCGCTAGTGGCCCGGCTTGAGCGTCTCGACCCGCGCATCGAGGCCGCCCTCGAGGAGCGCGGGCGATTCTGGGACCGGGAGCGGTCGCCGGCGGCGAGCCGCGCAGCCACGGCGGTCAACGACGCCTACCTCCGCAGCCAGGGCCAGGACGGGGTCGCCTCCTACGGGCGAATGGTGGACCTCCTTGTGGCAGAGTGGCGCGCGGCGGGTGAGCGGCTTCCTGCGGGAGATCCGCGCTGAGGTTCTGTCGGGAGCGTATATCCTGGCCCCATGCCTCGCCCTCTCCTCGCCCTCCTATTCGCCGCGTCCTCCACGGCCGCCCCCGCCCTTTCCTCTTCGGCTCCCTGCGCTCCGCGCCAGGAGGTCTCCGAAGAGGCGCGCCAGGTGCTGGCTCGCATGCAGCTCCCCGAGGGGTTCAGGGCCGAGATCTTCGCGTCCGAGCCGATGCTGGCGAACCCGGTGGCCTTCTGCTTCGACGTGTTCGGCCGCGTCTACGTGGCGGAGACGTTCCGGCATCACAAGGGCGTCACGGACATCCGTAGCCACATGGGCTGGCTCGAGGACGATCTCGCGATCAAGACCGTCGAGGACCGGGTCGCGATGTTCCGCAAGCACGAGGGGGAGGACGGCCTGAGGGACGGGTATTCGGTCGAGACGGAGCGCATCACCCGGCTGGTGGACACGGACGGGGATGGGGTGGCCGACGAGGCCACCGCCTTCGCGGATGACTTCGCGGACCCTGCCGCCGGGATCGGCGCGGGGCTCCTCGCGCGCCGCCGGACGGACGGGGCAACCGAGCTCTGGTTCACCTGCATCCCCGACCTCTGGCGCCTCCTCGACGAGGATGGGGACGGCGTGGCCGAGCGCCTCGACAAGCACAGCACGGGGTACGGCCTGCGCGTGGCCCTCCTCGGGCATGACCTCCACGGGCTGGTGATCGGCCCGGACGGCCGCCTCTACTTCTCCATCGGCGATCGAGGCTTCAACATCACGACGGCAGAGGGCGAGCGGCTCGTGCGCTACGGGACCGGCGCGGTCTTCCGCTGCGAGCTGGACGGCTCGGGCCTCGAGATCTTCTGTGATGGTCTGCGCAACCCGCAGGAGCTGGCGTTCGACACGAGCGGGAACCTGTTCACCCTCGACAACAACTCGGACGGCGGCGACAAGGCGCGCTGGACCTACCTGCTGAAGGGCAGCGACACGGGGTGGCGGCAGGCGTACCAGTGGGTGCAGCGACCGACGGCTCGGGGCCCCTGGAATCAGGAACGCCTCTGGTACCCCTACTTCGACGGCCAGGCGCTCTACATCCTTCCGCCGATCGCGAACTTCACCAGCGGCCCTTCCGGCCTGACGACCTACCCGGGGACAGGGTGGGACGACCGCTGGCACGACACCTTCTTCGTGTGTGACTTCCGCGGGAACCCGGGGTACAGCGGGATCTACTCGTTCCGCAACGTCGACCAGGGCGCAGGCTTCCGCGCCGAGGAGATCGAGAAGTTCGTCTGGGACGTGCTGCCCACGGACGTGGACTTCGGCGTCGACGGCAACCTGTACTTCTCTGACTGGGTGAGCGGCTGGAACCAGACGGGCAAGGGGCGCATGTTCCGCATCACGCCGGAGGCCCGTGGTGAGGCTGAGGCGGGGCTCGTCGCGGAGGTCGCGGCGCTCCTGCAGGGCGGCCTCGAGGCGCTCGATGACGGCGACTTGCTCGCGCTCTTCGAGCACCGGGACCGGCGCGTTCGCCAGGAGGCTCAGCTCCTCATGGCGAGCCGCATCCTCGCCGCCGTGGACCCGGCCGGGGCCGAGGCGCGGCTCGCGGACTTGCTCGACGTGGTGACTGATCCCGAGGCTCAGACCCTCCAACGAGTCCACGCCATCTGGTGCGCGGGTCACGTCGGTCGGCGCATGGGGGACGGCGGCGTGTCCTCGCTGCTGCGATCTGCCTCGCTGGATCAGGCGCTGCTCGTGGCCCTGGCGGACCCGGATCCCGAGGTGGTGGTGCAGGCCCTCCGAGTGGCCGCGGAGCGGGACGCGGTGGACTTCCCCGGGGCGGCCCTTGGCCTCCTGAGGGCGCACCCCGAGGCGCGGGTGCGGCTCCTCGCGGCCGAGGCCGTCGGCCGACCGGGTCTCCCTGCCGAGCTTGGGGCAGCGGCCTTCGAGGAGCTGGTCGCGCTCCTGGAGTCGGAGGGGGCAGGCGACCCTTGGTTGCGCACCGCGGCCATCTGCGCCCTCGACCGGATGGGAAGCGCTGCGCCGGTGGTCTCCCTGGCCGATCACCCCTCACCGTTCGTCCGGCAGTGCGCGGTGGTCGTGCTCCGTCGCCAGGATGACCGGCGTATCGCGACCTTCCTCGCGGATCCGGCGCCGGCCGTTCAGGCCGAGGCCGCCCGCGGCATTCATGACGCGCGAGTGTCCGGCGCCATGGGCGCCCTGGCGGCGGCGCTGCCCTCCCTTGCGGAGGGGGGCGACGCGACGACCGTCCGTCGGTCCCTGCACGCGTGCCGCGAGGTGGGGACGTTCGAGGCGGCGTCGACCCTGCTCCGGTTCGCGCTCGACGAGGAGGCGGACCGGGCCCTGCGGGCCGAGGCGCTTGAGGTGCTGGCCTCCTGGACTGAACCCCTGACCCGGGATGGCGTCGTCATGGATCACCGCCCCTTGCCTGCGGCGAACCTCGGTGAGCTCCAGCGAGCCGCCGCCGCCGCGGACGGCGAGACCCTTGCGAGGCTCTGCGCGAGCCCCGCCCTCTCGGACGCCGCGCTGGGCGGAGCGCTGCTGGAGCTCATCGCCGCGCTGGAGCTGTCCGGCGCGGAGGGCGTGAGGCACCTCTCGGCGGTCGCGAGCCTGGAGGGCGCCGATCCCGAGGTGCGCCGGAGCGCCTACCGGGAGCTCCTGCGCGCGGCGCCCGGCGCCCCCGAGACGTCGGCGGTGACCGCGCGCTCCGCGGTGGAGGCGGGCAGCCCTCTTCGGCCGGCGGCGCTCCTCGAGCTGCACGGCGCGGACGCCGTGGGCATCGTCCTCAAGGAGGCTCGCCAGGGGACTCCTGACCGCCAGGCGGACGCCCTTCGGGTGCTCGCTGGCTTCCAGGACAAGGCCGCCAGCGCAGCCTTCCTGGAGGAGGGCTCCAGGCTCAAGGCAGCGGAGAGCTCGCTCCTCGTGGAGTGGCTCCAGTATGCGGCCGACGCCAAGGACGAGTCCCTCAAGGAGGCTGCGGCGAGCATGGAGGCCGGCTGGGAGGCGGCGGAGGATCCCCTCGCGAGGTGGCGCATGTGCCTCGACGGTGGCGACGCCGAGCGCGGTCAGCGGATCTTCGCGTCGAAGGCAGAGACGAGCTGCATGAAGTGTCACGTCGTCGGCGACGAGGGCGGATCAGAGGCAGGGCCCGCCATGGACGACGTCGGCAAGCGGCTCACCGCCGAGCAGCTCCTGCGCGCCATCGTCGAGCCCAACGCCGAGATCGCCGAGGGCTTCGAGAGCTGGTTGATCATGACCGACGACGGCGAGACCTTCTCCGGCCGGATCCTCGAGGAGGACCGGGAGGTCCTGTTGCTCGAGACGGCCAAGAAGGAGCAGCTGGAGTTCGAGATCGCCGAGATCAAGGCGCGCCGCCGCGACGTGTCGGCGATGCCCTCCAACGTGTCCTCTCACCTGTCGCGCGCAGAGATGCGCGACGTCATCGCGTTCCTCTCCTCGCTCCGGGGTGAGTGACTGCGGGCTCCCCGATTCGCGCTGTCCCGGCCCCCGGGCCCGCCTCGGCGCGGCCCCGGGGCGTCCCTGCGCCTGGGCGCGATACGTCCTGACTGGGCCGTGACCTGGCCCGACGAGAGGTCCTCCTTGCCAGTACCGGGAGGCGCCTCCCCTGGGGTGCTTGGGGCTTTCTTCTCCACCCAGTCTTCTGATCCACCTGGCCTCTGGACCCACTCGGCCTCTGGACTTACCCGGCCCACTGATTTTTCCGCCAGCAGCACCCGATGAACGCCATCCTCATCCGAGCCGACGCGAGCACGACCCAGGGCACGGGCCACGTCATGCGGTGCCTGGCCCTCGCGCTCGCCCTGCGGGAGCGTGGCGTCCGGATCCTGCTCGCGGTGGCGGAGTGTCCCGAGGCGTTGGTCGAGCGTGTTCAGGCGAGCGGTGTGGAGGTGGAGCGCCTCGCTGTGGAAGTGGGCTCCTCCGCCGACGCGGCGGCGACGCTGGCCCTCGCCCGGGGAGCGAGCGCGGCGTGGGTGGTGCTGGACGGCTACCACTTTGACCTCGACTTCCAGCGCGCGCTGGGCGGTGACGGGCTCCGGCTCGCTCTGATCGACGACTTCGCCCACCTCCCTGGGTATGAAGCCGACCTGCTCCTGAACCAGAACAGCCACGCGAGGGCGGAGGACTACCCCGGGGTCCACAGGCTCCTCCTGGGGCCGAGCCATGCCTTGCTGCGCTCCGAGTTTGTGGAGGCCCTGGGGCGTCGATCCGCCAGGTCCTTCGGTGGGCCCGTCCGCCGGCTCCTCGTCACCATGGGCGGATCGGACCCGGGCAACGCGACCACGTGCGTCCTCGAGGCGCTGGGCGCCCTCGGCAGCGAGCCGCTGGAGACACGAGTCCTCGTGGGCGCGGCGAACCCCCATCGGGCCGCCGTGGACGCGGCCGCGTCCCGGGTCCCCGGGTGCCGCGTCCTCGACCCGGTCAAGGACATGGTGCCCCTGCTCGAATGGGCGGACATGGCGATCTGCGCCGGGGGGAGCACCCTGTGGGAGATGGCGGCCTTCGGCGTCCCCGCCGCCTGCGTGATCCTGGCCGAGAAC
>CBFHHK010000033.1:14063-26917 GCA_965655435.1 Planctomycetota bacterium | reverse complement strand
GCTCATGGGTGTGGTCCGGGCCGAGGCTATCAACGGGCCGAGGGGGAAGGAACCCTGTCCGCGGGGTTCGGACCGCTTGCTCCTTCCATCTCTCGGCGTCAGGGCCCCACGGCGCTAGGCTGCAGGGTCGAGATGCGTCGCGCCCTCCCCATCCTGCTCGCCTCTTTCGTCGGGCTCTGGGCATGGCTCGAGCCGCTGCCTCCCCGTGCCCGGGCCCCGGTGCCCGCCGCCGCGCTCGAGGACCGCTGGGATCTTGGGTGGGACCGCGGCCCATGGGAGCGCAGCGCTGCCGCCGAGGATGATCAGCGCGTGCTGGTCTACGTTCGCGCCGACAACGCCCCGTGCCACGCCCTTGAACGCGCCGCCGAGGCCGACCAGCTGCTCCGACTGGCCGCAGCTCCCTTCGCGCCCGTCTGCCTCGAACCCGCCTCGCACCAGTCCGACGCGAGGATCGCCCAGGCCCTCGGGGTCCGCACGGCTCCTCGGCTCCTGGTGATGGACCAGGCGTCCTGGCGGCAGGTCGTGCGGGGCGCAGCGACCGCCGCTGACCTTCGCCTCCGGCCCCTGCGCGCTGTGACCGGGGGCCACCTCGAGCCCATCGGCGTCGCGTGGGAGTTGGAGCAGGCCTCGACTGAGGCGCCGGGCACCTGGGGCCGCGGTGGCGCGGCACCGCCAGGCGCAGACCCCGTCCTGACGGTGGAGTTCCTGGAGGCCGCGGGAGCCTTCGCCGAGGCAGAGGCGTTCGTCGCCGACGGCCTCGCCGTGGAGCGCTCGCCCAACGGCATCTTTCACCGCATGGCGCGACTGCGCGCGGCCATCAGCGAGCACTCGGTCTCCGGCGCGGCGGACAGCGAAGGGAACCTCGAGGCTGCGCTCCTGCGAGAGAGCGATCCTCGGCTCCTGTTTCGCGGCTGGAGTCTCCTCGCCTCGGTGTTCGAGCGGCGAGCACAGGCGGCGGCGGAGGGGACCTACCGGGACGTCAACGCGCGGCGCTGGGAGCGGCGCGCGCGGGAGACCTCGCGGCTGGCGTGGATCGATTGCCCGGACGAGGCCGCGCTCCCCTTCGGCGCGCTGCTCATCGAGCGCTACGGGGCGCGCCCCGCGGACCTCGACTCCCTGGACCGGGCGTTTTGCCGGGCGGTGCTCCAGAGCCTGAGGGGGCTCGCGGGTGACGACCACCCCAGGGTTCAACGGGCCGCAGAGGTCGTGGGCAGCCTGCGCTGACCCGCCCGCCCGCGGCCAGAGGAGCCGGCGCGTCCGGTAGGCGGGGCCGGACGAACATTCGGCCATGGAAGCGCCCCAAGACCGCCTCGCCCTCGCCAACGATGCCCCTGTCCGGGAGGACGGCCGCTACGTGGTGTACTGGATGCTCGCCCAGCGCCGGACCCGCTGGAACTTCGGGCTCGAGCACGCGGTGGCCCGAGCCCGCGAGCTGGACCGCCCCCTGGTCGTCGTGGAGGCCCTCTCCTGCAGCTACCGCTGGGCCTCCGACCGGCACCACGCCTTCATCATCGACGGGATGCGAGACCAGCGCGACGCCTTCGCTGCGGCTGGCGTGACCTACCTCCCTTACGTGGAGCCCCAGAAGGGCGCGGGCGAGGGGCTCCACGCCGCGCTCGCCGCGGAGGCGTGCTGCTATGTGACCGACCACTGGCCGTGCTTCCACATGCCGAGGTGGGTCGAGCGGGTCGCCGGGGCGATCGACGTGCGCATGGAGACCGTCGACTCCTGCGGCGTCCTCCCCCTGCGCTCGGCGCCCAAGGGCTTCGCCCGCGCCCACGACTTCCGCAGGCACGTCCACCGGGCCGCCTTCGACGCCCTCTCCCAGATGCCCGAGGCCGAGCCGCTCCGGGGGGCGAGGCTCGCCCCCTCGCAGGCGCTCCCCGCCAGCGTCGAGGAGCGCTGGCCCGCCACGGACCTCGAGAGCCTGGACCTCGCGAGCCTCCCCATCGACCACGACGTCTCACCGGTGGACGGCGTCCGCGGCGGACAAGCCGCGGCCCTCGCCCGCCTCGGCGGCTTCATCGACGAGCGCATCGGGCGCTACCTCGAGCGCAACAAGCCGGAGGTCGAGGCCGCGAGCGGACTCTCTCCCTGGCTCCACTACGGCCACGTCTCCGCCCATGAGGTCTTCCATCGCGTCGCCGATCATGAGTCATGGGACCCCTCGCTCATCGAGGGGCAGAAGGCCACGGGCAAGCGCGAGGGATGGTGGGGCATGTCCGCCGCATCAGAGGGCTTCATGGACGAGCTCATCACGTGGCGCGAGGTGTGCCTCAACACCTGCGAGAACCGCCCCCACGACTACGGCCGCTACGAGTCCCTGCCCGACTTCGCCAAGAAGACCCTCGCGGAGCACGCGGACGACCCGCGCCCCCACGTCTACACCCTCGAGCAGTTCGAGAACGCCGAGACCCACGATCCCCTTTGGAACGCCGCGCAGAACCAGCTGCGCCGCGAGGGCATCATCCACAACTACCTCCGGATGCTCTGGGGCAAGAAGATCCTGCACTGGACCGAGAGCCCCCAGGAGGCCCACCGGATCATGGTGGAACTCAACAACAAGTACGGCCTCGACGGGCGCGACCCGAACTCGTGGGGCGGGATCATGTGGGTCCTCGGCCGCTACGACCGGGCCTGGGGTCCGGAGCGCGAGATCTTCGGCAAGGTCCGCTACATGACGAGCGACAACACCGCTCGCAAGGTGCGCGTGAAGAGCTACGTGGCGCGCTACAACGCGGCGCCCGAGACGCCGTCCATGTTCTAGGGCCCCGGCTCGTCAGAGTCGATCCGTCCAGGCCAAGTGCCGATCCGCGCCCTTGAGCGGTTCCTTCCGCGGTCCCCGCGCCGGAGAGCCCGTGGGAGCGGGTCCGCGGGGCTTGCCACGGGGCTTGCCACGGGGCTTGCCACGGGGCTTCTCACGGGGCCGGCCACGCGCAGCGCGCCCCCATTCGCCTCGGCCGATACGCGCCTGCGCCCTCGCCCCGATCAGCGCGGCGGGGTGCAACCGCACGGTCTCACTGGAACGTGACCTCGAGGCCCGCGGAGAAGTTCGAGACCGCCTGCCCCTGGGGGTTGGAGTCACGGAACCACGTCTGGAAGTTCCAGGTCTCCCCTGCGCCGGCCGACACGAACCCCGTCGGCGAAGGGATCTGGGTCAGGTCGAGGAGGAGCGTTACCACCCCCGCGGCGCCAGCCTGCTGGATCTGGCCCGGCCCCACGTACCGACCAATCGCTCCGCCCAGGCAGAGGTTCCCGTCACTCCCCCCGGGGTTCGTGGCAAACCCCTGCGTCTGGCTGGTGAGGAAGAACGCGAAGGACCCCGCCGGCATGGAGACGCAGTCCAGGGTCAGGTTGTTGTCCGCCACTGCTGCAGAGCCGATTCCATTGAGCACGGCTGCGACACCGGTCGAGTTCGGGTTCGCCACGCAGTAGGAGGTCCCGACCGTTTGCGGGATCACCGTGACCAGGCTGCCCGACATCCCGTCGGACACGACGGTCACGTTCCCGCCCGGGGCCGCCGGGACACCGGAGACCGTGACCGAGTTCAGGTGCTCGTTGAGGAACTCCGTCGGGTCCTCCTCCAGGAACCCGAGGAGGCTGCCGTAGTTCATGTCGACGGTCGCGATGTTGAGGGGATCCCCCGGGCCGCCAAAGATGGCGGTGCTCGTGGAGTCGAGCTTGATCCGGACGCGATTCACCACGAAGTAAGGCTCGAGGCTCGCGCCGTTGTTGACCTCGATGGTGATCCCGATCTGTGTGCCCTGGAAGCAGCCGATACCGTCGTTGCCCGCGGCGACCACGCGAGAGTTGTCGATGATCACTGAACGGCCCTCCTCCACCTGAAAGCGAAGCTGCCCCCCGCCGGTCTCCGTCAGGATCACATCCGCCGGGGCGTCTCGGATGATCACGTTGTCATCGATGGTCACGTTGGGGTCGATGACCGTGACGGAGGACTGGGAGAGGTCCCAGTTCGCCTCGTCGAACATGTCGCCGCTGACGGCGCCGGTCCAGAGGATGTCAGCGCCGGCCACGGGGGCGCAGACGATGGCGATGAGGAGAGCGAGGGGGAGTTGCTGCATGGGAAGTCGAAAGTAAGGCCAAGAGCAAGATCCCACAACGGGCCGGCCGCTCCCGAGCCCTCCTCCCCCCCACCAAAGTAGGCTGGGGCCATGGAGCGCCTCGAACTGACCCGCCCCGTCCTGTCGACTGCCGCCATGCGCGACGCCGATCGCGCGACGATCGAGGACTTCGGGATCCCCGGATACACACTCATGGAGTCGGCCTCGCGCGGGGCCGCTGCCGCGATCGAGGAGCGCTTTGAGCTGGGGCCCGGCTCGCGCGTCCTGGTCCTCGCCGGACACGGCAACAACGGCGGAGACGGCCTCGCCATCGCCCGCATCCTGGCCGGTCGTCGCATGGCGGTGACCGTCGTGACCACCGCGGCGCCGGGGGCGTCCTCGCCAGACGCGGAGAAGAACCTCGCGCTGCTGATGGCGATGATCCGCGCGGGCGCGTGTGACCTGCGCGTGCTCGGGACCGACGCGGCGGTGACGGAGCTGGCGAGCGAGGCGGACGTGGTCATCGACGCGCTCCTCGGGATCGGCGTCACCGGACGGCTTCGCGAGCCGATCCGCAGCCTCGCCGTGGCCTGCCGCGCCGCGAAGCGCGTGGCCGCCGTTGATGTCCCCAGCGGCGTCGACAGTGATCGAGGCGTCGCCACGGATGAGGCCAGTGTCCGCGCCGACCTGACCGTCACCATGGGCGCGACGAAGCCAGGCCTGCTCTTCGGAGAGGGCCGCGCCGCGGCTGGCGAGGTCGTCGTCGCGGAGTTTGGCATCCCCCCGCACGTTCTCCAAGGTGCGCTCTCCCAGCCGGGGAGCGCGAGGTTGGCGACCGACGAGATGGTCACCGCGCTGCTCCCCGAGCGGGCAAGTGACGCGCACAAGAACTCGGCCGGGCGGGTCCTGGTCGTGGCGGGCTCCGATGCCTTCACCGGCGCCGCCGCGCTGGCGTCCATGGCCGCGGGGAGGACCGGCGCAGGCTACGTGACCTGTGCCTCCACACCGTCGGTCCGGGCCGCCATCGACGCCCAGTCCCCCGCCACCGCCACGGTGGCGCTCCCGACTTCTCCGACCGGCGGTCTCACCGCAGACGCCGCGGAGGAGGTCGTCGCCCGCGCCGCCAACGCTGACGCCCTCTTGATCGGCCCTGGCCTCGGCCAAGAGCCCGCCACGGTCGCCCTCATCGCCGAGGTGCTGGAGCGGGTGGACCTCCCGACCGTCATCGACGCGGACGGCCTCAACGCGCTCGCGAAGCTCGATCCGGAGCGCTTCACCCCCGAGCAGCGCGCTCGCTGGGTGCTCACGCCGCACCTCGGCGAGTTCCGGCGGCTGGTGGCGGCGGCTGGCTACTCCCTGGACGAGGCGGACCTGGAGCGCCGCACCTGGCTGACGCCCAGGTGGGCCGCGCGGCTGGGCTCCACGCTCCTGCTCAAGGGGGCTCCGACCGTCACCGCGCTGCCCGACGGCACCACGTTCGTCGCCACGGAGGTCCACTCCTCGCTGGCCGTCGCGGGTGCCGGCGACGTGCTCGCCGGGATGATCGCGGGCTTCATGTCCCAGGGGCTCGCCCCGGCAGAGGCCGCGGTCTGTGCCCAGCATGTCGGCAACGCGGTCGCGGCCTCGTGGACGGCGAACCGCGCCGGCGGGGCGATGCAGCCCACCGACATGACCGAAGCCCTCCCGCAGGTGCTGCGGGAGCGCTTCGGCGCCTGAACCCAGCGCCAGCTGGGCTCACTCGGAGCGCGTGAGGTCGAGCGTCATCGTCTGCACCTCGGCGTCGCCCTCGCCCATGAAGAAGGTCATCCGGTAGGCGTCCTTGGTGTGAACGCTGACGTTGCGATGAGGGAGCATCTCTCCCGTTGGCGTCGGCGCCTCGTAGCGCATCTCGATGGTGGTGGTGTCCCCCTCCGTCTTGACCGTCCCCCGCATGAAGGACGTGTGCGGGCTCATGTTGTCGGTCCAGGTTCCGAACGCCTCTCCCTTGGCCTCGTCGAAGCCCATGATCCCGTGCCCGAGGTAAGGCACGCCCATGAACTCGGCGTGGAAGTCCGTCACCGTGTGGAACGCGCCGAGGGCCTCGACGGTCTCGGTCACCTCGCTCGACATGGGCGGCATGCCGGGGTAGGACGCCTTCATGACGCCCTTCCAGACCCCCACCCCCTCGAGCATCCGCTTGTGAGCCTCGGTGGGCTGGGGCATCTGCATGGCCGCAGCATCGGCGTCATCCTGTTCGGGAAGGACGCCGAGTGAGGCCGCGGCGGTCAGGGTGGCGAGGGGCAGCAGGAGCCCGGCGATGAGGAGTCGTGTGGAGGACATGGTGCGTTCCGGCGTGGGCCGTTTCTCTTGGGGGGAAGGGACGCCTCGATCATAAGACCGCGCGCCCCACCGCACCGAGCAAGGCCGGCCTTCAGACGGTCCGCCCGAGCGCGTGGCCGAGGGCCGCGTCGATCTCCGGATAGCGAAAGGCGAACCCCTCGCGCTGCAAGGCCCCGGGCACGACGCGGACACTGGAGAGCAACATCTCGTCCGCCTGCTCAGCGCCCAGCGCGAGGCGCAGCGCTGGCCGCGGCACGGGCAGGATCACCGGGCGGTGCAGCGTGCGGCCCATGGCCCGGGTGAACTCCGAGTTACGGACGAGGCCCGGCGCAACGAGGTTCACCGGACCCTGTAAGGAGGGCCGGTGCATGGCGAGGTACATGGCGCCGATCACATCGTCGAGAGCGATCCAGGGGAACCACTGCCGACCCGATCCGAGGCGTCCACCGAGCCCGAGCATGAAGGCGGGCAGCATGGTCGAGAGCGCCCCTCCTCCTGCGTCCAGCACCACGCCCAGGCGCATCTTCACGGCCCGGACCTCCGGCCTGAGGCGGTCCACCTCTCCCTCCCAGTCCGCGCAGGTGTCCGCGAGGAAGCCCTGCCCCCTCGGCGCGGACTCGGGGAGCTCCTCCTCACCTCGGTCCCCGTACCAACCGATGGCGGAGGCAGCGACGAGCACCCCGGGCGGGCGGGTCATGCGACCGATCGCGTCCACGAGGGTCCGCGTCCCCACCACGCGGCTCTGGGCGACGCGGCGCTTCTTCTCCTCGGTCCACCGCAGCCCGAAGATGGACTCCCCCGCGAGGTGCACGATGGCGTCGACGCCCTCGAGGGGTTCGGTGTCGACCTCCCCGGCCGCGGGGTCCCAGCGGACCTCATGCGCCGCCGCAGGCGCGCGCCGCACGAGCTCGAGGACACGGTGGCCGCCGGTGCGGAGGAAGGCCGCGAGGGTGGAGCCCACAAGGCCGCTCGCCCCGGTGATGGCGATGGTCTTCTTCTCGAAGCCCGCCGCTCTGGCTCCGGCGTGGGCCTCGAGGTCCCCCACGAACACGCGGTGCCGCCAGGCGAACATCCGGTCGAGCTTGCCGCGGACCATCGGGCCGCCGAAGAGCTGCCCGAGGGGGCCGAGGGGAAGCTCGTAGCGGATCCGGTCGTGCAGCACGGACTCGGTGCGACCCCGGGTGGAGACCTCGTGGCGGTGCACCCAGCTCTTGAAGGGCCCCGACACCTGGCGATCCACGAAGAACGTCTTCTGCGGCTGCTCGTCCGCGATCTCTGCGGTCCAGTTCAGCCCGACGGGGCCGACGCCGACCCGAAGCACCGTACGGGCGCCCTTCTCCAGGCGTTCCTCCGGCCCGCTCCCGGAGACGACGCGGGCGCTGTCCCAGGGCGGGAGGAGACGACGGAGCGCGCCCGGACGGAGGTGCCACTCGTAGGCCTCACTCGCGGCGCAGGGGGCCTCCACGGACCGCTCGAAGTGCTGTTCACCCATATCGCCCCCATGTTCGCTTGCACCCTGCCCTCGAATGCGCGCGACCGGGAATATTCGGGGCCACCGCCGCCATCATTGACCCCGGGCCACGCGGGCGAGCTCGATCGCGTAGTGGGCCACCGCTGCCCCGAGCCAGCGGCGCCCCACGAAGTCGCCGTGGCGCTCCGCCGGGACAGGTCCGGCTGCCAGGTACCCGAGGTGCCCCCCCACGGGCTCCATGTGAACGAAGGCCGCCGTCCCCCGGGCGGCGTCCTCGATCATGCCCGGTTCGATGAAGGGGTCGTCGGCAGCCGAGAGGATCACCGAGGGGACCTCGACGTGGCCGATCCAAGGGGCCGCCGAGCACTGCTCGTAGTACTCCGCCCCCGAGGCGAACCCCGCGAGCGGCGCGGTCACCCGATCGTCCGTCGTCCGCAGGCTCCAGCGCCGCTGCACCTTCACAGACCGGTCGAGCTCGCCGCGAGCCTGGCGCTCGAGCATGGCCCGCCGCACCCCGAGTACGAAGTTCCGGTCGTAGATCCGATTCAGGCCGCGCTCCATCCTCGACACGGACCGCGCCAGGTCCACGGGCGGGTTCACCGCGAGGACCGCGTCCGGCGCGCCCGGGGCCCCCCCGTCCCGGCCGGCCCCCAGCAGGAGAGCGTTGCCCGACAGCGAGAAGCCCACGCCGAGGTGCAGCGCCCCAGGGTGGAGGTCCCTCCCGGCCGCGACGGAGGCCCAGAGGTCCGGGGCGCTCCCGGAGTGATAGATCCCGCGGGCAAGCCCCTCCCCGGCGCCCTGACCGCGGTGGTTGAAGGCGATCACCCGTGCCCCTGCGCGCCGCAAGGACCCGGCGCAGAGGCGGACATAGTTGGACTCGCTCGAACCTGTGAGCCCATGGAAGAGGTGGACGACGACCTCCTCGAGCGGCCTCGCCCGGGGCCCAGCGGCGGGCGGGGCGTCGTAGACGACGAGGCGGTCTCCCCCGCTGACGGTGACCTCTCGTCGCGTGGCGCCCACGTCCAAGAGCTCGTCCCCAGGGGTCGGGAGCAGGAACCCGAGCAGCGTCTGCGCCTGGCCACCCCGAGCCCAGATCGGCGGCTCACAAGGGGGCTCGAAGCGGCGGATCATGTCGGTCTGGCCGACCAGCGGTCGGGCGCTCTGGCATTCCAACACACACCGGTGACCCGCGCACGCGAGCGAGCCTGAAGCCGGCCCGGCAGGCCTGAGCCCGTGGGCACGGACGCGACAGGCCAGTGGCCCCTCGGCCCCCTGCAAGGGAGGAACGCCGCGCGATCAGCAGGCCCGAGTCATCAGCGGGGCCCCCCGATGGGCGGGGAGAGGAGCCCGCCGCCCGGGAAGCTCCGTTCCCAGGGGTCGGTGCTCACAGCGCCAGCCCCGTCGACCGGGGCGATCGGCACGATCGGAGAGGTGATCGCCGACGGCAGGAGGCCGGAGCGTGAGACGTGAGAGGGTGCTCCCGGACTCTCGTGCGATCTCGTCACCTTCCACTTCGCCAGGTCCACCTCGTGGATCAGATCGCTGCGCTCTGCGGTGACCCACGCCCGGCTGCCCGACGGATCCATCGCGATGGAGCTCGGGAGCGCGCTCCTCCCGAAGGCCTCGGACTCTGCCATCGGTCGCTCCTTCGCCTGTTCGACCGAGACTTGCGGGATCCTGACGAGCGCCCGGACACGCTGCGAGCGCGAGTCAATCACCGACACGTTGCCACCCTGATAGTTCACAACGAGCGCGTTCCTGCCGTCGGGAGTGAAGGCGATGTCGACGGGCATGGCACCGCAGGGGAACTCCCTCTGCTCCTTGAGCTGCAGGCAGTCGATGATGCTGATCGTGTTCGTCTTCGAGTTGGCGACCCAAAGCTCCATCCGCGTCGGGTGCATCGCGAGCCCGGCTGCACCGCCGCCAGCGTCCATCCGCTTGACGACCGCCATGGTCGCGAGATTCACGGCGTAGACCGTCCCCTCCTGCTGGTTCGCGACGAAGGCCAACCGGCCCTCATGCCCCAGCACGATGTCGTCCGCGCCCCCACGGCCGAGCTCTGCGACTCCGATGACTTGCTTCGCGATGAGGTCCACGAGGAGCAGCGCACCCTCGGCGGCGCAGCTCACGAGGACTCGTGGTTGCCCGGGGAGGAACACGATGTCGTCGGGGCGGTGGAAGCTGCGCGACACGGAGGTGCCGTCCGGCTTGTTCTTCGTGATGGTGAGCGGAATGGTCCGCACGATCGCCGCGGCGTGGAGGTCCACCACGCAGATGGAGTTCCCCGACAGCGCCCGGCCCCGATGGGTCACCACCGCCGTGCGCCCATCGCTGGAGACCGCGGCAGCCGAGGGGCCGTTGCCCACGCGGAAGAACGCTCGCCGCTTGCCTGTGTCCGGTTCGAAGAGCGCGATCGCGTCCTCCGCCGCGCTGACCACGACGAGCGACACCTCCACCTCCTCGACGGGTTCAGATTGTGCCTGGAGCGGCGAGGCGGCCAAGAGGAGCGCGGCAGCGCCGCGCGCGAGCCGGGAGATCGGGGTCAGCTTGAGGGGGTCCATCAAGGGAGTCATCGACCCGTGGAGCACCGTCACCTGAGCCCCGAGCCCCCCCACGGTCCTGGGATGAGACCCACGCGGAGGCCTCCCTAGTCCTGGGCGTGGACCGCCCCCCCGAGGAGCCGGTCGAGGCCGACCCCCAGGTCAGCGCGAGCCCGGTCCGCGAAGGTCTCCCATGTCGACGGGCTCCAGAGGCGGATCTCCTCGAAACCGCCCACCAGGACCACCTCCCGCGAGGCGGGGGCACGACGATCGACGCCCACCAGGTTCAGCAGGCTGTCCGGCACCCGGATCCGACCCTGGCGATCGCACTTCACCGGGGCGCTGTGGGCCGCGATGGTCAGCAGGGTCGCCCGCGCCCGCTGGTCGCGGGGGGCCTCTGCGACCAGCGTTCGTGCCCACTGATCCCACTGCTCTCGCTCACGCAGGCACACGCTCCCATCCCCCTCGAGCGTCGCGACGAAGCGAAACTCGGGCTGGCGGAGGCTCAGCTCGTCCCGCAGGGGCGCGGGCAGCTGGATCCGGCCCTCGGCGTCGATCGTCGCGCTGTGGGTGCCTAGGAAGAGGGAATTAGACATGGGCAGGTCGGGCAGTCAACCCATCCCAACTCCGCACCGCAGTCCTGGCAAGGGGCTAGTTTTCTCCATCTTTCTCCCAGTCTCACTCCAATACTCCACCAGTTCTCCACATCACGCCCATCCTCACCCCAAAACCCCACCACTCCAAACCCATGCCACCCTGACACCCCCCGGGCCACTTTGCGCACTGCTGGCGCCGGACTCGAGCGCTCTCTCCCCGGGTTCTCCACTTGGCGGCCGACGATCCTGTCCCCCGCCACCGGTAGGCCTCCCCCCCCGCCCTCCGGAAGCCGTTGCCCGACCTATTGCCCGACTTGCCTCCAAAAGTTGATCGCATGGTATGTTCGGCGCGCAATGCCTATTCGACCCCGCTCCACGCAGCCCACCGTCCAGCCCGTCGAACACATCTTCCCTGAGTGGGGAGTGGATGTCTTCGAGAGTCACCATGCCGCAGGCTGGAGGATGCCCCCCGCCGCCCATGACTTCCTGAAGATCGTCTTGGTCCATGACGGCATGGGCACCCTGAGGTGCGGCCCGGACGCGACAGAGTGCCGCCGGGGAGACGCCCTCGTGATCCCCGCGGGCCGTTCCCACGAGATCTGCGACTCCGACAGCGAGCCCCTCTCCCTCTACGTCGTCAGCATCCGAAGCCGGGTCCTCGAGTTGGCCTGCTTCGACCCCACGGTCCTGTCATCGGGCGTCGTCCACCTCGACCCTCACACCGCGGAGAAGGTCGAGCGGAGCATGCGACGGCTGCTCTTCGAGCAGACCCTGGACACCCCCACCACCGGCGCCCAGATGATCGCCCTCGCCCTGCGCCTGATCGCGGACCTGGCGCGCACCGGCGAGCTCGAGGCCTCGGGCACAGGGACAAGTCAGCGCACCCTGCGGGGCGCCGACAGCGTCGAGCGCATGCGCAGCTATGTGGAGGACCTCTCGGAGAACTTCTTCGAGGCCACCAACCTCGACGCCGCTGCCTCCACGCTCGGCCTCTCGCGCCGACGCTTCACGCAGCTCTTCCGGGAGGTCACGGGCACCTCCTGGCTGGCGCACGTCCGCAAGCTCCGCATCGACCACGCCAAGAAGCTCCTCGAATCCACCAGCCGGACGGTCCTCTCGGTCGCGTTCGAGTGCGGGTTCGAGGACCTCTCCACCTTCTACCGCGCCTTCAAGCGTGAGACGGACGAGAGCCCGAACAAGTGGCGGACGCACAAGCGTCACGAGGAGACCCCCGGCGAGCGCGCCGACCTGACTCCGAACCAGAGCCCCAGCGAGGGCGTCGCCTGACGCAGCCGCCCCGCCCCGTGGGCCCACCGTGGCCCACCGTGGCCCCCCCTGGCCCCCTTCGCACCCCCGCACCGCCCCTCCCCCACCGACCATGCTCCTCACCGCAACCCTTCTCCTCCCGCTGGTCTCCTCCCCCGCCGCCGCGGCCCTGGCCCCCTGCTCGACCCCGCTGAGCCAGGAGGAGGTCCCGACGGCGAAGGAGAGCGAGAGCAAGCACCGGTACCCGGTGACGATCAAGTCCACCCTCAGCGAGGCGGACGCCAAGAAGGAGGGCGCCAAGCCCCAGGACCTCGACCTCATCGGCCTCGCCATCCGTGAGAAGACGATCTTCAACGTGAACGTCTACTCCTACGTGGTCTACGCCGACTCCGCGTTCGTGGCGAAGGACCTCGCCGCCTGGAAGGGCAAGAGCGCGAAGGCCCTCGGCAAGGACGCGAAGCTGTACACGACGCTGCTCACCCCGAACGGCACCAAAGAGCTTCGCATGCGCTTCTGCCGGGACGTCGACGCCGAGGACATCGTCGAAGCCTTCGAGGACTCGCTGGAGCCCCGCATCCTCTCCCGCCGTAAGGCCATGGAA
>CBFHHK010000033.1:4341-13964 GCA_965655435.1 Planctomycetota bacterium | reverse complement strand
GGCACGAAGGCCGAGAAGCTGAAGGACCTCACCACCTTCCGTGGCTTCTTCTCCCTCGACGAGCTGAAGGAGGGGAACGAGCTGTGCTTCACCTGGCACCCGGACGGGACGCTGTGCACCGTGGTCAATGGAGAGCGCAAGCCCGACCTCAAGTCGCAGGACCTCGCCTGGGCCATGTTCGACGTGTACCTCGGCGACGACCCCATCTCGAAGTCCGGCAAGAAGGACCTCGTGTCGCGCCTCCCCGGGATCCTCGCGGACTGATTACCGCGCGCGAACTATGCGGGCCCGGGGTCGAACCTCGGGCCCAGTCCCCCACAATAGGGGGATGGACCACCAGCCCCCGACGGTCGAGCTCCTCGAGGCTCGCCACAGCTTCCCCTGCCCCTTCACCTTCAAGGTGATCGGCGCAACCGGGGGCGACCTGCCGGCGCGCGCCGGCGCCTGCGTCCAGGGCTGCCTGGGGCTCGATGCTCCTCCTCCCTCGAGCGTGAAGACCGCCTCGGGAGGGCGGCACGAGTCGGTGACCCTCGAGCCGGTGTGCCCCGACGCCAGCTCGGTGATCGAGATCTACGCCGCCCTGCGCCAGCTCGAGGGCGTGATGTTCCTCTTCTGAGCGGCCTACCCGCTCCCCCGCCCGGCCGCGTCCAAGACCTGTCAATGGGGCCAGCGACGGACCCCCACGCGAGCAGCCCAGGCCTGCCACTCGGACGCCATCTGTGCGACGCGCCCCGGCTGCTCCGCGGAGAGGTCATCGAGCTCGGTGCGGTCGGACCACATGTCATAGAGCGCCCAGCGAACAGGCTGAGCCTTGCGATAGGTGGAGACGATCTTGAAGCGGCCGTCCCGCATGGCGAGGTTCCCGTGGTGCTCGAAGAACAGCGGCCGCTCGCGCTCAAGCTCGCCCCCGCGCAGATGCGGCATGAGGTCGACGCCCTCCATCGGCTGCACCTCTGAGCCGCTGAACGAGTCGGGATAAGCCGCCCGCCCGGCGCTGAGCAGCGTCGGCATCACGTCGATCAGGTGGGCGGGGGCGTGCACGATTCGCCCCGCGCTCGCTGAACTCAGCCCGGCCGGCCAGTGGACGATGAAGGGGGTGCTGATCCCTCCCTCCAGCCCGTCGTGCTTGAACCCGCGGAAGGGCGCGTTCGACACGCTCGCCCAGCCTGGACCGTAGGAGACGTAGCTGTCCTCTGGGCCCGCCATCACCGCAGGCCCCGTGCGCACCACGCGGCCGTCGCGGGTCTGCATCGGCGGCCAGATCTTCATCTGCAGCCCATCTGGCCCGAGGGGCTCGTACGTCACGCCGTCCAGGTCCTTGGCGTTGGATCGGAACCCCATGTTCTCGGCGCACCCGCCGTTGTCCTGGAGGTACACGAAGAGCGTGTTCTCCAGCTCACCCCGCTCCTCCAACGACTCCACGATGCCGGCGATGCCGCGGTCCATACGCGTCACCATCGCCGCGTAGCACTCCATGTTGCGCGCCTCCCACTCGAGGTGCTCCATGCTCTCCCAGTCCCTGGCGAGCGGCGCCTGCCGCCAGCGCTCGTCCAGCACCCCCAGCTCCACCGCCCGCGCTCGGCGAGCCTCCGCCACGGGTCCAAAGCCCTCGTCATACTGTCCGTCGTAGGCAGCGATCTCCTCCTCCGGCGCGTGCATGGGCCAGTGGGCCGAGGTGTACGCCACGTACAAGAAGAGCGGCGCCTGGGCGTGCTCACCCTCGAAGTGGTCCTCGATGAACTGCTCCGCGTTCTCGCTGATGGCGTCGCTGTAGTAGAAGCGCTCGGGCCGATACAGCGGATCGTTCTCAGGGGTGATGAAGGTGTTCCCCCGACACAAGGTCGTCGGGTCGTAGAAGCTCCCGGCGCCTGTGATCGTGCCGTAGAACCGGTCGAAGCCACGCTGGAGGGGCCAGTTGTGCTTGGGCCCGTCGGCCCGCACGTGCTTGGTCACGTGCCACTTGCCCGAGAGATAGGTCCGGTAGCCGCCTGCCCCGAGCGCCTCGCCGAGGGTCACGCAACGGCGGTTCAGGTCCCCGCGGTAAGCGTCACTGCCGCGGTCCGAGGTCATCAGCCCGATCCCTGCCTGGTGAGAGTAGAGGCCCGTGAGCAGGGACGCCCGCGTCGGGCAGCACCGCGACGTGTTGTAGAACTGCGTCATCCGCACGCCGCCCGCCGCGAGGCGGTCGAGGGTGGGCGTCTTGATCTCTCCGCCGTAGCAGCCGATGTCCGTGAAGCCCATGTCGTCCGCCATCACGAGGACGATGTTCGGGCGCCCGTCGCCGGGGATATCGCTGGGGACATCGCTTGGGACGTCGCGGGGGACGTCGACTCGTCCATCCAACAGGCCGGCGTGAACAGCCCCCGCTGGTGAGGGCGTCGAGCTTCGTGGAAGAGCAAGCGTCCCCGCGCCTGCCGGAGCCGACGCGAGGACGATGAGGAGCGCGGCGATGGTCATGCCGCCAGCCTAGCCGCTGCCGCGGATCAGGCCGAGGAGTCTGCCAGGCCGTGGAAGGTCCCCCCCTCCTCGGCCAGCCTGCGGAGGATCTCCGCCGGCTCGAAGCGCTCGGCCGCTGCCCCGCGCTCGACCACGTCGGCCATGGCTCGGTGCGCGTCCATGCGCTCGCAGATGTTGCCTGCCCCGACGGAGTCCACGTACTTCAGCAGCCCCCCGCGGAACGGGGCGAAGCCGGTCCCAAACACTGTGGCGAGGTCGAACTCCGCCGGCGTCGCCACCACTCGGTCCTCGAAGGCGCGGGCGCCCTCGCCGACCATGGCCAGCACCACCCGCTCGACGATCTCCACGTCGCTCATACGCATCGCCCGGCTGCTGGACTGGTACCCCGAGAGGTCCTCCATCAGCGTCGGCGCCCCCTTCTTGCCGCGCCCCTTGCGACGGTGGTCGTAGAACCCGGCCCCCGACTTCTTGCCGAGGCGGTCCGGTCCCATCATGCCCAGCAGAGCCTCGGTCGGCGCCATGCGCGCCCCGTACCCCTCGTGCAGGGACTTGGCCGCGTGGGCCGCGATGTCCAGCCCCACCTCGTCAAGCAGGGTGAACGGCCCCATGGGCATGCCGAAGCGCACCATCAGCCGGTCGACGCGCAGCGGGCTCACGCCCTCCACGAAGAGCCTGACCGCCTCGTCGAGATAGGGGCCTAGCAGCCGGTTCACGAGGAAGCCGGGCACGTCGCGGGTCACCACGGGCGTCTTGCCCAGGGCCACCGAGAGGGCGGCGATCTTCGTCACGGTCTCGTCGGACGTCTGCTCCCCGCGCACGATCTCCACGAGCGGCATCTGCTTGACCGGGTTGAAGAAGTGCATCCCCACCACGCGCTCGGGGTGCGGCGTGGCCGCCTGCATGGCCGTGACGCTCAGCGAGGACGTGTTCGTGCAGAGGATCGCGTCGTCCGCCATCTCCTCCGCCAGTTGGCCGAGCACCTTGTGCTTCACCTCCAGCACCTCCGCCACCGCCTCGACCGCCACGTCCGCCGCCGCGATCGCACCGATGCTGAGGGAGACCTCCAGCCGGTCGATGGCGCGGTTGGCCTCATGGGGCTGATAGCGGCGGCGCTTGCGCTTCTTCTCCACGTCCTTGCGGTGAGTGATCGTCGCCGCGTCGAGCGCACCCTGAGAGAGATCGAAGAGGCGCACGTGCAGGCCGCGGTCGGCCATGAGGCTGGCGATGCCCGCGCCCATCACGCCCCCGCCCACGACGGCGCCCGCCTTCATCCTCGGCGGCGCGCTGCCGTCCTCGAACTGCGCCGCCTTCTTGGCGGCCTCGGAGGCGAAGTAGATGGAGACGAGGTTCTTGCAGACCTTGCCGGTGACCAGCTCGACCGTCCCCTCCGCCTCGATCCGTGCCGCCTCTTGGCGGGTCTTGCTCGGCGCGTTCAGGACGATGTCCAGGGCGCGATAGGGCGCGGGGTAGTTCCCGTGCGCCTTGCGGTCGATCTGCTTGGTGGCCTGGTTCGAGATCACGAAGCGGGCCAGCGGATTGCGGTCCACCGCCCAGGCCTTCCAGCCGCGCTTCCGGCGCCGAAGGCGCTCGCGGCCCATGGCCATATCGCTGGCCACCCGCACGAGGTACTCCTTCTTCGTGAGGCGGTCGACCATCCCGAGGCGCTTGGCCTTCTTCGCCGGGTAGAGGCGCCCAGTGAGGATCGCGTCGAGCGCCGTCGGGACCCCGACGCGCTTGGGCAGGCGGTGCGACCCGCCCCAGCCCGGGATGATGCCGAGCTGAGTCTCAGGGAGTCCGATGCGGGTCTTCTTGTCGTCGGTCGCGACGATGGCGTCGCAGGCGAGGCTGATCTCGAATGCCCCGCCAGGCACGGGACCTCCCACAGCCGCGATGGTCCGCGCCTGCATGGCCTCGAGGCGCCCGAAGAGCTCGTGCACCATCAGGACCGCGTCGCGCACGATCCCCGGGTCAGTGACCGTCGCGATGGCCTCCACGTCCGCGCCGGCGAGGAACTGATCCGCTCGACGCCCCGTGAGCACGATGCCCGTGATCGAGGTGTCCGCCTCCAGCTCGGTCAGCGCGGCGTCGATGTCCCGCAGCATCGGCGCGTCCAGCACCGGAAAGCTGCGGTGGGGCGGGTCCATGACGAGGATCGCGAGCCCTGGCTCGGGTCGCTCCAGGCGGACGCATGTCCCAGGCTCGGGCGCGTTCTCGATCCCGGGGAATCTGCTGATGTCCATCATGAAGAGATCCTCTCGAGGAGGACGGCGCCGCCCTGGCCGCCGCCGATGCAGAGGGTCGCGAGCGTCAACTCGTGATCCCCCACCTCCAGTTCGTGTGCTGCGGTGAGGAGGAGCCGCGCGCCGGTGGCTCCCACGGGGTGACCGAGAGCGATCGCGCCCCCGTTGATGTTGGTTCGGGTCGGGTCCAGTTCGCCCACCGCGCCGCCGCGACCGAGGCGCTTCGAGCCGAACTCGGCGCTCCCGAAGGCCCGCTGGCAAGCGAGGACCTGGGCCGCGAAGGCCTCGTTCAATTCGATGGCCCCCACGTCGGACAGGCTGACCCCTGCCTGATCGAGGGCGCGAGCCGTGGCGTAGACCGGGCCGAGGCCCATGCGCTCGGGGTCACACCCCGCCCAGGCCCATGACTTGATCCGGGCGAGCGGCGTGAGGCCGAGCTCCCTGGCGCGCTCGCTCGTCGTCACGATCAGCGCCCCGGCGCCGTCGGTGATGCCGCAGGCGTTGCCCACGGTGACCACCCCGTCCGGCTTCTCGAAGTAGGGGCGGAGCTTCGAGAGCTTGGCCGGCGACTGCCCGTCGCGGATGCTGTCGTCGTGGATGAGGGAGCTGTCCCCCGTGCGAGCACCGAGAGGCATCACGGGGAGGATCTCCCGGTCGAAGCGGCCCGCGTCCCGCGCCTTCGCGGCGCGGTTGTGACTCTGTGCCGCGTAGCCGTCGCAGTCCTCCCGGGTGATCCCGAAGTCCCTGGCGAGGAGCTCGGCGGTCTGCCCCATGAGCAGATCGCAGGTGGGATCGGTCAGCCCCTCCAGCAGCGCGATGCGCGGCTTCAGGAAGGAGGGGCGGAAGGAGGCGAGCGCGGCGAGCCGCTGGCCCACGGACCGGGCCCCGGCGAGCTTCGCGAACATCGCGGTCATCTTCTTGCTCACGATGAGCGGATACTGGCTCATCACCTCCACCCCCATCGTGAGGTAGAGGTCACCCGTTCCCGCCGCGATCGCCTGCGCCGCGGTCGTGACCGCCTCGATCCCCGACGCGCAGTTGCGCGCGACCGTCCGCGCGGGGACATGCCGTGGGACGCCTGCGCGCAGGCCGATGACCCGCGCGATGTTCGCCTGGTCATGGGGCTGGCCGACGCAGCCGACGATGACCTCGTCGATCTCCGCCGGATCCAGCGACGTGCGCGCCAGGAGCTCCCTGGCCACGAGGGCACCGAGGTGGCCGGCGTCCTCCTGTCGGAAGCGGACGCCTGCGCGCGCCCAGGGGCTGCGCAGGCCAGCTGCGAGGACAATGTCGGGCCCTTCGGCCTTCTGGACCTGGATCATGCGGTTCCGGTGCGGTCGGTGGCGGTGTCTCGTTCCGAGAGGAGGATGGGCGAGCGGCCGACAGCAATGGCCGCCCAGGGCCCACAGGGCCCCCCCCAGGGTCCCTTCTCGGCTAGAAGCTGCCTTACAGTTTACGCTGTCAACCTGGAATGCCGATGGAAGCAGTGGAGTTCGCCACCCATCTGGCGCCCGTGAAGGCTCCCCCGGCAACCAGGCTGGGTGCCCCTTCCGGAGCCGGTGCCCCATTCGGAGACGCGACCCCCAGCCTCTTGGCCCCCCGCGGTCCGGGGGCCCGGACCCCGCCAGCCCCCCCTCGGAGCCTCTCCCGCCACGCCACCACCGAGAGCCTGATTCAGATGCCGCCCTCCCGCCAGACCCGCGACCCGGCCACGCCCTTGAGGGAGGCCATCCTTCAGGAAGCGCGAGCGCTCCTGGAGAGCGAGGGCTACGCGGCGCTCTCCACGCGGCGGATCGCCTCCGCGGTGGGCTGCACGGCCACGAGCATCTACCTCCACTTCAAGAGCAAGGACTCGCTGATCTACGCGCTCATCGACGAGGGGTTCGACGAGTTGAACCGCCGGGTGCTCGAGGTCTCCAGGGGTGAGGGCGACGCGCTCCACCTCCTCCGCGACGTCGCTGGCGCCTACGTGACCTTCGGGCTCGAGCGCCCGGAGTACTACGAGATCATGTTCATGCTCCGCGCCGAGCAGATGGAGCGCTACCCCGTGGACGCCTACCGTCGGGCGCGCAGGAGCCTGGAGGTCTTCGCCGAGTTGACCGCCCTCCCCGCCGAGGAAGCCGCCCGCCGCGGAGCCATCGTGTGGTCCACCCTGCACGGTCTCGTCTCGCTCCTGATCGCCCAGCGCATCGACATCAGCCTCGACCGCGCGGCGCTCATCGAGGACTCGATCCACTCCGCCTGCCTCGGCGCCTTCGCGGCGCTCCCCTCCGGAGCCAACCGCACCTGACCCACCGACGCCCACCGGATGTCCCACCACATCCCGGGCCGCCGGCTCAACCGCAAGCCACCGCCACCGCCGCCATCATGACTGCTCCCTTCGCCCTGATCGGATTCCTCAACGCCGTGAACCCCCTTTGGCTCCTGCTCGGCGTCCTCTTGGCCGCCCTAGGCCTCGGCTTCGTCGCGGCGCCGCTCGCCGCGTGGACCGTGTTCGGCGCCGTCCTCGTCACGGGACTCCTGAGCTGGAAGTGGCTGTTGGCCTACGCGGCCGTCATGACGGTCTTCAACGTCCCGGCCATCCGGCGCGTCCTGATCTCAGGCCCCGTCATGGCGATCATGAAGGCCCTGAAGTTCCTGCCGGTCATCTCCGAGACCGAGCGGACCGCGCTGACCGCCGGCACGGTCTGGATCGACGGCGAGCTCTTCAGCGGCAAGCCGGACTGGAACAAGCTCATCGAAGAGCCCTACCCCGACCTCACCGACGAGGAGCGTGAGTTCCTCGACGGTCCGTGCGAGGAGGTGTGCCGAATGACCGACGACTGGGAGGTCTTCCAGACGCGCGACCTCCCCGAGTCCGTGTGGCAGTACCTCAAGGACGAGGGCTTCTTCGGCCTGATCATCCCCAAGGAGTACGGCGGCAAGGGCTTCACGGCGTCCATGAACAGCGCGGTGGTGGCCAAGCTCTCCTCGAGGTCTGGACCCCTGGGGATCACGGTCATGGTCCCCAACTCATTGGGCCCGGCCGAGCTGCTCACCCACTATGGCACCCAGGAGCAGAAGGACCACTACCTCCCGCGTCTCGCCAAGGGCATCGACATGCCCTGCTTCGCGCTCACCGAGCCGAACGCCGGCTCCGACGCCGGCGCCATGTCCTCCAGCGGCGAGGTCTTCGAGCGCGAGGGTGAGCTCTGGGTGCGCCTGAACTGGCGCAAGCGCTACATCACCCTGGCCGCTATCTCCACGGTGGTCGGGCTCGCGTTCCGCCTCCGCGACCCGAACAACCACCTCGGGAAGGGAGAGGACGTGGGCATCACCTGCGCCCTGATCCCCTCCGACACGCCGGGCGTCGTGCTCGGCAAGCGCCACGACCCGCTCGGCGTTCCCTTCTATAACTGCCCGACCGAGGGCCACGGTGTCGAGGTCCGCCTCAACGAGGTCGTGATCGGCGGCGCAGAGGGCCTCGGCCAGGGATGGAGGATGCTCATGGAGTGCCTCGCCGCTGGCCGCGGGATCTCGCTGCCCGCGTCGAGCACCGCGACCGTGAAGATGATGACTCGCCTCTCGGGGGCTTACGCCGCCGTCCGCAAGCAGTTCGGCATCGCCATCGGCAAGTTCGAGGGCATCGAGGAGGGCCTCGCCCGCATCGCTGGCAAGACGTACATCCTCGAGGCCGCTCGACGCACCACGTGCGGCGGGCTGGATGATGGCGCCAAGCCCGCCGTCGTCACCGCGATCGCGAAGTACAACTTCACCGAGATCGCGCGCCAGACCCTCACCGACGCCATGGACATCCTCGGCGGTAAGGCCATCTCCATGGGGCCGCGGAACCCGCTGGCCCACGCCTACATGGCCACGCCCATCAGCGTGACGGTGGAGGGCGCCAACATCCTGACGCGCACGCTCATCGTCTTCGGTCAGGGTGCCATCCGCTGCCACCCGTACGCGTGGGACGAGGTCCAGGCCGTGGAGAAGGGTGACACCGCGGGGTTCGACCGCGCGTTCTTCGGGCACATCGGACACGTGGTGCGAAACGCCTCACGCTCGGTGGTGCTCTCCGCGACCCGCGGAGCCCTGGCGAGCTCACCCGTCACGGGGCCTGCCGCTGGCTACTACAAGAAGCTCTCCTGGGCCTCCGCCTCCTTCGCCACCATGTCAGACATGGCCATGGCCATGCTCGGGGGCGACCTGAAGCGCAAGGAGGCCCTCACCGGTCGGTTCGCCGACGTCTTCTCGTGGCTGTACCTCGGGAACGCCGTCCTCCGCCGGTTCGAGGCGGAGGGTCGCAGGAAGGAGGACCTCCCCTATCTCCACTGGTCCATGCAGACCTGCCTGGCCGAGATTCAGAAGGGCTTCGACGGGATCTTCAGCAACTTCAACGTGCCGCTGCTCGGCTGGTTCTTCCGCGGGCCGATCGCGCTCTGGTCGCGCTTCAACGTGATGTCGACCGGGCCCAACGATCGCATGATGCAGCGGGTCGCCCGCGCCATGCAGCAGCCAGGAGAGCAGCGCGACCGGATGACCAGCGGGATGTACATCCCGACGGCGCTCGACGAGACCATGGGTCAACTCGAGCACGCGCTCGTGCTCTGCACCGAGGCCGACGAGGTCCAGCGCAGGATCCGCGATGCGGTGAAGAAGAAGAAGATCACCAAGCGCGCGCCCGCCGCCATGGCCGACGACGCCCTGCGCCTCGGGATCATCACCGCCTCGGAGCGAGAGCTCATCGACCGCGCTGGGGAAGCCCGCGCTGCGGTGGTCGAGGTCGACTCGTTCAGCCTTGAGGCCTACGCGGAGCGCGCCCTCGACCCCACCGTCCCCCTCGGGCTGCGGCGCGTGGGCGACGAGCCGAGACCAGCGCCGGCCGAGCAGGCGTCAGCGGAAGGCACTTCGGGCGACGAGACCAGCGCCGCCTGACGCGCGGGG
>CBFHHK010000033.1:0-4241 GCA_965655435.1 Planctomycetota bacterium | reverse complement strand
TTCCCCGCAGGGCGCTGAGCGGCTCTAACGCCCGGGTTACTCGCGACTTGGGCGTCGATTCTGCACAATATCCAGAGCCTGCCGCGGCCCCCCCCGCCGCGACGGCCTCCTCCATCCCCATCCGGATACGGCCCGCCCCCAGGGCCTCCCCCCATGACCAAGCTCCTCCGAGTCTTCGCCCTCGCAGGTCTCGCCGCCCCCGGGCTGGTGTCCTGCTCCATGATCCACAAGGACATCGCGTGGCCGGAGGACATGACCGGGAAGAACCTGGTCGGCGTGTCTTCCGGTTGGGCCTTCGCAGAAGCGACCGTGGTCCTCGAGAACGGGCAGGGCGGCCTCGCCACCCCCCCGAACGACGTTGGCAAGTCAACGACCGACCTCGAGCCGGTCTTCGGCCTGGGGGTCAAGTACTTCCGATACCTGACGAACAACTTCCTCCTCGGCGCGATCCTCGAGCACCGGATCTTCGACCCGGAATCCACCCGGCCCCTGTCCGCGGACGTGGACCTGGACGACTTCGGAACCACGCACCTGATCGTTGAAGCCCGCTACCAGCTGGACCCGATCGACAGCGCGAATCGCCTGCGCCCCTTCGCGGGCGTCCAGCTCGGCTTCGTCCCCGAGGTCAAGGCGGACGGCGTCGCTCGATACGGGGCCAACGCCTTCTCTCCGGCCGTCACCGAGGAGATCTCCCTCGAGGGCACAGAGTTCTTCACCCTCGGCTTTGTGGCTGGCGCCTCCTATCTGATCCAGGAAGGGCTGACCGCCGACTTCGGCGCCTTCTACGAGTACGCCCTCAGCCCCACGAAGGACCAGCTCGTCCTCGACCCCTACCCCGGGGTCCCCGGCTTCGAGGACCCCTCGACCTACGACGGCGAGCTGACCGAGTCCGGTGTCTACCTGACCTTCGGCCTGACCTGGGCCTTCTGAGCTGAGGACGCGTGGTCCCACTGGGGCCGCCCGCCGCCACTGCGACGAGCCGCAAGAAGAGAGCGGGCTCCCGGTATTACGGGAGCCCGCTCTCTTGCGGTGGGGACCGTTGGGCTCACGTCCGTTGCGGCCGGCCCGCGCTCACCACAGCGCCTCCCCCACGGCTGCGCCTGGCACGGGGAGCCAGCGGCGCAGCCCGGGGAGCCAGCGGCGCAGCCCGGGGAGCTCAGCCGTTCTGCTCCTCCCGGTCGCGGAGCTCGCGGCGGAGGATCTTCATGACCGAGCTCTTGGGGAGCTCATCCATGAACTCGACCTTGCGGGGGATCTTGTACGCGGCGAGCTGCTCGCGCGCGTACTTCTCCACCTCCTCGGCGGTCAGCGAGGCGCCCTCGTTGAGGACGATGAAGGACTTGACGGTCTCACCGCGCTCGGCGTCAGGGACGCCGATGGTCGCGGCCTCGAGGATCGCCGGGTGCCCCATGAGCACCTCGTCCACCTCGTCGGGGAACACCTTGAGGCCCGAGCAGTTGATCATGTCCTTCTTCCGACCACAGATCTTGAAGAAGCCGTCCTCGTCCATGGAGGCCAGGTCACCGGTGTGCATCCAGCCGCCGGCGAGCACCTCCGCTGACTCCTCTTCGCGGTTCCAGTAGCCCTGCATGACCTGGGGCCCGCGCACCAGGAGCTCCCCCTCCTCGCCCACGCCGAGCTCCTTGGAGTCGTCCTCGGCGTCCACGATCTTCGAGTCAGTGCTCGAGACGGGGATCCCGATGGAGCCGATCTTGCGCGTGCCGTAGAGCGGGTTCACGTGGGTCACGGGCGAGGTCTCGCTCATGCCGAAGCCCTCGATGATGGTCGACTTTGTCAGCGCCTCGAACCTCTCCTGCACGTCCTTCGCGATGGGCGCGGAGCCGGAGAAGCAGGACTTCACGCTCGTCATGTCGAGGTTCTCCACGCCGGGGAAGTTGTTGATGGCGTTGAAGAGCGCGGGGACGCCAGGGAAGAGCGTGACCCTGTGCTTGGTGATGGCCTTCACCAGCGCGGGGATGTCCCGCGGGTTCGGCACGAGCACCATCTTGGAGCCGGACCAGATGGACCAGTTCATCCCGACCGAGAGGCCGAAGACGTGGAACAGCGGCAGGCAGATGAGCGTCGACTCGTTGCCCGGATCCACCTTGGGGAACCAAGAGTGGATCTGCTGCGCGTTGCAGGAGAGGTTGCGGTGCGTGAGCACGGCGCCCTTGGAGAGGCCCGTGGTGCCGCCGGTGTACTGCAGGACCGCGATGTCGTCGGGCGTCACGTCCAGCGAGGGGGGCGTGGGCGGCGCGCCCTCCACGAGCGGCTTGAACTCGTGGACGCCCGGAGCCGGCTTGACCTTGGCGTAGCGCTTCGGCTTCGCCCGCGCCAGCTTGAGGGGCGCCAGCAGATTGAGCGGGAAGCGCAGGTAGTCGGGGATGTGCGCGACCACGTAGGTCTTCGGCCGCAGCTTCGCGCGGTTCGGCTCCAGGGTCTCCTCCCAGATGAAGTCCGCCACGATGGCGAGGTCGCAGTCCGCGTCCTTCCACTGGTGCTCGATCTCCCGCAGGGTGTAGAGGGGGTTGGTCATCACGACCTCCGCCCCCGCCCTCAGCGCCCCGTGGAAGGCGATGATCGCCTGCGGGATGTTCGGGAGCTGGATGGCCACCCGCGTCCCCTTCTCCACGCCGAGCCCCCGCAGCGCCGCTGCACATCGCCGCACCTTCTCGTTGAGCTCGTTGTAGGTGAATGAGCAGTTGAGGAAGGTCAGGGCTGGTCGGTCCCCCCAGGTCTTCGCCGCCCGTTCCGTGTACTCGTTGAGCGTGATGTCCTCAAACGCGAGGTCGACGGGGACTCCCTCGTCGTAGTGAGCGTGCCAGGACCTGGATTCCATGGGTTCGAGTGCCATGTTCCCGAGCATACAACCGCGATCCCGCGGTCCGAAGCATCTCGCGCGCTGGAGCAAATGCGAGCCCCTTGCGCTCATCTGGCTGGCGTTCCGGGTATCCAGTGCCCAGACTGTCGCGCCGATGGCGGACCAGTCTGCAACCCAACCTGGCGGAGCGACGCCGGCGCCCCACGAGGCCGCGCCGGGCGGGGCGGACCCGTGGCCCTCCAGGGACGCGTTTGAAACGCCGGCGATCGGCTCGTGGACCTACCGGCTGATGATCCGCTGGGGGTGGCTCCTCATGCGGACCCACTTCCGCATCGAGATCCGCGGCGAGGCGTTCCCGACGAGCGGCCCGGTGGTGATCAGCCAGAACCACTCGAACGGACTGGGCGACGCGCACTTCCCGATGTCCTCCACTCGGCGGCCCCTGCAGGTCCTGGTGAAGTACAGCCTGCTGAAGATGCCGCTGGTGGGGTACGTGCTGCGCAACATCAACGCGATCCCGATGTATCGCAAGAAGGACGGCGTCGACACGCGTCAGAACGCCTCCTCCTTCGAGGCCATCGACAAGGCGCTCCTCGACGGCGCCGTCATCGCGATCTTCCCCGAGGGCGAGAGCCTCAACTCGCACCGCCTCCGGCCGCTGAAGTCCGGGATGGCCCGGATGCTCGTGAGCGCCTACGAGGCCTCCGACAGCACGATCAAGCCGATCATCGTCCCCGTGGGCGTCACCTACGAGGACCGCGATCGCTTCCGTTCCCTCGCGAGCGCGGTCATCGGCGAGCCCTTCGAGGTCGTCCCGATCATCGAGCGCGCCGGATCCGAATTCCGCGTCGCCATTCGAGCGATCATGAAGGAGTCGCGGGCGCGGATGGAGAAGCTCACGATCCAGGCGGACTCCGAAGAGGAGTGGAGCGCCGCGGTGGCCCTCGAGCGCATCTTGCCCAGGAGCTCCGCCCCCATCGGGATGCGCCAGATGGCGGCGCTCGAGGCGCTGCGCCAGGACACCGGCGAGGACGCCGAGCGCCGACGTGAGGCGATCGCTCGACTCGGCGACTCGCTGCGGCGAGCGCGCCTCAGCGGCGATGAGATCCTGTCGCCCAAGCCCAGCCTCCTCGGCGTCGTCCTCCCGCTCCTCGCGCTGAGCCCGCTGCTCCTGCTGTCCCTCGCCGTCTGGGGGCTCCCCATCCTCATCTCCGAGCGCGCGTCGCTGCGGGCCCCCACCCCCGACAAGCTCGTGACGGTCCGGCTCCTCGGCAACTTCGTGCTGGTGCCGGCCTTCGCCGTGATCACCGCCGCAGTGCTGGCCGTGGTCGTGACGCCGCTGGCGGGCGGCGCGTGGCTCCTCGCCGCGCTGCTCAGCGTGGCGACCTTCCCCTGGTCCTACGATCTCGCAGTGGCCGCG
>CBFHHK010000032.1:10717-27090 GCA_965655435.1 Planctomycetota bacterium | reverse complement strand
TCCCGGAGCCAGCTCAGGCCGGCGCCGGCGAGCAAGCCCAGGATCAAGAACTGGGCCAGGGTCCGCGTCTTCGAATTGGCGAGAACCGCGGTGTCCGAGCGGGCGGGGTCGAGGACCTGCACGGAGAGATCTGTCAGGTTCTCGGCCTCGGCTTCGGCCAAGAGGTTTCTTCGGATCGCCTCGGACTTCTCGTCGACCATATCCCGGGCCCGGTTCACGGCACCCTCGAGACGGCGGTACTCAGTCTGCTGATCTCCCGCAATGGCCGCGGTGCGTCGCTGCTCAGCGACCCGCTTGCGCTCCTCTTGGACCAGCGTCTCGGCGGCCGCCGACCGCTCCTTGAGGACACTCATGATGCTATCGACCCGCTGTCCCAGGAGCGCTGTTGAGTTGGAGGACTTGTCTCGACGCTCCTCGTCCCGGAGGAGGCGCCTCTCGACCTCCGCGATCCTCACGTCCAACTCGACGATGGCCTGGTGGCGCGGCGTCATCTTCAGGACCCGGATGCCCTCCCGGCGCTGGGCGCTGAGCCGCTCCAGTTCGTCCTCGGCCTCGTCGATGTCGGCAATCAGATCCAGGAACTCCGGGTTCGTCGTCGCCCCCGAAGCGAAGCTCTTGCCCTCGCTCACGAAGAGTTGCAGCACCTCAATGTCCCCCCTGAGGAGATCCGCCTCGGCGAGCCGCGCCTTTGCCTCCTCCGCCGCACGCTCGGCCTCCACGAGGCGACCACGGAACTGGTTGAGCTGCTGGATCTCGAATCGCCCGGCGCCCTCGGGATCGAGGGCGACCACGGGATGGTCCATGAGGAACTTGTCCCGATCGCTCAGAGCGTTAGCCAGGTCGGCCTTAAGGAGAACGCGCTGCTCCTCGAGGATCGTGAGCGACTTGGCCATCTGGCCCTTCCCGCGCTTTTCGGCATCGCGCCGGTATTCGCTGACCACCGTGTTCACGATCACGCACGCCTCGGCGACGTCGCCTGAAGTCAACGACACGGTGATGACGTCGCTGTCCGTCCCGACATCCACAACGAGCGCCGCTCGGAGAGCCGCGATCTTGTTCGGGACCTCCGCCAGCAGCGAGCTCTGCGCCACCTCCGGTCGAGCGGCGACGTCCTGCAGCAGCTTGATCGAGCGAAGGACGTCCGCCTGGGTACCCAGGAACTCGTACGTGCCCGATCCGATGAAACCCTGGGAATAGACCGGGGTCCGGCTCTTCCCGTGGACGAAGAGTCGCGACTGAGCGCGCCAAATCTCTCCTTGCTGCTCGATCTTCCTGAACCCGGTGACCACCCCCAGCCCCACGCAGACAAGGATGATCCACCGGCCACGCCAGGCCGTCACGAACAGGCTGCGGAGGGAGAGATCCGAGTCCGCCCCCTCGTCAGCGATGGCGAGGCGTGAGGCTTGCGGTTCTTGGGTCGTCATGGGCAATGCGGTCTTGGCGTCCGGCAGCTCGTCGCCGCCGGGGAGGCCAGGTGGGTTCTGGAGCGTCTCGGGCAGGGACCCATGGCGGGTCCCCAGGGCAGGACCGAGGCGCTGAAACGTATCACGCCCTCGGGGACGAGGACTGTGTGAACAAGGGCCGGGAGATCAACGACTGGGTGATCAACGACTGGGTGATCAACGACGGGGGACGAGGAATAGGGGAGGCGGAGGCCAGAGCTCGAGCCGAAGTCCGTGACGCTCTGCTCCCCGAAGTCCGCTTCATGCGATCGAGGCCACGACGCCGATGTTGTCCTCGCCGCCAGGGTTGCCCCGAACGCCCGCGAGGGCAAGCCGGACGGCGTTCTCCACGAGTGCCTCGGGGCTGCGACCCGCCCGGATCATCAACGCCTCCAGATCCTCCATCCCGATGGAGTCCTCCGGCGTCTCGTACCGGCACTCGTGAACACCGTCACTGCAGGTGACCACCCAGTCGCCGCTCTGGACCGGAACCCGGAAGGAGGCGCCCTGCGGGATGCCGTGGGACCCAAGGTCCCACGGGGCCGTGTAGAAGGTGTTCGGCGGCACAACCCGGCGCACGCCGCTCTCCATGTTGCCGAGGAAGATGCCAGAGTCGCCGAGGCACACGCCCTCCATGACCCCCTCGCCGCGGTCAATGGTCAGGAGCGCCAGCGTGCACCGTGAGCCGTCCTCTCCCCCGGACTCCACCTCCGTCCAGTAGGGGTGGAGTTGCTCGAGGACCGCCTCGGGTGAGAACACGGGCCCCGACGCCTCGACGATGGCCGCCAGGAGTTCGATCGTCAGATGACTGGCCTGGTGCCCGTGGTGCCCATCGGCGATCGCCTGGAACACCCGCCGACCGTCGTCGAAGGCGAGGACACAGTCCTCGTTCAGCACCAGCGAAGGGCCCTTCCGCTTGAGGACCCCCTGCCCCCCCGCGCTGAGCCCGCAGGCCGTGGCAGCGTTGCCAGAGAGTGGTCCCCCCACGACGGAGAGTCCGAACTGGTCCGTGCTTCCATGGTCCTCACCGAAGAGGGCCGTGATCGTGGAGGACGTCATCACTGAGGCAGAGGTCGAGGGGCCGCGGGGCAAGCGGCCGGAGCGAGGCTAACAAACCATCCCTAAACAGAGATAGGACCTCCACATGCTGAGGTCCTACTCCGTTGACACGGGGCGGCGTGCGCCCGTGCGAAAGCGTCCAACCCCTCGGATCAGGGCGGAGGCGCGGGGGCCGGGTTGATGACAATCGCCCGGGAGATCGCACGGGGGGGACCGCCGGTGATCACACCGCCATTACCACCCGTGGAGCCACCGGTGCCCCCGGTGGCGTTGGACGTCTGAAACCGAAGCATCGCCTGGCGCAGGTTCATGCGCGACAGGCTTTGCCGAGACTGGGCCTCGACTGCGGTGACGAGCAAGAGCGCGCCGCCGGCAATAAGAACAGATCGCTGCAGGCGCTTACGGGGCGCCGAGGAAGACTTCAAAGACATGGCAGTGAAAGGGGACACTCGCGGCAGAAATGAAAGGTGCGAGGTCCTAGACCATACCCTGAAAGACGGCGTGCAAGGGGCTCCCGACCAGAATTCATGAGTGCATTCCCCTACAGGCTCATTTCCGGACGCACGAGGGGTGCCCCCTTAAACGGCAGTTCGGCCGTCGGCCCAGTGGATCTGTAGCGGGAGCCTCCGTTCTCTGGGGCTGGACCCGCCCCCCCCGAGGTCCAACCGCTGATACCTTCGAGCCCCCGCCTCTTCCCCCTCCAACGTGCTCCTCGTCCCCCACCGCGCCCTGTTCCTGCTCGCCCTGATGGTCTTCGGCCCTCCGGTGAGCTGCCCCACCCCGGACTTCTCCAGGACCTGCGCACGCCTGGCCCCCGGGGCCCTTCCCTTCCCGCTCCCGATCTTCAGGATCCCCCTGGTCGACGACGACTGCCCGATCCTGGCGGTCTTCGTGGATCAGACGAGCCCTGAGGCGGTCCAGCTACACGTGGTGACCGCGGATGAGGACCATCCGCTCCCGGTGGTGGACCAGCTCTATGACGCCCAGCGCTGGTTTGGACTGGTGGAGCCGGCCCGGACCTTCCCGTTCGTCCGCCGCGCGAGGGGTCGCGCGGGGTACCGCAGGATCGCCGACGTGGAGACCTTCGTGATCCAGCTCGACCCGGCCCGACCCGGGGCTCCCGCGGCGATCCGCTTCCCCGGCACCTACAGCGGCGACCAATCCTGGAACGTCCTCCTCGCGCGCCACCTCTCAGCGACCATCCCCTGGGAGCAATTCGACCTGGAAGATGGACGGCCCGTGCTCCACGTGAACACCTGGAACCACCTCTTCTCCAACCAGCCCACGAACGGGTGCAGCCGACACCGGCTGGTCTCGGACTACCCCGTGTACCGCGGCTCGAGGGCCGACGTCCAGCGCCACTTCGACACCGTCTGGACCAACTTCGGCCTCGACGTGTGACCGCGCCATGCGGGACACCGGCTCCACAAGCACGGGCGTCGCGCACACCGGCTCAGGCCGATGAGCGGGTCGAGCGGCAGTACCGATGAGGTCAGCGTCCGACACGAGGGCGCCCAGGAAGACGGTATCCGGAAAGACGGTTCCCAGATGACCGTATCCAGGGAGGCGGAGGCTGGATCCAGGGAGACGGCGGCCGGTCCGTGGCGGCGCTGACCTTGGGAGCGTCCCGCCTTCCGGAGTTTTGGGCCTGTTCGCTGATCGTGATCGTGACGACCCTCGGCAGAACCGCCGCGTCTGGCATCGACGCGTGCCCCTGGGAGGTCCTCTCAAGGGCCGGCGCCGGGGCGCTCCTCCGGTCCATCCGCCAGGTCGTCCTCCACCGCTGGCTGCTGCACATGCCGGTGCGGTCGGGCGCCCGCCTGTGTGCCCTGTACCGCTGCCCCCACCGCCGCCTCTAATGCCCCCTCTACTGGGGCCTCCACTGGCGCCTCCACTCGCGCCCTCACTCGCGACACCACTCGCGACACCACTTGGCCCCCACGGACTTCACCAACCTCACGGTCCCCTCGTGGGGCGCGCTCACCTCCACCTGCTGGCGAGCACCAAGGGCACCTGTGGGCGGCCGCCACAGGTGCAGCGATCGGCGCCATCTCCAGGTTGCTCCCCACCCTGACGGGCTTCACCCTGGCCTTCGGGGCGTCGGAGCTCGCTGACTTCAACGCCCATGTCCCCGATCACCCGAGGGACTCCCGAGGCCGGTCCATGGAGCGCCAGCACCTGTGGCACCTCTTCACGAACGAGCGGTACGGGTTCGGCGTCACCAACCCGCTCCGCAACCGGCTCCTGAGCCGGCTCCTGGGGACCGCGCCTCCCCCCTCGCAGGTGCCGCGCTCCGCGACGGCCAGGGAGGTCGGAGGGCCATCCGCCGAGCACCTAGGCTGACGCCTGCGTCCTGCGAGGGACCCGCAGTCTGAGGGCTCCTCCCAAGCGGCGCCTGGACGTCCCGTCGGGGTCTGGCTCCGCGCCCTCCCGCAATGCGGACCGATCGTGGGCCCCCAGCCGCCCATTCAGGCTCCCCCGACAAAGATCGCCCCCGCTCCATCCTTGGGGGACGAAGCGGGGGCGAGCATCAGGCGCCGGAGCGCCCGGGGTCGGGATCACTGGAAGGTGACCTCGTACCCGTCGGTGAAGTTCGACGTGGCGGAGCCGCCGACCGCGTCCCGGTGCCAGGCCTGGAAGTTCCAGGTCTCACCCGTGACGACGGCCACGAAGCCCGTGGGCTGCGGCACCTGGGTGTTGTCGACGGCGAGGGAGATCGAGCCAGCAGAACCGGAGTTCTGAATCTGGCCCGGGCCCACGTAGCGCCCGATGGCGCCGCCGAGGCAGAGGTTGCCCTGGCTGCCCCCGGGGTTCGCAACGAAGCCCTGGGTCATCGAGGTCAGGAAGAAGCCGAACGAACTCACCGGGAGGTCGTTCGCCTCCAGCACGAGGTCGTTGTTGCCCACGATGTTGGAGCCCGACGCGCCCATGGAAGCCGCGGTCCCCGTCGAGTTGACGTTCGCCATGCAGTAGTTCGAGCCAGGCGCCACGGCGCCACCGTGGCAAAACTGTCCGTTCCAGACCCGCGGGCTGAAGACCCCGCCAGTGAACGGCACGTTGGACGCCGTCCCGAGGTCCAGGGTCACCACGCCATCGGCGCTCACGAAGTTCTGGTTCGCGCCGGTGCCGTTGGTGTACTCGTGGTCCAGCTGGAGCCCTGTGGTGAAGTTATCACCCACGACGGCGATGCCCGTGAGGCCGGCGGGGAGCGAGAACGGCGCCACGAAGGTCACCGGGGTCTCGACGTCATCCCCGAGGCTGATCGGCGAACCGTCGTCCTCTGCCACCAGGGTCCAGGCCGCGGGGTTCGTCTCCTGGCCGGCGGATGAGCCCACGCAGGTGTAGACCGAGAGACCGATCGGCCCCCCGGCGGCCACGCCCGTGTTGGTGAGCAGACCAGCGAAGGACGAGGCCTGGGTCAGCGTCATGTCGAAGTACACCGCGCCGCCAAGGGCGCCACCGTTGTTCGACGCGAAGATCGTCGTCGCACAGTTGGCGGGGGGCGGGGGCGGCGGGTTACCGACCGTGATCGTACCGGTGCCTTGGGCACCGCCGAAGCCGCCGACCTGCAGGAGGACGACGTCGCCCGCGTTCAGCCCGAGGACGTCGACGCGGCTTGCAGTACCGCACGTGTCATCGTTGCATCCCTGGGAGACGAGCGCACCGCAGGTGCCGGTGTAGACCTCGAGGACCGTGTCGAAGAGCGAACCGCAGGTCTCGAAGCGGTAGTCTCCCGCCGTCGCGACCGTGAAGGAATACCAGACGTCCGCTTGCTCGGCACCGCAGCCAGAGATCGTGGCTCCCGTCGTCGAGAAGTTGTTGTCGAGCAGGTTGCCGCCGAAGGCAACGGGGGTCGCTCCACCGCAGTCATCGTTCCCGAGGGCCGAGAACGTCGAGATGTCGAGGGAGCCGGCCCCTTGAGCGTTGTTGAAGCCTCCGACCTGGATCAGGAGGGTGTCCCCAGCGTTCAGCCCAACCAAGTCGAGCTGGCTCTGCGCGCCGCAGGCGTCATCGTTGCAGCCCAACGAGGTCGCCGATCCACAGGTGCCCGAGTAGACCTCGAGGACCGTGTCGAGCGTGGAGCCACAGGTCTCGAAGCGGTAGTTGCCTGCGCTCGGCACCGTGAAGGAGTACCAGACGTCCGCGGAATCAGCGCCGCAGCTCGAGCCGGCCATGCTCGCGGTAGCGAACAGGTTGTTGATGGCGTTCGACCCCACCGCTGCCGGCGTCGCGTTCGCGCAGTCGTCGTTGGCCGGCGGCTGCGGGCCAGGTCCGCTGTTCCACGACCACTCGTCGATCCCGACGCCACCGGATCCGCCGGGGAAGGTGATGCGGATCGTGTCGAAGGCTCCGGTGCCCCGCCAGAAGTGCGGCGGGTTCGGGAAGCCACCGGCGTAGATGAACGACCCGAAGCCGATCGAGGCTCCGCCGGAGAGGAGCTCCACGTCGTAGTTCATGTTCACCTGGTCCGTGAAGATGCACTGGAACTCGAGCACCGGAGCGGCGAGCGTGATCTCCCAGCCGTCGCCGGCGCCGGGATTGTCAAGGGGCGTGCCCGCCGTGTCGCCGCCGACCGCGAGGATGCCGTTCTGGGACAGCAGCCCCTGGAGGGCGTTATTCGAGATGCCGGGGGACGTGGTGTCGCCAGCGGCAACCCACCCGAGCCCGATCTGTGTCACGGAGGTGACTCCCGCGCTCGTGAAGGCGGGGTCCGTACCGGAGATCGGCCCGGACGGTACCGGAGGGTTGTCGAAGTCGAGGTTGCCCGACGGCGCGTTCGCCGACGGACCAACGTACTGATTCACCTGGGCGCTGGCGCTGGCGACGAGCGCCATGGCCGTGGCCGTGGTGAAGAGGGTTCTGAAAGTCATGGGAAGGGTCTTGGAAAGGAACAAGCGGGAATGAAGTTGGCAGGACGCGCCGCGCGGTCACCGCCGTCCCCAGACCGGCCTCGGCCGTATCGGGGGCTTTGGGCCGCCCCAGCAGCGGACGCAGAGGCATCCGCGCTGGCGGCGTCACACGACCTTACCAACTCGCTACAATCTCGCTGAGAGGCACGCTCTCGACGCTCTCCAGCGATGATTCGCCCCTTCCACGGGACGCCGTAGCACCCGGATGGCGAACGCCGCGTCGTCGCTCAGAGGCCAAGGCTTCGCCTGAAGGAGGCCAAACCTTCGCCCGGGGACGGTGCTGGCAGCGAGGGGGCAACCCCTGCGCCCCGTTCCCGGCTTGACCCACCGGGGCCCGGCCGCTCAAGGGCAGATCGAGACCCGAAAGGCCGGGCTGAGGTTGAGGCCGACGCCGCCGGCCTGAGGATCGCGGTAGGCGACCTGGAAGCCCCATGTGGAGCCAGCAAGGAGCATCACCTGATCCTGGATCGGCGCAGAGAGGTCGACCACCGCCGTGGCCGTACCGAAGATGTCGGCCACCCCGAGGGAGAGGCGGTAGCTCGGGCGGCCAAGGCACAGGACGCCGTTGAAGCAGGGGGCCTGGATGAAGTGCTGCCCCGCCATGAACACCAGCGGCTGGAGCCCGGGCAATCGCTCGACGAACAGCGTGAACTGGTTCTGCCCGACGCTGGCGCTCCCGGCGAGGTAGTGGAGCGGGACCTGACCGAGGCTATTCGGGGTCGCCGGGCAGAAGCTCACCGCTCCCCCCCCGACCGGGTCGAGCTGAACGTCCAGCGTCCCCCCTCCGGTGGCAGGGACCTGGACCGAGACCGTCGCTGGCAGGAATCCGGGCGCCTCCACGAGGAGCGTGTGGCTGCCACCCGGGAGGAAGCCGTGGAAGCGGCCCGCTGCGGAAGAGGTTCGGAGGACCTCGCCCTCCGTGAACCCGAGCCCCTGGACCGTCAGGGTCGCCTCGAGGGGGAGCCCCGAGCACCCGTCGGTGACCTGCCCGGTGAGGGGCAGCGGCTCGTCAAGCAACCAGAGCACACCGCCCCAGACCGCCGCCGACTCCACCAGCGCGGAGGCATAGGAGGGCTGAAACTGATCATGGGTCTCCACCAGGAGCGACATCGCACCGTGCGCCGCGAACTGCCATTGGAAGTGCTCGCCGTCGGCGCTGGGAGGCCGCTCGGCGCCGCCGTAGCCGGACGCTTGGCTCAGCTCGATCGCCTTGGACCGCCAGAGGTTGTCCACCGGCGACGAGGGGCAGGCGTAGCCCCAGAGCGTCTCTCTTCCCCGCGAGTGGAGGTCGAGCACCTTCGCGAAGCGCCGGTCCGCGGTCCAGGCCAGCATGGTCTCGGTCTCCGCCTCTGACGCAGACGACGGGCCCTTGTAGGTGCCCGACCCTGGGCTCGTGCTGCCCGAACACCCGGACGTCCAGCCCGCGGGGTAGTTCCGGTTCAGGTCGACCCCCGTCCCGCCGGAGAAGGGACGACGGTTCTTCCGCCACAGGTTGTCCGCCGTGAAGACGTGCTGGTATCCGTCTGGATTCCAGACGGGGGCGATCCAGATCTCATGACCGTCGACCGCATCGCGCACCTGCGGGTCCGCGCTGTAACCGTTGAGGAGCCGCGCGGCCGCGTCCAGCGCGATGACCGGGGTGACGAGCTCCCGGGCGTGGTGAGCGGAGACAAGGAGGAACGCGGGCTCGTCCTCGTCCAGCCCCACGTTGTCCGAGAGCTTGAGCGCGAAGAGGTGGCGCCCCTCCTCGGTCGGGGGCGTCCCGTAGCGCGCCGTGAGGTCCACCAGCTCGGCCAGTTGAGGGTGACTCGTCGCCAGCGCCGCGAGCTCCGCCACGACCGCGGGGTAGTCGAGGTAGCCGGAGGGGACCCCGTCGGCGGATGCGCGCTCGGCCATGACCTCCCTGAACGGACGCCCCTCCTCCAGCACCTCCAGCCCCAGACCACGCAGCCCGAGCCAGCGACGCTCCTCGGGAGTGGCGACGACCTCCACGCCCCCGCTGTCCAGCGGCGATCGGCCCAGCACATCCAGCCCGGCAGCCCTGAGGTCGGCCTCGAGGCTGGCGTCCCCCATCGAAGACCTCACCACCGCACGGACCGAGGTCTGGCCCGACGACCCTGGGGCTGTGGGCCCCGCCGCAAGGTGCCCGGGCCGGAGGACCATGGAGGGCCCGAGGACCGTGGGGAGCCCGAGGGCCGTGGGGAGCGAGAGGAGCGACAGGAATGCGAGCATGGGAGGACCCCGGAGAGCCGGTTGTGGCGGGGTCCCAGTCCGTCGGAGGGAGGTCGCCCGCCTCGGCGGAGCCGATGACTCTCTCCCGGAACGCCACTCAGTTCGTACGCCGGAAGCCCGTGAAGATCCCGAGCGTACCGGATGCAGCCGAAGGCAGGCTCCCCGTGATGAAGGCTTGAATCCCGTCCACCTGCTCCTTCGCGGCGGCCACGCCCACCTCCCAAAACTCGGTCAGCCGATCCCACTGCACGTCCCCCAGGAAGCCGACGTATTGCAGCCCGAAGACAGCGAGCGCCGCGAGCCCCACGGTCAGAAAGAGGATCTTGAGCGCCGCGCGCATGGCGTAGCCGACGCAGAAGGCGAGAAAGAAGCTCAGCCCGCCCTTGGCGAGCAGCGGCGCCCAAATCCCGGAGGATCCGGGCTCCTCGCCTGGCGGGGCCGGATCCGCCCCTGATGCCGCGAAGGAATCCATCTGGGGGCTCGCGGCGCTCACACCAGCAGGCTCGGAGCCAAACCCGCCGAGTGCCAGGCCGGCGAGGGTGCTCACGAGAGCGAGGACGAGGGCGACTTTCTGCCAGGGCGCCAGACCGGGCCGCTCGGCCTCGTCAGGGGTGGTCTCGAATTGGGGATCAGGATTCATGGGGCGGACACTTGATGGGAACAGCCGGCTCCGGTTACCACTAAGGAAACTAAGGGTGATCCCCTAACAGGTGACTCTTAGGCTCAGCTCGCAACGTACTCTCACCAGCGCCGCTGGTGGTCAGATTTGAAATGGTAACAACGAACATCCGTGTGCTCGTGGTGGAAGAAGACCCCCACGAACGTGCTGAACTCATGGACGCACTCCGAAAGGAAGGCCACGAAGCTGCCGCAGCGGTGGACCTGGAGAGCGCTCGTACGGCCCTGGAGCGTCACTTTGACGCCATCGTCCTCGAGCCGTCTCTCGCGGACGGAGACGGGATCGACCTCTGCCGAGAGCTCCGCAGCGCTGGCCGCTCGATCCCCCTCGTCATTGTCAGCGGACGGCGGGAGCCCGAGGCCCGCATCGAGGGCCTCGACGCAGGCGCCGACGACTACGTCCTGAAGCCTTATCACCTCGGAGAGGTCCTGGCCCGGGTCCGGAGCATCCTGCGCCGGTCCGGCCGCAAGCCCTCCGGCGGGTTCGTCCGTCACCTCGACCTCTGGATGGACCTCGAGCGGGTGATCGCCGGCCGCGGTGAGCGCGTGTTGCGCCTCAAGCCGAGGGAGTTTGATCTCCTCTCTTTCCTGCTGCGCCATCCCGGGCGCGCCTGGACACGAGCAGAGCTCCTCGACCACGTATGGGGCCACGACTTCCGCGGTGACGAGCGGACCGTCGACCTCCACGTCCGTCGGCTCCGGTCGAAGCTGGGTGACAGCGACGGTAACTCCGACCACATCGAGACCGTCTGGTCGGTCGGCTATCGCATGCGTCAGGAATCGCAGGTCGCGGGACAGCGCGCCAGCTGACGCGGCCCGGGACCGTTCGGGCCGTCCAGACGTCCGAGCGGTCCAGCTTCGATGGCGCTCAGGGCCAAGCGCGGGGTCAACGCCCCTTGAGGGCCCCGCGCTGTCCACCGTCCCCCTCCTCCCCACCGTACCCGAGGGCATCGAGCTCCCGGAGCACGTGCTCGGGGAGCTCCCGCCGCGCCGCGGCTCCGCTGCCACGGAGCTCGGCGCGGCGACGCTGCAGGGCAACCTGCATGCGCGCCGCCCGCTCGGGGTACTCGTCGAGCACATCGACCAGCTCATCGGGGTCCTCGGACGTATGGAAGAGCTGGGCCGGTTGGCCCCTTCGACGGACCACGAGCTTCCAGGCCCCCTCGACCAACGCGAGCTGCGCCTCCCTTCCTGGCTGCGGATACCGGGACGAGATCAGCAGCTGGCGGTCCTCGATACGGCCCTTCCCCAGCAGTTCGGGGACGAGGGAGACCCCAGCGGGCGCCTGATCCGGACGCGGGAGCCCGAAGAGGTCCACGAGGGTCGGCACCACATCGAGGAGCGACCCGGTGCCGGGGATCCGTCGCCCTGCCGGGAGCACGCCCGGCGCAGCGAGGATCCAGGGGATCCGGATCATGGGCTCGTAGCAGAACAGGTTGTGCCCGACCGCCCCGTGCTGCATGAACGCCTCGCCATGGTCAGCCGTGACGAGCACCACGGGGGGCGCTGCGCGGCCCGCCGCCTCCACCGCCCGGACCGAGCGCTGGATCAGGGCGTCGGCGTAGGCGACGTGTCCGTCGTAGAGCTCCACCAGACGGACCACATCCGGGTGCGAGGGGAGGCAGCCCTCCACCATGATGTCGGTCGTATCGCGGATCGAGCCGTCCACTTCACTGCCCGTGGCTCCCCCCGCAAAGCGCGACCGAAAGGGCTCCGGTGGCTGGTAGGGCATGTGCGGAGGCCCGAGGTGGAGGTAGAGGAACAGCGGCTGATCCTCTCTTGTCGAGGCGGCAAGGGCTCGTACTTCGCGGATCAGCCGCTCCGCGCCCTCCTCACTGAACGGGACCGGCTCGTACCGATCGAAGCCCCGACCGAGGCCCGTGCCCTCCGCGATCACGGCGTTCTGCACCAGGCCCACCGTCCGGTAGCCCCGCCGCTGAAAAAGCTCCCCGAGCGTGGACAGCCCTTCTGGCGGTAAGGACTCCTCGATCTGCAGCACGCCGTGCCGCTCCTGCTCGACCCCCGTCATCAGGCTCACCACCGAGGAGAGCGTCCAGGAGGTCTGCGAGATGGCCCTCTCGACCATCGCTCCGGAGGACGCGAGCTCATCCAGGAAGGGGGTCGTCTGCCGTCTGTAGCCGGCGACCCCGAGGTGGCTGCCATCGAGTGAGTCCGCCACCACGAGGATCATGTCCCGTTTGCGCAGCGGCGCAGCGCCGAGCTCCACGTCGGCGCGCCCCCGGCAGTCCGGGATGATCAGAGCGGCGATGACGATGGGCAGACCGAGGAGCAGACGCTTCACACCCGGAAGGGTAGGTGGTCTGCACCCGAGGGCGAGGCTTCGACACGCCGGTTCGCCGATCTCTCGTGCCTCCGTCCGCCGGTGGCCACGCGCTGGTCACACGGAGGCCACGCCCAGCGGACGACCAACAACCTCCCGTAGCGGGGCCCCGGGGCTGCTCGATTCGGGACGATGGCCCGCTTTGCTGGCTCGCCGTCCCGGACGTCTTCGGTGAAGACCCATGCGCCGTCCCTGAAGACCAAGGCGCAAGCCGACACGCCGGCCGAAGCGGCAGCAGGGGCAAAAGAGGAGGGGGACGTCACCGAAATGACGACCCCCACCAACACTGCCTGTTCTCTCAGCCGCACGACCCTGCGGGTCGCTGTTCAGCCCTGCCAAGCTGGGGAGTCGCGCCTGCCAACGCTCGTCCCACGCGGAGATGAAAGAACGATCAAGAGTAAACCTGACCGAAGGCCACTATGACACCCGTCCCGGCAATGCGGGGCACCGTGACCGAGAATCACGCAGATTTTTCCTTCGGAACATCCGGACAATGACCCCGGATCACCCCCGGACATGACGGTGTCGCAAGCTGAAACTCAGCTAAACAGGAGGTCGTTGTCCGGCGCCCAGCAGACAAAGTGTCGCAGCTCGACCAGCCGCGCCAGCTCGGTGACGAGGTGGGCGGGTAGCTCAGGCGTCAGGAGCGCCTCCCTCATGGCCTCCGGGACGGGCATCCGCTGCTCCACCGCCAGGAGGTGCTCTCCGGGCTCGTAGAAGCGGAAGAACTCCTCGAGCTGCTCGATCTCGAGCTGACCGCAAATCCACTCCCCCTTCCAATCCGCGAGCTGCAGACGGAACCCCTCGAGCCCGTTGAGGAGTGAGAGGAGCGGCCTGAGACCCTCAGATTCGATCCGCCGGGTCAGGTTCCGCCCGTCGAACCAGGCGTCGGGATGGACCCTGAAGCTCACCTCGAGGGCCTCGGCCTCCAGCGCGACACAGAGGTATCCGTTCCGATAGGCCTGATCGAGGTCCTTGCCGAGGTCGGCGCCGAGCTCGCGCTTGAGCTTGGTCTTGTGGGCCTTGGGACGGGAGAGGTAGGCCCACAGGCGCTCGACGTTGCCCCCGTTGACCGGCGGGAAGGGGTTGTGAATCGAGGTCCGCACCTCGAGCTTCGCCGCGTCCGCCGAGGCCTTGGTGAGCGCCTTGGCGACCGCCTCCAGACGGCGACGGGCGGCGAGCCGCTTCTCGTTGTATTCCGCGGAGCGGCTCCGCGGCGGCCTCAGCGCCTCGAAGTCCCAGGGCTCGAAGGGTTCCAGCGCAGCGGGCCGGGCACGTCGGGGGGTGGGGCGCTCTCCTGAGGGTGACATGGCCGAAATGTTGACGCTTCCGGTCCGCATCTGTTCAGGAATCTGGCCTCCCCGCTCGACCTTTAGGGCCAGGACGAATGCCGTAACCGGAAGGCTCCAGCGTTCCTATATCGTCTGGGCGGACTTCACCCGCGCCCGCCCCCCCCCGATGAAATTCGCCCACTTCGAATTCGAACCCGAGAAGGACCGCCTCGGCGAGGGGCCCTTGAGCGAGGTCTATCGGGCGGTGGACACCAAGCTCGGGCGCACGGTGGCGCTGAAGATCCTGCGGGCCCACGCAGAGATCGACCCCGAGTCGGACCAGCGCTTCCACCGAGAGGCCAAGCACACCTCCAAGCTGGACCACCCCCACATCGCGACGATCTTCGACTACGACCAGTTCGACGGCACGTCCTACATCGCGATGGAGTACCTCGAGGGCCGCACCCTCGACAAGATCATCAAGGACCAGAGCCTGGGCTTCGAGGAGTGCCTGCGCGTCGCGTCCCAGCTCTGCGCCGCCCTCGAGGTGGTCCACAACGGTGGGCTGATCCACCGGGACCTCAAGCCGGCCAACATCCTCCTCCAGGACGACGGCAACCTGAAGCTCCTCGACTTCGGTATCGCGCGAGCCGCGGATGAGTCGAGCATCACCCAGCACGGCATGCTCGTGGGGACGGTGCTCTACATGAGCCCCGAGCAGGTGCGGGGCGACGACCTCGACTCGCGGAGCGACATCTTCTCGCTCGGCGCCGTTCTCTACCACGTCACCACCGGGCAGCTGCCCTATCCGGGAGACTCCTTCCCGGAGGTCTGCATGGCGATCCTCGACGGCGCGCCCAGGAGGAGGCCCGCTGACGTCCGCCCGGGATTTCCCGAGCCCCTGGAGAACTTCATCATCCGGTGCCTCGCTCCGGAACCGTCCGAACGCTTCGCCGACGCCGCGCAAGCACTGGTGGAGCTTCAGCGCGTCGAGGGCGCCCTCTCCGGGACCGGGCAGCGGCGCGCGGCCGCCCTCAAGGGCAGGGCGCTACTGCGCGAGATCGAATCCGGGGAGGGCTCGTCCACCTCCGTCGCCGCCCTGGCCCTCGGGCTCCGCAAGGACCTCGACGCCTCGCTCTCTCGGAACCGGGCGCTGCACATCGCGGGCGAAGGCGACCCGAGCGAGTTCGACTTCGTCATCGATTCGTCCCTCACCATCGAGGACTCCACCGCGACCCTCGTGCTGGAGACGCAGGCCCGCCGCGACGGAGAGGTGCAGCGCTTCACGGACCGCTGCACGGCCACCGACACCGACGAGTGGGCCCTCCAGGATGAGCTCGCGCGGGTGGCCATGCGCGCCCTGAGGGCGCGGCTGAGCGCCTCCGGGCCGGCCCCGACACGCCCGGTCAGCCGCCGCAGCGACGATGCCCTCCGGATCGCCCTGAAGGCCCGGGACCTGCTTCACCGCGGGCGGTCCAAGCACATGATCTCCGCGACCAGCCTGCTCCGGCGGGCCATCGAGCTGGACCGCTATTGCGCGTCCGCGTACGGGGTCCTCGGAGAAGCGATGGTCCGCAAGTACCTGCTCTGGGACGGGGACCCCACGTTCATCGAAGAGGCCAGGGAGAACATCGACCGCGCCCTCTCCCTCGACGGAGACAACGCCCTCGCGCACACGGCTCTCGGCTTCGCGCACCACCTCTCAGGTCACCTGGAAGACGCCCAGCGGGAATACCGCACGGCGATGCAGAACGATCAGAACGAGTGGTTCGCCCATCGCCTGCTGGGCTCCATCTACGCCCGGGAGGGCAACTTCAAGAGCGCCACCGGACTCCTCCAGAGAGCGATCGGCATCAACCCCTCCCACGTCGCCTCCTACGACCACCTCTACAGCGTGCTCGTCCGGCTGGATCGCTACGAAGAGGCGCTCGAGATCGCTGACAGCGGGATCGCCGCGGGCCGCGAGCGCCTCAAGGCCATCCCCGACGACACGGACTGCCGGGTCCGCACCGCGACCCTCTACGCTCGGCTGGGCCGCTCCCGGGAGGCGAGGGCGGAGATCGGTGTCGCCCTGGAGCAGGCCCCCAGGGACGGGTTCACCTCGTTCCAGGCCGCGTGCGTGCACGCCTTGCTGGCCGACCCCGACGACCTGGACCGCGCGATCGAGCTCCTCCACTCCGCGCGCGATCGCGGCTACTACCTCTTCGGAGAGCTGGGCCGCAACACCGACCTCGACGTGCTACGCAGCCTCCCGGGCTTCCAGGCGATCGCCAGCGAGGCCTGACGGCCCCGCTCACCGCGTCCTGGCTCTCGCCAGCGAGGCCTGACGGCCCCGCTCACCGCGTCCTGGCTCTCGCCAGCGTGGCCTGACGGCCCCGCTCACCGCGTCCTGGCTCTCGCCAGCGTGGCCTGACGGCCCCGCTCACCGCGTCCTGGCTCT
>CBFHHK010000032.1:9058-10617 GCA_965655435.1 Planctomycetota bacterium | reverse complement strand
CGCCAGCGAGGCCTGACGGCCCCGCTCATCCGAGGAACCGATGGGCGTCCTGGGCCTGCGGCATGAGGCAGCTTGCCGGCGGGCGGAAGAGCCGATGCCGGTACCTCGCGATGAGGCGGTAGACCGCGTCACGGATCGGCCTCGGGATCCAGCGGAGGGAGGTGCACCAACGCCAAGGCCACCTGAGCTCCCCGGCCGCCGCGAGCGCCGCGTCGCTCCTGACGAGGACCTCGCCGGACTCCGTGCGTAGCACCATGGTCTTCAGGTCACCGGGGTCGAGCCCCTGGGCCGCCATGATCTCACGCCCCAGCTCGGTCTGGAGCGGCGCGAAGCACAGGCGCCGCCGCCGGTCCCGCCGGAGGATGAACTGCACCGCCGCCGAGCACAGACCACACTCCCCGTCGAAGAGGAGCAGGGGTGAATCGGGGGGGACAACCGGGAGGGCCATGGCGGGGAGTCTATCGGCAGTTCGCGCCCCAGGGACCACCCACCGCCCGCATTGCATCTCACATCAGGCCGAGCACCCCGCCCCAGGAAGCGGCAAATCAGCACATTGAGAGATGGGGGCTGGGCCACTAGAGTCCCGCGTCGCCGCGACCGCCACCCTGGCGCCGGGCGTACTCGCTCTGACTTCACCGCTCATGCCGCTCGATCGTCCCATCGTCGTCGTCGACACGGAGACCGCGAACCTCAGCGGCGCTCCCCATCTCCTGGAGATCGGTGCCGTGCGCGTGGTCGGCGGCGAGGTGGTCGACTCCTTCGAGACCCTGGTGGCCCCCGCGATCGAGGTGGAGCCCGAGGCCACCGAGATCCACGGGATCACGAACGACGACATCCGCTCGGCACCGCTGACCCCCTCGGCGATCGAGCGCTTCGCCACCTGGGCCGGGGATGACTGGCTCTGCGCCCACAACGCGGGCTTTGACGCCCGGGTCTTTGGATTCGAGCAGGCCAGGAGCCAGGTCACGCTCCCCGGCTCCCCCTTCCTCTGCACGCTCAAGCTGGCGCGCAAGTTCATCCCAGAGTCGCCGGACCACAAGCTTGAGACGCTCTGCCAGCACCTGGACCTCGAGGACGGCACCCATCACCGCGCCCTGGCCGACGCCGTCTGGTGCTGGCAGGTGCTCGAGGAGTGCGCCGACCGCGCCGAGACCGAGTCCGCCGCGGAACTTCTGACCCACTGCGGCACGCCGGTCACGGTCCCTGGGTTCCTGCCAGGCCCGGCCCGGATGAAGCCACGGCTCCGCCCCCTGACCGAGGCGGTTCGCAATGGAGACGAGGTCACGCTGCTCTACGGGGGCAGTTCGGGAGCCCCTGCTTCCCTCCAGGTCCTCCCCCGCCTGCTCTATGAGCGGCACAAGAAGAGCTACCTGGAAGCCGAGTGCACCCGGACAGGGATGTTGAAGACCTACCTCTTGGATCGGATCCAGAAGGTCGTCGAGCAGCGGGTCTAGGGTCGTCGGCTCGCGCCCAGCCGCTGGCTTCCTCACCCGTCCCCCCATCGACCTGGCACCCATCCACCGGGCACCCCGCCGGCGAGGCGCCCAGCGCGTAGGACC
>CBFHHK010000032.1:3773-9050 GCA_965655435.1 Planctomycetota bacterium | reverse complement strand
GGGCGCTGCCGCCGGACCTCCGCGAGTCGCCGCAAGCCGGACTTCCCTGAACGGGACGCCCCCCTGGGACAGGTCTCTGCGTCGAAGCCATGCCCTGAAGTCTTCCGCCCGTTGGCCCGTCGGCCCGTCGCGCACGGGGACGCCCTGGCCCTACCCCCTCGGCGGGAGTCCCGAGGCTGAGCCCTGGGGCGTCAACCCGATGAGGGCGGCGTGGCCAAACACAGGCACGGTCAAAGGCTTCCCGGACCGAGTCGCGCGGGCCGCTGGAGGCCGCCGTTGAACCCGAGCGTCTTGTTCTGATCCAAGGTCCCAATGGGTCTCGGGGTTCGGGCCTGAGGCCCATCCCCATCGACGACCCGGACCAGCTCCCCCGCGCGGGCGCCGGGAACGTGCTCGACTCGGGCACCGTTCCGGTCGCGGGGCGAAGTCAGGTCCTCCGGCGATCCGCCAGGAGCCTGAGCCAGAGAAGGCCGCCGAGGATGAAAGAACCTGCGGGAGGGGCCAAGGCACGGCTTCGTGTGACTAGAAGACGACCGGATGACGTCTAGGAATAGTCCTAATGTCCTCGCCGGTGAGATGCCGATAGCGGCGGTAAGGATGGGGGGCTTCGCCCCCACCCAAGCATCCCTAGCTTCTCCACCTGATCCAATGATTCTCGCAGAGCTTGCGTGGCCTCTTGCCTTCGGGGCGCTGGGCGCCTCGATGGTCGCCATATGCAACTATCGGCGAAGCCGTATCCGCGGGTTTGCCGTGGCCGCACTGAACCGCGCCCACGCCAGCATGCTGGCGATCGAAGGTGGCTGGGATGCGATGAAGCCCGGCGCCTCGGACTCGGGCCCCTTCGCGGAGCAGGTCAGCACCATCAGCTCGATCGGACAGCACCTCGCCGCGAGGACGCGCCACCTGAGCGCGATAATCGAGGCTCAGCCAGAGTGCGTGAAGCTCGTCGATGCCGAGGGGCGCCTCCTGCAGATGAACCCAGCTGGCCTGCGGATGATCGCTGCGGGCTCCATGTCTGAGGTGCGAGGAGTCCCCATCGAGAAGCTCATCGTCGAGGAGCATCGCGAGGCCTACCGAGAGATGCACAAGCGGGTCATCGAGGGCCACGCTGGATCCCTGACGTTCGAGGTCGTGGGTCTGGACGGCCGCCACCTGTGGCTGGAGACCAGCGCCGTTCCCCTCGCCGACCGCAAGGGCCAGACGGTCCACCTCGCCGTCACCCGAGACGTCACGGAGCGCTTGCGTCAAGAAGAGGCCGTTCGAGAGGCACAGGCCAGCTCCGAGACGGCCAACCGATCCAAGTCACTGTTCCTCGCGAACATGAGCCACGAGCTTCGGACGCCGCTGACGGCGATCATTGGCTACTCCGAATTACTGACTGGAGAGGCGACCTGTAAGGAGGGTCACCACGCCGCGCTCGAGGCGATCAACAGCAGCGCCGGGCACCTGCTGGCACTGATCAACGATGTGCTGGACGTCTCGAAGATCGAATCCGGTCACGTCGAGCTCGAGCACCTCTCGTTCAACCTGAGAGAGCTGGTTCAACAGACCGTCCAGTCCCTCCGCCATGGGGCCATGGAGGCCGGCCTGACGCTCAAGGTGACCTGGGGAGAGAGCCTCCCCGAGGTGATCGAATCGGACCCGACGAGGATTCGCCAGGTCCTCACGAACCTCATCTCCAACGCGATCAAGTTCGGCAACCAGGGTAGCGTCGAGATCCGGTTGTCCGCCGGGCCGCAATCGCCCTCCGGTGAGCCCCGTTCACTTGTCTTCTCCGTGATCGATACGGGGATCGGGATCGCGGAGTCTTCGCTCGAGCGCATCTTCTCGCCGTTCGCACAGGCAGAGGCCTCGATCAACCGGACGTTCGGCGGGACGGGGCTCGGGCTGTCTATTTCGCGAGAGATCGCGCGCAGGATGGGCGGAGACCTGACGGTCGAGAGCGAGGTCGGCCAGGGGAGCACGTTCACCCTCTCCCTTCCGGTCCTGTGCAAAGAGGCCTCCGTGCAGGCCTCCGCTGAGGTCTCCGCTGGGGCCCCGTCACGGGCTGCCGGGCCTGCGGCCTTCAGGGGACGCGTCCTCGTGGTCGAGGACAACGAGATCAACCGCCGGCTCCTCAATGAGCTCCTCCGGCGCAGAGGGCTCGACGTGACGTCGGCCCCGAACGGAGCCGCGGGGCTCGAGTGCGCGACCGACGCCGTCGAAGCGAACCAGACGTTCGATCTGGTCCTCCTCGATATGCACATGCCCGTGCAGGACGGCTTCGTCACCGTGAGGAAGCTCCGTGAGCAAGGATACAGCAGACCTGTCGTCGCTCTGACGGCCTCGGCCATGCCCGGCGACCGGCGTCGCTGCATCGACGCTGGCTGCGACGACCACCTGGCGAAGCCCATCAACAACGCCCTGCTGGACGAGGTCCTCTCCACGTACTTGGAGATGCCCTCAGACCGACTCGCCACCGACCGGACCCGTTGACCCCGCCGGGTGGGAACCAGCGGCATGGCCCCCGAGGGGCGAGCGGAGCGAAGGGACTGAGCAGCGCCGTGGGGCCGTGGAGAACAGCCCCTTGCGTGACCCCGACGGCTGAATCATGCCGACGGCTGACTGATCCCGGCGACGGACCTGACCCAGCGATTGGCTTGACCCGGCGACTGGCTTGACCCGGCGACTGGCTTGACCCGGCGGCTGGCTCCACGCGGCGACTGGCTCCACTCGGAGGCTGGCTGAACCAGACGCTGTGGACAAGGTGCCCTGAGGCCCCTTCCCGAGCCCGGCCGGTTAGAGTCGCGCCGGCGGCAATTGGCGCCGCCCCCCACGAGCACCCCCGTGAACTCCAAGCACCGCACCCTGGCGATCGTCCGCTCCCCTGGCCCAGGTCTCGCCGAGTGCGAGCTGACGCACCTGGAGCGAGCCCGCATCGACGCAGCCCTCGCCGCCGAGCAGCACGCCGCCTACGCGCGGGTGCTCGGAGAGCTTGGACTCGAGGTCATGACCCTGGAGCCGTTGGACGGTTTCCCTGACGCCTGCTTCGTCGAGGACCCCGCCATCGCGCTCCCGGACCGCGCCGTCCTCACACGACCCGGCGCCGTGAGCCGTCGAGGGGAGGTCGCTGCGCTCGGCCGCGTGCTCAAGGAGCTCGTGCCCGTGGAGCAGGTCGAGGCAGGAAGCCTCGACGGAGGAGATGTGCTGCAGCTCCCGGACCGCATCCTCGTCGGGCTCTCCACGCGCACGGACAGGGCGGGGATCGAAGCGCTCGGGCGGATCGCACGCAGGCCCGTGTTCGGCGTTCCCGTGCGCGGCGCCCTCCACCTCAAGACCGTCATGTCCTGGCTGGGGAGAGACCGGGTCCTCGTCGAGCCCAGCGCCCTCGACCTCGACGTGGAGGGGCTCCACGGCCTCCAGGTCGTCGAGGCCGACCGTGATGAGCCCGCAGGAGCCAACGTCCTCAAGGTCGGCGACGAGCTGGTGGTCTCCGAGGCCGCCCCCAGGACCGTCGACCAGCTCCAGGCCATGGGCCTGTCCCTTCATCCCGTCGATATCAGCGAGTTCCACAAGGCCGAGGCAGGGCTCACCTGCCTCTCCCTCCTGATCGGCCCCGCCGCCCACTGAGCGGCCTCAACTCGACCGCTCCAGGTCGATCGGAGCCTTCGCTCCCAGGCCCGCGGTCACCCCGCGGGCGGATCGGCCCCCCACGGGCGCGGCTGATCCGCCTCACCGCCCGTCGCTGCGATGGACCCGGCTGCCCCCAGCCGCCCGTGGTGCGCCCCTTGGGCCCCGCGAGCGCCGGTGCAGGCTCCCCCCCGGGGCGGGAGGATCCGCGATCCGGATCGCCGCCCAGGCGGCCCTCAGGGGGGCCGGAACGGGACGAGACCCTCGCCCCCAATACCGAGATGGCCCGCCAGCGGTTCCGGTCTGGGGTTTGGGTCCGTACCCTCTTTCCCCTCGAACATGGGAAAGCGGGCGCATGCCCGTGCCCGGCGGGTCCGCTCTGGATCCATCGGCGCCCCGACTTGCAGGCTCCCACCACGGGCGGCTTGCCCCCGACTCCCCCGTCCGGCTCGTGCCGGTAACGCAGCACCGCCACGCCGATGTCGACCGCCCCCGAGATTCGAAACCTGGCCATCGTCGCCCACGTCGACCATGGCAAGACCACGCTGGTGGACGCGATGTTCCGCTATGCCGGCACCTTCCGCGACAACCAGGTGATCGCTGAGCGCGCCCTGGACTCCAACGATCAGGAGCGCGAGCGCGGCATCACCATCCTCGCCAAGAACACGGCGATCTCCTACCAGGGGACCCGCATCAACATCGTCGACACGCCGGGACACGCCGACTTCGGCGGGCAGGTCGAGCGGACGCTCAACATGGCGGACGCCGTGCTGCTGCTGGTGGACGCCTTCGAAGGCCCCATGCCGCAGACGCGCTTCGTGCTTCGCAAGGCGTTCGAGCACAACCTCAAGGCGCTCGTGATGGTCAACAAGATTGACCGCCCCGACGCGCGCCCGGAGGAGGTCCTGAACGAGGTCTTCGACCTGTTCGTCGAGCTCGGCGCCAGCGACGAGCAGCTCGAGTTCCCCGTGATCTACGGATCGGGCCGTGACGGCTGGGCCTCGGAGGATCCCGCCCAGCAGACCGACAACCTCGAGGCGCTGTTCCAGCAGATCCTCGAGCACGTCCCCCCGCCGGCCATGGACGCGGCCGGCCCCGTCCAGTTCCAGGCCACGACCCTCGACCATGATGACTTCCTCGGCCGGATCGCCGTGGGGCGCGTGAGCCGCGGCAGCCTGAAGATCGGCCGCCGCTACGCCCTCGTCCACCCCGACCGCGAGAAGCCCCTCTCGGTCCTGCCGAAGAAGCTCTTCCGCTACGAGGGCCTCCAGCGAGTCCCTGCCGAGGAGGTGCTCTGCGGCGACATCGCCATCGTGACCGGCGTGGAGGAGCTTGGCATCGGCGACACGCTGTGCGACCCCGAGCACGTGGAGGCCCTGCCCTCCATCGCCCTCGACGAGCCCACCATCTCGATGGTGTTCTACGTCAACAACTCGCCCTTCGCGGGCCAGGAAGGCGACTACGTCACCAGCCGCCAGGTCCTCGCGCGCCTGGAGCGGGCCGCCACGCGGGACGTGGCGCTGCAGCTCGCCTCCACCAACAGCGCGGACGCCTTCGAGGTCAAGGGCCGGGGCGTCATGCACCTCTCGGTGCTCATCGAGACCATGCGCCGCGAGGGCTACGAGTTCGCCGTGGGCAAGCCCCACGTCATCCTCAAGGACGTGGACG
>CBFHHK010000032.1:1357-3675 GCA_965655435.1 Planctomycetota bacterium | reverse complement strand
GGCACCCGCTGCGAGCCCTACGAGCGCGCCACCGTCGAGGTCCCCGGTGAGCACGCCGGCCGCATCATCGAGTACCTCGGCCGCCGTCGCGGCGAGATGCTCCACATGGACGCCGCCAGCGAGCTGACGCGCGTGGACTTCAAGATCCCCGCCCGCGGCCTCATCGGCGCGCGGACCGCGCTCCTGACCCTGAGCCAGGGCGAGGCCGTGCTGAGCCACGTGTTTGAGAGCTGGGAGAAGGACGGCGGGCCCATCCCGCGGCGCACCAACGGCGTCCTCGTCGCCGACCGCGGCGGCGACGTGATCGCCTACGCCCTCGACGGCCTGCAGGACCGCGGCCAGTTCTTCGTGCCCGTGGGCACGGCGGTCTACACCGGCATGATCGTCGGCGAGAACAACCGCGACGGCGACCTCGAGCTCAACGTGTGCCGCGCGAAGAAGCTCACCAACATGCGCGCGTCCGGCCGGGACGACAACGCCAAGATCGCCCCGCCGAAGATCATGTCCCTCGAGGAGTGCCTCGAGTACGTGGAGGACGACGAGCTCCTCGAGGTCACGCCCAAGAACCTCCGGCTCCGCAAGCGCCTCCTCGACGAGAACGAGCGCAAGCGCGCCAAGAAGAAGGCCGCCGCGGTGAGCTGACCCCCCGGGCGGTGATCGCCCAGCGGCTCCGCCTCCACAGGACGGATTGGCGGAGTAGACTCGGCGCGGCAGACACCGTGTCAGAGTCCCACCATGCGCCGGTCCCCCCTTCTCTCCCTCGTCCTCCCCTTCGTGGGCTGCGCCGCCCCGGGGGCGGTCCGCGCCGTGGAGCCCGGGGCGGAGCAGTACCTCACCGTCACCGCAGCTCCCGTCTCGATTTCCCCTGCGACGCCAGCGGGGGTCCCCGCAGCACCCCCGGCCCGCGCGCGGCGAACCGCCGCGCGTACGGCAGGCACCTGGGATGATCCGACGCCCGCCGCCGCGGAGGCCCCGGGACCTGAGGGGCCGACCGTCGAGGCCGAAGAGGAGCCCACCGCGGCCGAGAAGATCGCCCGGGTGCGGAGCTTCCAGGCGGACTGGGGGATCGCGGCGGTGGTCCGCACCGCGACCATCCCGTTCACCGGCAGCAACCAGACCGTCTCGAGCTTCGTCCCGATGATGTTCTTCGAAGGCGAGGACTTCTTCGTGCGCGGCACCTCGGGAGGGGCACACCTCTGGAAGGACGAGGACGAGGAGGTCAACGCCCTGACGCGCCTGCGCTTCTTCGACATCCCGAAGGAGTTCCAGAACACCGTCCAGGGTGACACCGCGGACTTCGGCCTCCAGTACCAGCGGGAGCTCGACAACGCCTGGTGGCAGGCCGAGGTGATGAGCGACCAGAGCGGCAACGTCCACGGCAACCTGCGCGGCGGGACGACGCTCACCAGCGAGGACTGGATCCTCGAACCAGGGCTCAACATCCGCTACGGCACGGACGACTTCATCAGCCGCTACTACGCGGTCGAGCCGATCACGGGACAGTCCGCAGACGGGGCCTTCATCTTCTCCCCCGAGGTCGCCGCCCGATACCACGTGATCAGCGACCTCTACCTCGTTGGCGCCCTGCGTTACAACGCCTTCGGCAGCGAGATCCGCGGGCTCGACGCGATCAACGAGTCGGGCTCGTTCGAGAGCTTCCTGGGCTTCGGCTTCTTCCAGGATCGCGGCGAGCCGCAGTTCCTCGGCCGCCCCGCCGGGCAGGAGCGCACGGAGCGGGAGATCGACGCCCCGCCCTTCGTCCGCTTGGCCCAGGGCTTCGCCTCCCCCTCGGACCTGGGGGAGATCCTCTCCCTCGACATCGAGGACGACGAGTTCGACAACAAGATGACCTCGGTCTTCTACGGCCACCCGCTGAGCGATCAGCTCTTCGGCCTCCCCCTCCAGGTCTACCTCAGCCCCGGCCTCGCCTATCACTACAAGTCCGAGGTCCAGGACGCGACCCTCGAGCTGATCGCGAAGATCCACCTCTACTACACCTTCCCCTGGTCGGTGCGGACACGCCTCGGCGTGGCGGAGGGGGTCAGCTGGATCGAGGACGTCACTTACATCGAGAGCCAGAGCATGGAGGAGAAGGGCTACCGTCCGAGCAACCTCATGAACTACCTCGACTTCTCCCTCGACGTGAACGTCGGTGACCTCTTCAGCGCCGAGAAGATGAGCGCGCTCTGGCTCGGGGTCGCGGTCCACCACCGCTCCTCCATCTTCGAGTCCGCCTCCCAGTTCGGCCGGATCAAGGGCGGCAGTAACTACCCCTCCATCTACCTCCAGTGGGACCTGCTGTGATGCGCCTCCTCCTC
>CBFHHK010000032.1:0-1257 GCA_965655435.1 Planctomycetota bacterium | reverse complement strand
TCGCCCTCGCCGCCGCCGTCTCGGTCGGGCCGGGCTGCATTCGCAACTCCTCTCGTCGGGGCATCGAGCCCGTCTGGATGGAGCTGGACCCCGCGTCCTTCGTGGTGGGAACCACCACCCGGGCCGACGTGCTCGCCCGCGTGGGCGTCCCGTCCCAGGTCCTCGCCCTGGAGGACGGCACGGCCCTCTACTACCTGCTCGAGCGCTCACGCGCGGACGGCCTGATCCTGCTCCTCTACAACCAGCGGGTGGAGAGCTCCTACTTCGACCGGGCGATCTTCTTCTTCGATGACGCGGGCGTGCTCACCGAGTTCGCCGTCAGCGAGGGCGCGGGAGCCCGGTGATCGGCCGCCTGCCCCTCACGCTCGCCGCGGCTCTGGCGGCGGGGCTCGGCGCCAGCTGCTCGGTGGTCGAGCTCCGGATCGACCACGACCTGGACCTGGCCCGGTGCGACGGCTTCGAGCATGGCAAGGCGTCTCTCGGGGAGGTGCTCACCGCCCTGGGCCCCCCGGTGGAGTTCGGCGCCCGCGGCGGAGAGATCGCGCTGCTCTATGAGTCGGTCCGCCTGAAGGAGTCGCAGCTCGGCCTCAGCCTCGGCGCGGTCCTCGGGGCGGGTGCGGGGGAGTACTTCAAGTTCTCCTACGGCAAGAGCGGAACCGACCGGAAGGCCGCCCTCTTCCTGTTCGACGAGGACCACGTTCTTGAGACGGTGAACACCCTGCGCTTCGAGGAGCCCTTCGGCCGCAGCGGGAGCGTCCAGGTGATCGTGACGGTGGACGAGGTGGTGAGCATGGGTGGCCTGCGCGCCAGCCCGGACGCCTTTGTGGACGGCCGGGAGCTCCTCAGGGGCATCCAATGGAGCCAGAACTCGACCCACTCGGCGCTCGTCGAGCTGCGGGGCGCGCGGAACCGCATGGGCCAGCACGCCCTCGACCCCGGCTGGAGCTGGGGCGATGGCGCCCCCGACTGAGACCGCCTCCACGCCCACCGCCGGGTCGAATCTCCTGGGCGACGCGAACCAGCCCGCGCCCCCATGACCCTCGACCAAGACCGCGACCCCCACTGCGCCTCCTGCGGACGCCGCATGACGCCCCGTCGCAGCACCAAGGACCAGGCGACCCCGGCGCGCTATTGCAGCGCCGCCTGCCGCAAGCGCCGGGTCCGCCCCGTGGACCTCGCCCTCGAGGCCGCCATCGAGACGCTCCTGGCGGCCCGCCCACAGAGCGCGAGCATCTGCCCCTCCGAGGCCGCCCGCGA
>CBFHHK010000031.1:8965-27146 GCA_965655435.1 Planctomycetota bacterium | reverse complement strand
TCAACCCCGCTTTGGAGGCTGCCCTTACCCCCACCTCCTTTCGGAGGCGACCGCCTCGGGGTTCGAGGCGGAGCAGTCCCGAGTGCCGTCCAGCTTGGCTGGTCAGCACCGTGGGGAGTGCGGTGCGGTGCCCGAGGAGACAGCTAGGCCTTCTCGGGGGGGGAGGAGCATAGGGACCGTTCCCTGAACGTCAACCCCCGTCTTTCGATTGTTTTGGATCCTCGTGGCCCCCTCCCAACAGCCACCGGACCGAGAGGCCTTCCGCTCGTCACGGGAGTGGCTCGGTACGGCCTCAGAGGGCCCCGGGGAGCGGTGTGGCGCCGGCGTCAGGTCGTGAGGGTCAGCTAGGAGGCGTGTGGCCAGCCCACCGTGGCGTCAGTGGTAGCCGTGAGATGGCGGAAGGGGCTCTGGACAGGTCGGGCCTCATCTCGAGCGGCGTCGACCCAGGCGGTGAGGCCGGGGCCAACCCTCTGGGAGCGGAGGGCGCCGAGAAGGAGCGGCCTTGCGTCGTGTCCAAGGCAGTGGACGCCGTCGAACCGGGGCGCCACCGGCGGTCCACCCCGTGGTGCTGCATGGAACGAGGGCCCTCCGGCGGGGACCCCGCTCAGGGTCAAGCGGAGGTTCTCCGCCCCCACGCTGGCCGGCCCGTGGGGCGCAACGGGCTCACCGGAACGAACGGAGTCGCGCTTGCCCGAGGCGGCACGGTTCCAAGGAGCGTGGGGGGCACGGGTACGGCAAGGACGAGCCGCCGGCGCGGACAGGAGAGCCGAGCGTGATGAAGGGCGCGACTGACACCCACAGTGCTCCCCAGATCGACCCCCCCTCTACGGTCGTGATGCTCCCCGATCACCACGAAGTCACGACCAAGGGCGATGCCCTGCCGGACCGGAAGGCGCCATAAGCCACCTGGGATGAGCATTCCTCCGGCGTCCAACCCGAGGGCCCTGGATAGGAGGTCCATACGCGCGGCGCGGAACCCGACGCCCCCCCCCCTCAAAGGGCACAGAGCCCCCCTCGGTTGAAGGCCCTGGACGACGAGGTGGGGGGGGGAGCCCGCGAGGTTGGGCGACACCGTTGAAACGGTGCGAGCGGGCTGCATGGGGTCCACCCGCCGATCACCCGTGGCCACCTCCGCGCGCGGTCGTCGGGCGGGCAAGAGATGGAGGCCGCGGTCTCGGGCGGCGCTCTCAACCGCGTGCGGGAGCTCGGAAGGGCCGACATCCGCGATGACCACGAACTGACCCTGGTGGAGAGGGAGACGGCGCCGACGAGCAGGGTTCGTGCATCAACGCCTACCGGCGAGCACCCGGCCCATCGCGGGGCCCGGCTCCCACTTTCCGACAAACCCAAGATCGGCCTCCCGCGAGTTAAGAAGGAGATTTCCGCAAGACGATAAGGGTAACACCTAAGGCGTGCTTCCACTTGCACCGAAGCGCCTGGGCAAGAGCCACCTCGAACTGCAGTCGACTGGAGAGACCTGAATGAAGAGCACCTTCCAAAAGCCCGATACCTTCTGGCGAGAGCTGATCGACAACCACGTGCTGAGCCCCGAGCTGGTCGAAGAGCACAGAGTCGCATCGATGAAATTGCCGCGGACGCCCCTCGGCAAGATTCTGATTCGAGAGGGCTACCTCACCGTCCGACAAGTCATGGGCCTCGTGTCCATGCAGGCGACCGAGCCGCACCTTCGGCTCGGTGACCTGGCCGTGCGGGAGGGCGTCTGCTCGCCAAGGCAGATCGCTCACTGCCTGGAGTTGCAGGCGCGCTACTCGCCCGGACCGATCAAGGTGCTCCTACAAGACGAGCGGGTCTCCTCCGACAAGCTCGTCCATGCGCTCGTCAGTTACATCCATCACCTCGAAGGGCGTGTCGTCGGGCTCACAGAACGGGAAGGCGAGCCACAACGCGTCGGGGCCTAGGGAGCCCCAGGCGTCGGGCCCGAACGCTCCTAGCTGGCGCGTCGCGGCGCGCTCGCCGCGCCGAACTCGACAATCGCCCGCGGGATGCCGCTCAGGGCCAGGACGCGCTCGACGGCCCCGGTCTCGATCGCCCGCGCCGGCATTCCGAAGACGATCGAGGACTCTTCGTCCTGGGCGATCGTCCGCGCCCCGGCGGCTCTCATCGCGCGAATCCCATCCGCGCCATCGTGCCCCATCCCGGTCAGGATGATCCCGAGCGCGTTGGCTCCGGCGGCCTCGGCAACCGATTCGAAGAGCACGTCAACTGCGGGTTGATGGCCCGCGACATTGGCCCCCTGGGCCAGCCGCGCCTCGTAGCGCGCCCCCACCCGCTTGATGCGCATGTGCGAGTTACCGGGTGCGAGCAAGACCCGCCCAGGGATCAACGCATCTCCGTCCGCTGCCAGCTTGACCTCAACGCGCGCCTCATGGTTCAGGCGCTCGGCCATCTGCGCCAGGAATGTCGGCCCCATGTGCTGGACCAGCGCGATGCCCGGCGCCGTGCGCGGTAGGGCGGCCAACAGGTGCTTGAGCGTCTCGGGGCCGCCGGCGGAGGCGCCGATCGCGGCGACACGGTTCGTGGTCGCGATACCAGGCCCCGTCGCGTCTGGGACGCTCATGATCGCGACTTGGCGCCGGGCCATGCGCGCGCTCCCCTGCTTCGCCACCTCGCGGATCCAGCGCTCGATCTGGCCTTGAAGCTCGTCGATGGAGTACGCGCTGCTCGGCTTGCAGAGCACGTCGATCGCGCCCGCCTCCAGGCAGGACAGAGCGGTATCCGAACCTCGCGGCGTGACCGAACTCACGACCAGCGTCGGGGTCGGCTTGAACTTCATGACCTTCCGCAGGAACGTCAGCCCGTCCATTCGCGGCATCTCCATGTCGAGCAAGATCAAGTCCGGCGACTCCTTGAGCAGGATCTCACGGGCCACGTAGGGATCGGGCGCGAGCCCGACGATCTCGGCCCCCGCCATCCCGTCGATCTGCTTCTTCAGGTGGGCGCGGATCAGCGCCGAGTCGTCGACGATCAGGACCTTGACCCGGCCCGTCATGCCGGCGCCCTCTCCACCGACCCGGCATCACACGGCACAAACGAGACGGTGAGCGCATCCCCCATCGCGTCGAGCGCGATGCTCGTCGATCCTGGGGTGCCATCAAACGCGCCAGGCTCCAGACACGGAATACCGGGCCGCAGCGGGCGCTCTTCGCCGCCGAGAAGGTTGATGACCTCGCCCCCGAAAATATTCGCGAGCTCCATGATCATCCCAGGCAGGACCTGCTCGACGTCCAACTCGTCAGGGTCGAGCCCCATCAGCCCGCTCGCGATCTCCACCAGGACGCCATCGGACGCGGAGAGGAAGAGCTTCCACGCGCCTTCCTCGTCTCCGATCGTGATCGAAGCGTGTCGATCAACATCCAATGGGTCCGCCGCATCGACCGGGTCTGCGATCACAAAACACATGGTCTCGAGTGCGGCCGCCAGCGTCGTGGCGAGCGAGACGGGGTCCAGGTTGGGTAGGCTCATGATGCGCTCTTCTCTCTGACTGCGTCGGCGATCAGCTTCTGCAGCCTCTCCGGTTCAAATGGCTTCTTGAGTCGGCCACGGGCACCGAGAGTCGCCATCTTCAGAAGGCGCTTTGCGTTCACTTCGGTGCTGACGATGATGATGAACTGATCGTTTGCACGACCCGCGGCGTCCATGGCTTCCATGAACTCCTCGCCCCCCATCACGGGCATGTTGATGTCCAAGAAGACGACGTCGACGGGCTCGTCATCGAGGGCTCCGATCGCCTCCTCTCCATTCGGAGCTTCGCGAATGCCGTCATCGTGCACTCCGGCCGCGGTCACGGCCTTTCGGATCGCTCTACGGACGATCATGGAGTCGTCCACGATCAAGACTTTGGTCGATGCAAGTTGTGGTTCCATCAGGATGCTCTCTCAGGGAAAAGCAGCGTGACCTCTCCAGAGATTGTCACGCTGACGTGGCCGGTTTCGAGTGATAGCGCCATGTGCCGGGAGGCGTCCCCGCCGACGTCCGAGGCGGCGAGCGTGAAGCCGTTCTTCCAGAGGAGCTTCCGCAGCATGGCCCAGTTGCGCGCGCCGATTCGGAGGTCGTTCTCTCCACCGAAACGCTCGGCGCCGCCCGAAGCGCAGACGACGAGCCGCTCCTTCTTCGCCCCGGCCGCGTAGGCCGCCCGAAAGAGAGCCGGCACGGCGGCCGCCCCGTAAGCATGGGGCCCGAGCTCGAGCTGACGCGACGCCGCCGCTTTCGGGCTGGGACTCGGCAACATGAAGTGCAGGAGACCGCCAACCTTCGCGACGGGGTCGAACACGGTCAGCCCGATACAAGAACCGAGCGAGTGCGTCACGACCTCACCTGCGCCAGCCTGAACAACCGCAAGGTCGGCAATCTTCACGACCGTCCGTTGAGCAGACGTCATGCCCAGGTCCCTCGCTTGCGATAGGCGCTTGCCGCGGCGACATCGATATCGAGTCCGAAGTCAGCGAGGGTCTCCGAGGTTCCGATCAGCAAGTACCCCCCCGGCTTGAGGAGCTTCAGGAAACGAGCCGCCAGCTCGCGACGGGTCTCCGCGTCGAAGTAGATCATCACGTTACGGCACAAGATCGCGTCGAAGGGCCCCTTCATCGGCCAGGGGTCAAGCAGGTTCAGGAGGCCGAACGACACCACGGACGCCAGCTTCGGATCGACCTGGAAGGAACGCCGAGAACCCTCCACATGCTCACGGAAGTACCCCTTGCGTCGGCCCTCCGACACGCCATCAAGCTCAAGGGGCGAGTACGTTCCGCGCCGTGCTTCCTTCAGGATCGTGGTGGAGAGATCCGTCGCCAAGATCCGGTGCTCGAAGGAGCTTGGCTCCTTGAAGGCCTCGTGGAGCAGGATCGAAAGCGAGTAGGGTTCGCAGCCCTTGGAGCAGCCAGCCGACCAGAATTTCAGGCCCTTGCGACCGGAGGCACGCGCTGGCTTGATCAAGTCACGAATCAGGAGATCGAGCTGCTCCGGCTCACGGAAGAAGTGAGTGTGATTCGTCGACAGTACATCGAATAGCTTCAGCTCGAGGTCGGGCTGCGTCCCTTGCCGAAGACCCTTGATGAGCGATTCCACGCTCTCCAACTCCGTCGTACGGCGAAGCGCCGCGAGCCGATTCTCGACGATGACGCGCTTCTTCTCGTCGATCACAAGGCCCCATCTCTGCCGCGCGAAGGTCGCCAGGGAAGCAAGCTCGCTATCCGAGACTTGCTTCATTCGACAGCAGCCCCGGCCTCGAACTTCGCGGCCTGCAGCTCGGACGAGTGAAACAGACCACTCAGGATCGGCTCCATGTCCAGGAGCGAGACCACGTGGTCAGACTCTTCGGCCTTGGCCAGAGCGCGGATCGAATCCAGCTCCGACTTGCCCGCGATCGCGGGCGGAGGTTGGAGCTCCTCAGCAGAGATGTCTGAGACCTCCGTCACCGCGTTGACGACGCAGCCGATGCTGGCCGGCACGTGGTCACCAAGATCGACCTCCAGGACGATCACGCAGGTCGAGCGGTCGTTGGCTTCGGCATGCAAGCCGAGCGCCGTACGCAGATCGATGATGGGGATGATCTTGCCGCGGAGGTTGACCACCCCCCGCACCGACTCTGGCATCCGCGGCAACGGTGTGATGGGTTGGACCGCGATGATCTCCCGTACGTGAAGAATCGGGATACCGTAGTGCCCTCCGTCCAACATGAACGTGAGGTACTTGCCCTCGGCAGCGTGTGTTTGGCCTTCTAAGAGTTCGTGTGCCATAGCTATGCGCGAAATTTGAGTGCGTCGCCCGTCAAGCGGGGATGGTGGTGTCGACCTGCGCGAGGATGCCCTCGACGTCGACGATGAGTGCGACGCGACCATCACCGAGGATTGCACCCCCGGAGATCGCGGGAAGCGCTGGGACGCAGTCGCCCAGCTTCTTGATGACGACCTGCTGCTGGCCAAGAATCTCGTCGACGACGAGACAGGCCCGGCGGCCCATCGCTTCGACGAGAATCGCGGTCGATTTCCCGACAGCGAAGGTTGGCTCGCCCCACTTGCCCACGGCGCTTGCGAGGGGGCACATGGGAACCAGATCGCCGCGAACTTCGACCAACGGTGAGTCACCGCGGATGGTGTGGAGTTCGCCCTCGGCCGGCTGGAAGCTCTGCACGATCGAAAGGGTCGGAATCACGAAGCGGTCATTGCCGGCCCTCACGACCATCGCGTCGATAATCGCGAGCGTCAGCGGCAGATAGATCTGGAAGGTCGTTCCATGGCCTTCCCTTGAGACGATCTCGATCCTCCCGCGCATCGCCTCGATATTGCGGCGTACGACGTCCATCCCGACGCCGCGACCAGAGATGTCTGTCACCGCCTGTGCGGTGGAGAACCCCGGCTCGAAGATCAACCGGTTGACCGCAGCATCGCTGAGCTCGGACGTATCGGTCCCCGGGGAGATCAAGCCGCGCTCGAGGGCCTTTGCAATGATCCGGTCGCGGGCGAGGCCGCGGCCGTCGTCCTGGAGGGAAATGACGATGGCGCCGCTCTGGTGGTGCGCTGAGAGCACCACATTGCCACGTCGGCTCTTCCCTGCTGCGACGCGTTCGTCCGTGGTCTCAAGGCCGTGGTCGATCGCGTTGCGGACGAGGTGGACCAGCGGGTCGCTGATCTTGTCGACGACGTTGCGGTCCACTTCGGTGTCCGCCCCTTCGATCTGCAGCTTGACGTCCTTGCTCGCCTTGGCTGCGACGTCGCGGACGAGACGATGCATCTTTTGGAAAGTCGACTTGAACGTGACCATGCGGAGCGACATCGAGGACTCCTGGAGGTCGCGGGTGATCTTCCCAAGATGACCCAGGTCGCGAACGAGTCGCTCGTCGGCGCTTGACATCACGCGCGCCGCGTCCTGGACGACCATCTGCTGGGCAATCACGAGCTCACCGACCATGTCGACGAGCGCATCCAGACGCTGCGTGTTGACGCGAATCGTCGTATCGCCCGACGCTTTTGCTCGCCGTTGGGGACGCTTCACCGCCTCCTCAGACGTGTCCTTCTGCGGGCGGCTTTCGAGCACCTGTCCCAGGGCGCTCCCACGACCTTGTAACCGGAGCACATCCTCGACCTGCGCTTCCGTGACGGCGCCGAGCCGCACGAGCAACTCGCCGAGCTTCAGGCGTTCTTCGCCGCTCTTGGTCGCACTCTGCTGCTCGAGCGCCGCGTCAAGCGTCGCTTTCTCGATGAGGCCCCGTTCGAGGAGAATCGTCCCCAGCTTCGCGGTCGTGGGCCCGGCCGCGCGTTCGGAGCTGCCGTCACCAGAGATTCCTGCCTGGTCCAGAACCGCCTTGACCGCCTGGGGCCCGAGCCGAACCGCACTCGCCGGATCCGCCGCCATCTCTTCGGTGCGGACGATCAAGTGTTCGAGCGCGTTGACGCTCGGCCCCGGACGTCCCGCGAGCGCCTCAAGCAGGCTTGCGATCATGTCCTTCGCTTCGAGGACGACGTCCGCGTGTGCCCTGCCGAATGAAATGTCCGACTGGCGAAACTTGTCGAGGAGCGTCTCCGCCGAGTGTGCAATCCGCGAGACCTGATCGATCTCAAGGAAGCCTGCGACCCCCTTGATCGTGTGGAAGGCTCGGAAGATGCGCGCGATGCTCTCAGCGTTGGTCGGGTCCTCTTCCAGCTCAAAGAGCGCGGCCTCAGAATCCTCCAGGTGCGCTTGAGACTCCGTGATGAACTCCGGGACGGTCTCGTCCTTGAGGAGTTGATCGGAGAAGACGACGAGCGTGTCGGTCTCGTCGACGGACGCCGACGAGCTGGCGTCCGACGCCCCCTGGTCAGCCGGTGCGAGGGACTCCCCCTGCTCCCAGGCGATCAAGGGCGCCAGAACCGATGCAGTCTCCGGCGGAGAGGCTTCTGGGTCCTGGGTGAGAAGCTCCAGGTAGCCGCGGTGCCAATCCAGAGCGCCCATCAGCGGGTCCACTGGAACGGTGACGCCAGCGTCGAGCGCCGAGTCGATCATCGATTCGGCGTCATGCCAGAGGTCCTGTGCGACGTGAAGGCTGAGGATGCCGCACTCGCCCTTCAGCGTGTGGATCGACCGCTTGACCTCCTCAAGCGCATCGTCGTCGTCAGCTTCCTCCATGGCCAGGAGGAGCCGCTCCAAGTCCCCCAGGGCTTCCCCGCTGGCACTCAAGAACACGGAGAGAAGCTCCTCCTCGGAATCTGTCGGAGCCACAGGGGCCGCCGACGACCCCTCCAACGTCCCACGGAGAAGGGCGACGAGCGCGTTGGAACGAGCAGGGTCCTCCTCGGCCTCGCCGGCCAAGATCGTCACCTCGGCCAGGGCTGCCTCGAGCTCAGGCGGCAGATCGCCGCTGGGGAAGGTCGCCAGCTGCTTCAGGGCCTGCAGGATCGTCGCCAGCGCCGCCTCGTCGGGGGTTTCGGACGAGACGGCCCAACTGAGCTCGTCGATGATATGGCTGATGTCTTGCATGAAGTCGCCGGGTAGAGAGGGTGGCGGTCCACTCGATCAGAAAGACTCCATCGGGAATTCCGTGTCGTCTGACATGGCGGGCGTCGACTTCTTGAGACCCTTCGACTCAAGCCCAGCACTAGGAAGCGCCGCATCTATCCCGAAGACGTCATCCGCTGCAGCCATGACGGACTTCGGACGCGCGGCAGCCTTGGGCGGCGAATCATGGCCTTCGATTCGGTGCTGCAAGACCAAGTCGCGAACGATCTGGACGTGCTCGGCCGCCTCCACTGCCGTCGACGCGAGCTCCTCGGCGTTGGACGCATTGTTCTGCGTGACCATCTCCAGCTCCTTGATGCTCGTGGAGACGCTCTGGATTCCGCCAAGCTGTTCCGCAGACGCCGCCGCGATCTCCTTCAGGAGAATATTGACGCGCTTCGATCCGGAGAAGATCTCGTCCAGGGCCCCGCCGACGCGCTCTGCACTCTCGACGCCGCGCTGGATAGGCCCGCTCGACTCGGTGACGATGCGACCCGTTTCCTTGGCCGACTCGGCGCTCCGCTGGGCCAGGGCCCGGACCTCCTCAGCCACGACCGCGAAGCCCTTGCCAGCCTCGCCTGCCCGGGCGGCTTCCACCGCCGCGTTGAGGGCCAACAAGTTCGTCTGGAATGCGATGTCATCGATCACCTTGATGATCGTTGAAATGCTCGCACTGGACTCCTTGATGTCGTCCATGGCCGACTTCATTTGCTCCATCTCGGTCTTGCTGCGGTCGGCCGAGTCCGCGTACTCCTCAGAGAGCGCGTTTGCCTGATCAGCGTTGTCCGTGTTGCGCTGCGACATGCTCGAGACGCTCTCAATGTTGGAGCGGATGGACTCGAGGGTCGAAGACTGCTCCGTCGAGGCGCCTGCGAGGTGTTGGCTAGCCGCCTGAGTTTGAGTTGCGGCACGATCGATGTGCTCACAGCCCGTGCCGATCTCGGAGATCACGTCGTGGAAGTTGGCGAGGAGACCGTTGAACGACTTGTTGAGGTCGCCGAGCTCGTCGACACGATCGATGGGCAGGCGCGTTACGAGGTCCTTGGTATCCACGGTGTGCCGGACGCTCTGCACGACACGCAGGATCGGGCGCGCCAACGAGCGGGCGAAGAAGAACGCGATGACGCCGACGATCAGCGCCAGGACCGAGCCGACGACGAGGACCCTCGAGAGAATCTCGTGGGCCGGGCGCTCGATCTCTGCCACCGACATGTCGACCACGGCGGCGTAACGGATGTCGCCGATGTCGATGGGGGCGAACGCGCTCAGAACCTCATCGCCAACGTAGTTGCGAGTGCGCATCGATCCAGTTTGGCCGGCGAGTGCAGCCTCGACCGCTGCGCTGCGGACCTCAGTGATATCCCCGGCCGCGGCGTGACGCAGCGTCGAACGCGGGCCGTAGTCGCCGCCGATGAGGTAGGTCTCGCCGGTCTCCTTCAGCTCCGAGAGGTCGCCGACGACGCCGTCGATCCTGTCGAGGGGCAGCTGGAAGGCAGCGATGCCAACGAGCTCCCCATCATCGAACACGGGCGCCCCCATGAAACTTGCCATCGCGTCGTAGCTCGGACCGTACTTGGCTGCGTCCGTCAGGTAGACCTTGCCGGAGACGGAGGCCGCGCGCGCAGCCTCGAACGCCTCAGCGAGTCCGGTGTTCCTGTAGGGGCCCGTCGTGATGTTCGTTGCGAAGTCACATTCCTTGTAGACCGAGTACACGATGTTGCCGTCGAGATCGAACAGGAAGACGTCGTAGTAGCCGAAGGTCATCAAGTAGGAGCGGAGGACGGGGTGGAACTTCTCGTGCACCTCGTTGTATTGGCTCGGCTCTCGGCTCCCGTTGAGCATGTCCTTTGTGCCCGGATCGAAAGGGTTGCGCGCGATGAATTGCCCCTGCAAGAGCTTCCCCGCATCCGTCTGCGGCAGGTAGGCACCGGCGCCTTGCCAATCACCGCCAGCGTCCACCAGGCGCGGGCGGTACTCGGTGTCGTAGTACTGCACGATGTCGTCGTCGTGCGAGCCCAACATCTCCTCGAACTCCTGCGGCAGAGCATCCCACCCGGCGGAGAACGCTTGGACCGCATCGACGACCATCAGGCTCTCGGAGAAGGTCTTGAGTTCGTCGTCGATCGCCCCAAAGAGGTGCGATTCGATCGAGCGCTTCCTGTTGTCGCGAATCGACTCCAGGTGCGCGATACCTTCCTCGAGAAGGGTGTCGTGCAGCTTCCCGTAAATGAGGCTGCTGACCAGGCCGATCGACCCAACCCCGATGAGGACACACAGGGTGACCAGTCGGCTGGTGAGGGACCACGTCCACGGTTTCAGTGCGCGCAGGAGAAGCGGGCCGGACGATTGGTGCGAAGAAATGGGACGACCCTTGGGGGTAGACATGGGGGGTTGCATGGCTCAGATCGGCAATGCGCTACAGGAAAAGTTCGGAGGTGTCGGGAAGTTGTCGACACCAACACGGGAACGCCTTGAGCGACTCTGCGAAGGAGTTTTGGCCCCCCAGGGGCGGATATGAGCCACCCCTGACCGGGAACGGCACTCATTGCTCAAGGGCGACACGTCGTCTGCCCGAACGTAGGGGAGAAGATTCCTAACGCTCGCGAACGGCGGAAGCTCGCCCCCGCGACGCCTTCGCGTTCTCCGCCCAATCTCGGCCCCGTCCCTCACCTCCGATCTCCGTCGCGTAGCGATGAACCTGCACTCCCTAGTCCCGATTTCAATCGCTGCAGAGACGCCCAGTGCCGGCGCCAAGATGCACTCAAGGGACGAGGCGCATTGCAGTGACGGCGCCGGCGGCGACCCCAGCGGGTACTCGTCCCGCTGCACGCCGGCGAATCTGTGCGGAGCACTTCAGGGCGGCGTCAGCTTGAACGCGCCGACGCTCGGCCGTGGCCCCTCTGGAGTCTGCGCGTCGACCCGCATCGATGGGAGCAACGACGCGGACGCGGCCTCCTCTCCTAACCACAACGGGTGGTCCCTCACGGGAGCCGACAACGTGACGGACGGCACGCGCCCGCTCGGCGCCGTCGATCCCACCATCGGCAGAGCGAACGACAGCTCCACCGTGGCGCCAGGTTCGAAGCTGGCCGTGGCAACGGTGGTAGCGGACTCGGACCATCGATGCCCTCCTCGCGCTGCCTGTGCATGGCGCGACTCACACCAAGAACACTGCGCTCCGCACGTCGCGGCCGCAGGACCTCTGTTCATCATGAACCAACCGCTATGGGACTGAATATTCTCCTCGTCGACGACTCCGGCGTCATGCGCAAACTCGTCTCCAGGGCCCTCCGACAGGCGGGCCTGGATATCGCATCGACGATCGAAGCCGAGAACGGTCGGGCGGGTCTCGACGCCCTTGAAGCGAACAAGGTCGACATCGTGCTCTGCGACTGGAACATGCCCGTGATGGACGGACTGACCTTCGTCAAGGAGGCGAGGCCGAAGCACGACGTGCCGATCATCATGCTGACTACCGAGTCAGGGGACGACAAGATGGCCGCCGCAGTGGATGCGGGAGCCGACGCCTACGTGACCAAACCGTTCACGCCCGAGAAGCTCGGAGAGCGCATCAAGTTCGTCAAGGCTCAGCGCAAGTCCGCATAACCACCCCTTTGGACCGCATCGCGACATGATCACGATCATCAAACTCCAGGAGCTCTTCGGGCAACTAGCGTCCAAAGGCATGGAGCAGGTCTTATCCGACTGGGAGATGCTCATCGGGTTCGAAGCGAAGGCGGCGCCAAAGAGAACGAAGATCGCGGGGAGCGCCGGCGAGTTGGTCGCGCTCGTCGGCCCGAAGCATCTCATCGTCGAGACGCAGGTGGAGAACGATGTTGGCCGAATGGGTTCGATCTACTTCGCCTTCCCAAACACGCTTGTCGTCGAGGTCATCGCGGACCTGCTGATGATCCCCGAGTCGGCTCGGGCCACGAAGGCAGAGGAGGGACTCTCCGACAACGACATCGAGGCGTTCCGAGAAATGGCCAACCTTCTCTGTGGAGCCTGGAACCGTGTCTTCCGGGACCTTGAGCGGGACCTGCGCATTTCCCAATCCGTCGACGATCTCAAGGTCTGGACGGAGAGCGAGAGCGGCACACCAATGACGACGAACGTCGGCACCGGGCGTGTGGCGTACATCTCCGTGAGCATCGACTGTGCCGGGGCCGTCTTCCCCGCCATGATCCTCATCCCCTTCGACGTCACCATTGCTTTGGCAGAGCAATTGGAAGGAGACGCGGCGTAGCGGGCTTCCCCCCGGGGTCGCGGCGGAGCGGGCCCGGGCGCTTGGCGGTGGCTCCGCGCGCTTGGCGGTGGCTCCGCGCGCTTGGCTGTGGCTCCGCGTCGAACCGACTCTGGAAGGAGCAGCGTGCACGTCCACGAGTAACGAGGCAAACGCGCAGACCCAATCCCAGCCGCCTGCGACGGGCACCCTACTGGCCATGCCTGTGGCGGTGAGCAGCGCCCGGGACGTACTGAGCATCCGGGTCGATCAGAGCCCGTTCGCAACCTCCCTGGTATCGACGCGTGCGCTCGCCGTGCTCGGCCTGGTCAGCATTCCGACGGACAGCACGTGATCGCCAACCGAAGTACCTGCGAGCGGCGCCCGCGCCAGGGAGAGCTTCGTACTCCACCAGGCCCCGTTCGTCGATTCATGACGGTTCACTGCGTCGGGGACGGCGAACGGCTAGGTGCCGTCCTTGCCCCCCCCCAACGAGTAGCGCGAGCCCATTGAGGTGGCGCTCGCGAGGCCGGTCCGGGCCGGGGGGCGCGTCTCCGTCGACGACTTGCCCAGCGCGGGCGACCGGGGCAGCGGGTCCCTGGCGAGGAGTGGAGCCCGGTCGGATTGCCTGGAGGCGCTCATGGCTCGGTGTTGATGGGTTCGGAGCCGTGTCGGGGCCGCACTGCGGACCCTGGACGGCCCGGTGCCCGCCGTTCCGCAGGTGCCCGCCCCTCCCTTCATGAGGTCGTGGGGCGCCCTCCTTCGACGAACTGATCCCTCGCCTCCTCATGGCCCCCCCACCAGCCGATGCCCAGGGACACCGTTCTCAGCCGACTCCGCGTCGCCGGGCGCGGCGAGGGCCATGCTCCCGACGACCTCCAGCCCTCGCCCCACGACCAGGCTCGCCCGGTGGACATCTTGCTGGCCATGCTCGTTAGCGTGCGCGGCGTTCGAGAGCGCGCACTTCGAGCGCTGAGGCGGCTCAGGCGGCTCGCTTGGCTGTGGCCCGCGGGTGAGGCTCGTCGCTGTCCCTCAAGGGACGAGGCGTGACGTCCTCGAACGTCCATGAGGCCAGTTCAGGGCCCTCTTCCGGCCCTGCTCGCCGCTCTCCTGAACGCGGTGCGAGATCCCCGTCAAACGGATCAGGTCTCCCTCAACGATGCGTCCACGCGGCGTGCTCTCCTCCGTGTGTACCGCGAGTGCGTCGACGGAGCTCGAGGCATCGAGCCCGAGCCCGATCGCCCCCCCCGTTCGGGCGTCGATGGCCTATCGCGTCACGACGGGGGTCGCCGAGGGCGGGACGTCCGTCGTGGGGATGCGGGCGGCAGTCGTCTTGGCAGAGGTGATCCCGTAGGGATCGCACTCGAGGTGTAGGCTGGCCGGAGCTCCAAGACCCCGCACGCGGTTGGGGTCGCGGCCTGGCGTCATCGGCTCGAGCCCGTCGAAGCTGGCGGGGTGGGCCCGTGCGTCGACGCGGGGGCTGCCGGCATCGCCCGCGCAGTCCGTGGGGAAGGGCGGATAGACCTCCTCGATCGATTCTCCTCCCCGAGGCTTCGAAGAGCGCCCAGCCGCCCCACCCGGCTCGGCGCCGACGGCGCTTGCGCGGCTCGCGTCGATGTGAGCGGCCAGGGCCGTTCGAAGGGGGTAGAACATGATCTTGGCTCCCCCCGGGTTGGCGCCGGTGGCCTCAAAGTCAGACCGGCCGACCTCGTAGGCCTGCGCCTTCTGGTCGACACACCCCGCGCGCTTCCACTGGCACGCTCAGATCGAGCTCAAGTCGAGCACCGCCACGAGGGTGCCCTCCTCCGGCCCGTCGGTGATCAGGAGCCCAGAGCGGACGTGGCGCATCAGGCTGGCATCCTCGCAGGAGGCGCGGAGCGCTTGGTCCACCGGGCTCACCTGGCTCGCCCGGAAGCGCAAGATGCGCTCCACGCGATCCACCACGAGGCCGATGCGCTCGCCTCCTCGCTCGACCACGATCACGACGCCGCAAGGCTCCGCCGCGCGAGTGCGTGGGACGAGTCCGATCCGGCACGCGAGGTCAAAGAGCGGCACGATCTCGCTGCGAAGGTTCATCATCCCCATCACCGCCGACGAGGCGGAGCCCGAACGAATCAGGTCTGCGGGGAAGTGCTGGACCTCGAGCACGTCGTCGAGGTCCAGGCTGAGGGTCTCACCCCCGACCTGGAAGGTGAACACGGCCTGCTCATCGTCCTCCTCGTCGCAGCCGAACCGGTCCCTCGCCCCCGCGTCATCGCCGAGGACCTGCAGGCCATCTTGAACGCGGAGCGCCCCAAAGAGGGCAGCCGGGTCCATCAGGAAGACATGCCGCTCGTCGCCGACAGGGAGGACCTCATGCACGAGCTCAAGCAGGGGCGAGCCCTCGAGACGGGGGAGGGCGAGCGGCTCTTCCTCGTCGAACTCGATCGTCTCCACAAGCGCGTCCACGGCCAAGGCGACGGTGACGCCTCCGTGCGACACAAAGACGTGCTTGGCTGCCGGCTCCTCGGTGTCCAGTCCGAGGACGGCGCGGAGGTCCATGACGCCGAAGGTCTTGCCACGCAGGTGGACGACGCCGACGCAGTGCTCGAAGTAGGCGGGGCTCGCCAGCAGGTCCACGGCTGACTGGATCTCGATCAGCGCCTCCATCCGAAAGGCGACCTGGTGGGGACCGACCTCCACGACGATCGCCTTGCAGAACACGCGCTCGTCCACGAAGAGGCCCTGCTCGCCGGCCGCGCTCGTGCGACTCGGGACGCCCGGCAGGGCACCGAGGAGCGTGGGCGAGATGAGCTGAACGCAGCGCTCGCCGCCGTCGAGCTGGGCGATGGCGTCGATCACCGAGCCTCGCTCTTCCGTCCGGTGGCCGAGGGCCACGATCTCCTGCTCGCCGACGCGGAGGACCTCGCCCGTCCGTTCGAAGGCGGCGCCGACGTATCCGTCGCCGATGTCAATGACGGCGACGCGGCGGTCGCGACCCGGGTCCCCGCCGGCTCCCTCCAGACCAAGGATCCCCGTCATGTCGAGCAGCGGCAGAATCTCGCCGCGGAGCGTGAAGGCCCCGAGCACATTGGCCGTGGTCAGCGGGATCGGGGTCAGTGTCTTGGGAAAGGAGACGACCTCGCGCACCCGGTCGGCGGAGAGAGCGAACTCGATCTCGCCAACAAAGAACGTCCCGAGGGTCTGGACCCCTCCGCTGGGCTCATCGGGATCGGCGATCGTAGCCACCGCCATGGACTCGGCCGTGGCGGTAGCTTCCGTGAGAGGGCTCATGAGCTCGAAGTCATCCATGTCTTGTCTCCTCGTGCGGCCGCGGGCCGGGGAAGGTCGCCGGGAACTCCCAGCTGGGGCCCTCTTCGTCCTGGTCTAAGTGAATCGTGAACGCCCGCGCTTCGACGCCGTCCGCGATGAGTTGACGCCCCGAGGTCCCGCCAAGGTCCTCGCCGGCGACCCGGACCCTGTGCTCGCGCAGGGCCCTGGCTAGAGCTGCGCAGTTGCTCGCGCCCACCTTGGAGCTCTGCGTTGGGCCCGAGAAAATGCTGGCGCCGCCGGCGACGTAGGCGACGAAGCCCCGCCGGCTGGAGCCGACGCATCCCAGCTGCTCGAGCATATGGGGGAGGATCGTGTCGACGTAGCGCGCGGGCTGGTCGGGCACCTGGCGATCCCCGACGTCGGCGCACGGGAGCAGGATGTGTGCCAGGGCGAAGCGCCCCGTCTTGGCGTGCACCAGGCAAATGCCGACGCAGGAGCCGAGGGTGGCCCGGAGCACGTCTCCGGCTCCGCCCACGAAACACTGGCCAATGCCCACGCGGCGTGCCTGACCGGCTACTTGTCGACGCGGAAGATGCAAGGCTCCAGGTACTCCAGGCGCGCGTCGCGCTCAAGCAGGGATTCGGACTCTCCGATGACGAGCAGCCCGCCCGGGCGAATGGTGGAGAGGACGTTCTCGACGATCGTCCGCTTGTCGTCTTCTTCGAAGTAGATGAGCACGTTGCGCAGGAGCGCCACGTCGAAGCTCCCGCTCCGACGCTTCATCAGATTGTGGGTCTGAAACTTCATCCGCGAGCGAAGGGCGGGGGAGGCCCGCATATGACCGTCGGACGTTCGCTCGAAGTGGTCGAGAGGCGAGAAGCCAACCGCCGCCATCCCGGGGTCGTGCACCTCATCGAAGAGGCCCTTAGAGGCGCGCTCTACCGACTTGGGCGATACGTCCGTGGCCAGTACGCTCCAGCGTAGGCCCGGGCGCGCCGCGGCGGCCGCCATGCCGACCGCCGCCAGGCCGAAGGGCTCGTGCCCGATCGAGCATGCGCAGGACCAGGCGTCGAAGGACCGCGCCTCCGTGTCCCGCCCAAACTGCTGCCAGAGGCGCCGCCAGACTCTTGGGGTCCGAAAGAAGGACGTCTTGTGCGTCGTGACGACGTCGATGAACTCCTCGAGCTCGGCATCGGTCTCCTCGAGGTCCTCCAGGACCCGGAGGTAGGCCTCCGGACCCTCGAGATCCAAGGCACGGACGCGCCGCGCCACTCGGCTGAGGAGCATCGGAGCCTTCGAGGGGTTGATCGTCACCCCGGTGCGGCGACGGACCTCCCTCGCCAGGGACTCCACAACGGCAGCGTCTCTTGAGGTGACCATCAGACCTGGAAGCGCTCGACGAGCTCGCGCAGGGCCATGGCGTCGGTTGAGAGGGTCGAGCAGGTCTGGGCAATCTGCTCGCAGGAGTGGGCAGAGCGCTCCGTCTCCTCTGACACCGCCTGGATGCCAGAGTTGACCTCCGACGCGGCTGAGGACTGCTCCTCGGCACCCGTCGCGATCTGGTTGATCGCGGCGTACGTCTGCTCGACGCGCTCCGCGATCTGGCGGAATGCGCCCGCCGCGTTCTCGCTCACCTTGGCTCCCCGCGCGATCCGCGTGGTCGACTCGGTGATGAGTTTAGAAATCTCCTTGGTCGCATCCGAGGAACGCTCCGCGAGCTTGCGGACCTCGTCGGCGACCACGGCGAAGCCGCGGCCATGCTGGCCCGCCCGCGCCGCTTCAATGGCAGCGTTGAAGGCCAGCAGGTTCGTCTGGCTGGCGATCTCCGATATGACCTTGACGATCTCACCGATCTCGGTCGCCGAACCGTTGATGGTGTCCATGGCGTCCAGGGACTCCTGGACCGCGTGGGTTCCGGTTTGCGCGTCGCCCGAGGCCGCCTTCGCGAGCTCGTCGGCGTCCCTACCGCTGCGCGCAATCGATGCGATCGAGGCGGTGAGTTCCTCGACGTTCGCGCTCATCTCCTCCGACGTCGCCCCCAGGCGCTCCGTGCGGCGGGCCATATTGGTGACCTCGGAGTCGATCTCGGTGGCGCCCTCGCTGACCGCGGCCGTGCTGGTCACAACCTGGCCCACGAGATTCCGTAGGTCCTGGAGCATGGCCGCAAAGCTGCGACCGAGCTCCCCGACCGGGCCCTCGCCGAGGTCCGGGACCTCCGCG
>CBFHHK010000031.1:0-8866 GCA_965655435.1 Planctomycetota bacterium | reverse complement strand
GTCAGGTCTCCTTTGCCCGCTTGGAAGACGACCCCGAGGAGCCGGCTGACGGCCGACTGGAGGGCTTCGGAACGCTCGCGCTCCTCGGCCTCACGCGCGCGCTCTGACTCCACCTGGGAGGTCGTATCCGAGGCGAACTTGACCGCACGTATCGCATGCCCGTCGTCCCCGAGGATCGGGTTGTAGGTGGCCTGCAGCCAGAGGGTGTCGCCAGAGCTGGAGATGCGTTCGACGAGACCGTCCTGGTACTCACCCCGCGCGAGGCCCTGCCAGAGCTCGCCGTACTCGGGGGAGCGGGCGAACTCGTCGCTGCAGAACATGCGGTGATGCTTGCCAACGATCTCGTCGAGGGCGTACCCGGTGGCGGCGCAGAAGTTCTCGTTCGCTGTGATGATGGTGCCGTCGATCTCGAACTCGATGACGGCCTGGGAGCGATCGAGAGCAGCGAGCTTGGCGCCAGTGACGAGGGCGGCCTGCTTCTCGAAGGTGATGTCCGAGGCGACCTTGACGATGCGCGCGGCGCGTCCCTCGCTGTCAAGGATCGGGTTGTAGGAGGCGCGCAGCCACAGCTCTTCGCCGGCCTTGGTGACGCGCCGGAACTCACCCTCCTGGAACTTGCCGTCTGCGAGGGCACGCCAGAAGTCGCTGTACTCCTCGGAAGCGACGAGCTCGTCGCCGCAGAAGAGGCGGTGATGCTGGCCGACGATCTCGTCGAGCGAGTACCCGGTGGCGGCGCAAAAGTTGTCGTTCGCCGCGACGATAGTGCCGTCGATCTCGAACTCGATGACGGCCTGGGAGCGATCGAGGGCGGCGACCTTGGCGCCGGTAACGATGGCGGCCTGCTTCTCGGTGGTGATGTCCGAGGCGACCTTGACGATGCGCGTCGGTCGCCCGTCGCTGTCAAGGATCGGGTTGTAAGTGGCGCGCAGCCAGAGCTCCTCTCCGGCCTTCGTGACGCGGCGGAACTCGCCCTCCTGAAATTCGCCGTCAGCGAGGGCGCGCCAGAAGCCGGCGTACCCGTCAGAGGCGGCCACCTCGTCGCCGCAGAAGAGGCGGTGATGCTGGCCGACGATCTCGTTGAGGGCGTAGCCGGTGGCGGCGCAGAAGTTCTCGTTCGCCGTGATGATGGTGCCGTCGACCTCGAACTCGATGACCGCCAGGGAGCGCGAGAAGGCGTCGAGGGTCGCGTCAGAGCTGCTCGCCGCAGGGGCGGAGTCCTCCATGAGAGCGACCGTGCAGCCGTTGGCCTCCACGGCGAGGGTCACCGCCGACAGGGGGCCCTGACCCTCGATCGTGACGGGGAAGCGGCTGCCGCTGGCCCCGGGGTCCCAGGCGTCACTATCGGCGGCGGCCCAGGTGCTGAGCGAGATGCCGGCGAGCTCGCCTGCCTTTGAACCGACGACCTCCGCCCACGCTTCGTTCACGGAGATGATCGCCCCGTCGGTGCTCACCTCGGCGGTGGGCAGGGAGGCGAGGGTGCGGTCGATGGCGGTCTCGAGGGCGCCTTCGGCGGTCTGGGGCTGCTTAGTTTTCATCTTCGACGTTTGGATTTTTCCTAGTAGACTCCGCTGTTATTCGGCACGGACTGGGAGGTCTCCCAAGCGCTGTCTAGCTTTCTTCCTCAACAGCCCCAACTGGGGACGAGCGTGGGTCTGGCGCTTTTGCCTTGGCCGCCGGGCCCCATCCGTCGATGTCCCGCAGGATGGTCCACCTCCCCGCCACCACCCCCGACCCCTCGGACGAGGCCGGGCTGACGATTGGCCAGCTGGCCCGCGCCACCGGAATCCCCGCGTCAACCCTGCGCGCCTGGGAGAGCCGCTACGGCGCTCCGGTGCCCCTGCGGCGCCCCTCTGGCCATCGTCGTTACCTTCCGCAAGAGGTCCCGCGATTGCGCAGCGCCGCCGAGCTCGTCGGTCAGGGGCTCCCGCCGGCGGAGGCACTATCCCGGGCCGAGGCGCCCGAAGCCGCGGACTGTGCAGAGGATCCCGACCTTGAACGCGCCCTCGAGTGTGTGGCGGCCTTCGATACCAGCGCCCTAACCGCGGCCGTCGAGCGAGCCTGCGCGCGTGGGCCAATGGCACAGGCTCTCGACGGGTACGTGGCCCCGCTCGTGAGGCGGATCGGCCAGCTCTGGGCGGAGGGTGCCATCGGCGCTCGCCACGAGCATGCGTGTACGGCAGCGCTCGAGCGAGCGCTCCACGCCATGGGAGACCGCATGGACGGGGGCGCCCGGTCAGGGCGCCTGCTCCTCGCGCTCCTCCCCGGGGATGAGCATCGCCTCCCCCTCGCCATGCTTCGACTCGTGGCGCTCGCGCGGGGCTACAACGCGGTCGACCTCGGGGGCTCGCTCCCGGTCGAAGAGGTTGCGGTCGCTGCGGAGGAGCTCGAGGCCGCGGCGGTGCTCATCCACGTGAGCCACGCGGCCGGCGGGATCAAGTCTGACCGCGAGCTCGAGCGCCTCGCGGCGCTTGGCAAGGGGCGCTGGGACGTCGTCGCCGGCGGGGCCGGGTCCCGCGGCCCGCGCCGAGGGGCACGCGGCGTGGTGCTCCTCCCGACCCTGGTCGCGCTCGACGCGTGGCTGGGAGAGCGCGGGCGAACGCCCTAGTCCCCGCCTGTCTGACCGCCCACCTGCGGTCACCCCTGAGCGGGGCCGTCGTTCCGCTCGCGTCGGGCCGGATCAGAGCTGGCCCATGAGCCTCAGCCTGAGGTGCTCGTCGAGCTGCTGCCTGACCTGTGGGTCAAAGGAGACGCCAGAGCTCTCCGGTGCCTGATTCCGAGGAGTCAGGCACCGGAGGGCTTCTTGTGTGGTGCTCTGCTCGCCGGGACATTGCCCCAGGTCGCAAGGACTAGCTGCGGTCCCTGACCCACGCACGAACGGCAAATTCAGCGCGATCGAGATGGAGCCAACGCGGGAGCACGGGTCGGTCAGCTGCCGGCGCAGCCTCGATGGGCGCGGTGACGGCAGGGGAAGAAACGGGGTGGATGGACTGGGCGGGGGCGCTGTCAGTCGACTGGCAGGCGCCGCACAAGAGCACGATGCCGAGGAGGGAAAACTTCATGCGTGAACACTACCCCGCTCTCAACAATCCCGACGGATCAAGAAAAATCCTCAACGCGACCCCACTCGTAGGCCGATGCGGGGCTCAGCGGCGTGGGTCACACCTTCAGGGTCCCCGTCTCCATCCCCTCTCCCCGGCGCGGTTCCTCGGAGCCGAGTGGCGCAACGAGCGCAGCTCGATCACTCCCATCCGTGATCCAGGGAGTCGTGCGGAGCGAGACGCGGGCTCTGTGGCGAAAGGCACGTGCTGACACCGGGTGCACGAATCGCGACCCGGGACTGTCCTGAATTTGGACTTTCACTCCGGGACGCCGTCCCGAGAACTTCCCCGCTCCTGACTCGCTCGCAACCCGCCCCCATGCTCTTCCGCCCCGGCGCAGCGCTCCCGTCGCTGTCTTCCATCTCCTCTGCGCGCCCGCTTCTTCTCAGAACCCCCATGGCCTGGGCCCGCGTCGGCGCCTTCGCTGGAGTCGCCTTGCTGACGATGGCGACGACATCAGCACAGCGAGCGGTCTCTGCGTCCTACACGATGCCGAGGGCCTTCCCGGCGACACCGAAACCTGATCTAGACGCACTCGCCATCGACTCTGGATTGGAGGGCGAGTCCTGGAACCTCTTTGACTCTCTCCTCGGGACACTGGAGGCCGATGCAGACCCGATCGCTGTCGACTCTGGGTCGGAGGGCGAGTCCTGGAAGCTCTTCGGCTCGATGCTCGATGGCACAGGCATCGAGGCAGGCGGCTGGCTTCAGCTCGGCTACCACAGTGAGTCCAATGACCTGTTCAACACCGATCCCGACCGCATCAACCTCCAACAGGCGTGGTTGTTCGCTGAGAAGCTCGCCAAGTCAGAAGACGGCGAGATCGGCTTTGGCTTTCGCTTCGATGGTCTCTTCGGCACCGATGGCGGCGACACGGTCGCGTTTGGCAACGGACTCGGGAGCGACGGCAATCCCCAGGGCTGGGACGCGGGGCCCAACTTCCAGCGCGGTAGCGGCTACGGCTGGGCCCTGCCCCAGGCTTACCTTGAGGTGGCGAGCGGCGACTGGACCGTGAAGGCCGGGCACTTCTACACGTTGATCGGGTACGAGGTCGTCGGAGCCCCCGGCAACTTCTTCTACAGTCACGCCATCACGATGTACAACAGCGAGCCATTCACCCACTCGGGCGTACTCGCGAGCTACGCGGCAAGCGACGACACGACGTACTACGGCGGCTGGACCGCGGGCTGGGACACCGGCTTTGACCAGTTTGGCGAAGGCAGCAACTTCCTCGGTGGAGTGTCCACGAGCCTCAGCGACGACGTCGCCCTCGCGTACATGACAACCCTCGGAGACTTCGGGGCTCGCGGGTCGGACGGCTTCATGCAGTCGGTGGTCGTTGACGTGGCACTGTCCGATGATTGGAACTACGTCGCCCAGTCCGACCTGCTCCACGTGGGCAGCACAGGTGAGGACACCATCGGCCTCAACCAGTACCTGTTCTACCAGGCCAAGGAAGACCTCGACCTCGGGGCACGATTTGAGTGGTGGAAGAATGACGCGATCACGGGGTACGCCCCCCATGGCGGCACCGCTCCCGCAAGCGGGTCGGTGTCTCACTTCAGCTTGACGGCCGGCGCCAACTACCTCATCTCTCCGAACATCATGCTGCGCCCGGAGTATCGCTATGACTGGTCGGAAGGCGCCGACTACAACCAGGGCACCTTCGGCATCGACCTCGTGGCCACGTTCTGAACTGGATCGGCGAGCCGCTCTGCCCCCAAGGTTCCGGGCGGGACATTGCCAAGAATTGAGGTCCGGGATCTCGCAGATCAAGCGGAGGCGTCGCCTTCCTCCGCTTGGTCTGCTTCAGCGCCACCTTGGATCGGAACGCCCCTCAATGGAGCCCCCAGGGACTCGTCTCCGTTGAGACGTCGCCATCGACCCCGCCAGCACATGGCCGACTTGAAGACCACCGAGAGGGTCGCGTCGCGCGGGGCCGCGCCCCCGGCCTCGCTGGTCCCCTGCTGGACCGTGGCGAACATCGACTCGACCGGATGGCTGGTCCGTAGATGGCGCGGGTGCTCTGCCGGAGAGTCGTAGAGGGCCAACATCGCCTTCCGAGGGAGAGGTGACTCGCATTGGAAGTTCAGGCGCACCGAGTTCTCTAGCGAGGCCGGCTCCGGCCAGGACCCGGCAGGCCCCTGGTTCGTGTACCTCCACACCACCCACGAGACCTAGCCCACCGACCCAGGCGGCGGGCTGACCCGAAACACCTTCGAGCTAGAGGTCGCCGCGGGTTTCAACCCGACCGCCAAAGAGATCGACGCCGGCGCGGAGGCCATCGGGCGACGCGCCCCCCCTGACCTCGACCTCGAACCTCAACAGCCCCAGCGTGGGATCCGAGTGGCGCCCCGACGAGGAGCTCCGCGCGACGCTGCCCGCGCGGCCCCTCGGGCTGCTCGAGGGGTGCTAGCGAGCGCTCACCACTCGTCCAGCGCGATCCGGCCCCCGCGCGACGGGGCACCTGGCTGAGGCACGCGGATCTCCGGCGCCTTGCCGCACCGACACCGGCTCTCCAACCTGGCGTGGGCTCGCAGACGGGGCCGCGAGCACCGACACCCCGGCCGCGGGTCAGCCCTCGTCGTCGTCGGCCTCTTCGTCGTCAGCCTCTTCGTCGGCGGCCTCGCCGTCGTCGGCCTCGCCGTCGGCGGGCGGGACGTACTGGTTGATGGGCGGGCCAACGCCGGGGTCCAAGGGGATCGCGACGCCCCTGGCGCGGAGCGCGACGATGCCCGGGTGTTCAGGGCCGTAGCGCAGGGCGCGGAACATGGCGGTGGGCCACTCCTTCAGGTCCTGCTCGGTGCCCTCGGGCGCGGTGAAGGGGCTGCGCCAGTCCCACACCATCTCGCCGTCGGGGGCGACCTCGAAGACGCGGCCGGGGGCGCCGCTGCACACCATGGTGTTGCCGTTGGGAAGGCGCTGAACGCCCGAGATGAAGGGTGAGTAGAAGCTCTCGGGCTCACTCGCGGCCCAGTCCCACTGGGGCTCGGTGGGACCGAAGGGCTGACCCGCCTCCCGCGGGTAGCGGCCCGACTCGTCCCGGGGCGCCCACCACTCCACCACGGTCGACCACTCGCGCTCCCGATTGCCGTTGTTGAAGACGATCAGGTTCCCCGCCCCGAGGTACCCCTCCGGGATCCATTGGACGTTGTGCTGGCCGAGCAGCGGCCGGTCCGCGTGGGCCCCCATGCCGTAGGCGAAGGGGTTCCCCCAGCGGTAGAGCAGGTCGCCCTTGGGGCCCTTGGCCTCCCCCCGGGAGATGGCGTGGTCGATGATCCAGATCTCGTCGAAGCGACGGACGCTGATGGCGATCTGGTCCAGCTCGGCGTTGTAGGCCACCGCGTTGGTGTGCATCCAGTCGGCGCCCTTGACCCGCGCCTTGCGCGCGGCGTCCGCGGGGTCCTCCTTGTCCTCCTCGTCGCCCTCCTTGTCGTCGCCCTCCTTGTCGGCGGCCTTGGGGTCGTCGTCCCCACCGTCGTCCCCGCCACCCGCGTAGCCGATGGCGGCCATCTGCTTGGCGGCCTCCTCCTGCTCCTCCTCGCTCGGGGGGTCGGGGTCGAAGTCGCCGTTGATGTCGATCTTGTGGGGGACATCGGAAGGGTCCTTCACGTAGCCCGCGAGGTCCTCGTCGTAGCTCTGCACCACGTGATCCATGGAGTGCCAGGACCAGACGATCTCGCCGCCCTCCGGGCGCGTGGGGCGCACCTCGTAGACCGCGCCGGCCCACCACTCGTCGCCCTCGAGCAGCTCAGGGTCGCGGCCCGCGGCCAGGGCGTCCTCCCGCGTCATGCGGTCCCACGCCACGAAGAGCAGGTTCCCGTTGGGCAGCTCCTCGACGTCATGGTGCTGGGAGCCGTGCTCGCCGTTCCAGTCGAAGGTCCAGAGGATCTCTCCGTCGTGGCCGATCTCAAGCACCTTGCCTCCGTGCCCGCCTGCGTCCTGGAAGAAGGGGTCGTCGCCATATCGCTGACAGGCGAGGACCGTGCCGCGCTCCGTCAGGTAGCAGGAGTCACCCGGCTTGAGCGGCGTGTCCCAGTGGTGCACCTCTTCGCCCGCCATGTCGGCCAGGATCACGCGCCGCGAGTCGAGAGGCGCGAAGAGGGTGAAGCCGGGATAGGGGCCGGTGTTCTCGAACCCCACACGGGGCGGCATCTCCACCATGGCGGCGGGGCCGGAGGACTCGGAGCATGACGCGGTGAGCGCCAGGCCCAGGACGGTGAGCGCGATGAGTGCGGTGGGGCGGTTCATGGCGGTCAAGCTAGCGCAACAGCCCCCCCCAGGGAGCGCGCTCCGCTACAAGCCTCCTGCGCGGGATCGCTCCCGGCCTGCCGGCCGCTGCTGGGGCCCCACGCAGGACGCCCGGAGCCCATGGCCCGATGGGGCGCTCCTTGGGCTCGTGACGGCCTCAGCGCGTCGCCTTTGCGGCCTCGTAGCGCGTCAGCAGGGACTGGACCCTGCGCGTGAGGTTTCCGCCATAGCTGGACGTCCGCGCCAGGAGAGACGAGAGCTCCTTGGCGAAGCGCTTGGCCTTGGAGTCCACCACCACGGGAAAGAGCGGGGGCCGCTCCTCCAGAAGCTCGACATACTCGCTCGCCAGGATCCAGCTGCTGATGCTGCTGAAGCCCGAGAGTGCGCCCGCGCGCGCCAGGCGATCAGGGGTGTCCTTGGCGAACTTGGCCAGCTTGCTCCGCGGGAAGCCGCGCTGGGCGGCGGCGGCGATGGTCGCCAGCTGCTCCATTGAGGAGTAGCCCCCTCCCTCGGCCTCGGTGAAGGCGACGAAGAGGTCTCGCTCGAACCCGTCGATGACCCGGACGAGCGCGTCCCCCCGAGCGGCGACCTCGGGGTCCTTGCGGGCCATGCGCTTGGCGACCTTGGCGGCCGCCTTGCGCGCCTTGGCCCACTCCCCGCCGAAGTAGAGCGTGCCTGTGGCGGCAAGCTCCTCGGGCAGCGGGCTCGCGAGGCTCGGAACGGGGTAGCGCTGGAGGGCCGCGGAGAAGAGCTCGAGGACCTCGTCCTCCTCCCCGGGCAGCTCACAGCTCCCCAGGAGCTCGCCGCTCGGCCCGACGACCAGCGCCCGGCTTCCGCCGCCAGGGCCCCAAGGAGACCCCTCGGGCACGAGGCCAGTCTTGAGGCCGGACCGGATCGGAGCGAAGCCGCCGCCCCCGTTCGACCCGGAGCTGGACGCCTCCTCGGAGTCACTGACGGTCTCCCCTGGAGCGTCCTCTTCGGGTCCGCCCCCCGGCTCCTCACTCGATCCCACTTCAGGACCCGGGAGCAGCACCACGGCCACCAGCCCCCGGTCGGCGTTGGCCTCCTGGATCGTCTCCAGGAGGTCGAGCTGCTGGGCCCCGCCACGGTCGTTGGGGAGTTGGAGCAGGACCACGACCCGGCCAGCCCAGGCCTCGAGCCCGGCGCCCTTCGGGGGGTCGGGGTAGGACGAGAGAGCCTGCGGCCTCAAGGGCCTCGCCGGGCCCTTCGACCTCGCCTTCGCTGGCTCCTCCTCGACCGACCACCGGACGCCCTCGAAGCTCGGCGCCACCTGGTCGGCGCGAGCTTCAAGCACCTCCTGCGGGCCGGCACCGCCGGGTGCACCGAGGATCAGGCAGGCGAGCAGGACGAGCGGACTGATCGGAAGAATCATGGGCGGTCCAGGGTCGGGGGGGGGGCGGGGCAGCCCCTACACCCTACCGACACACGCGCCCAAAGGGGCGGAGCCGGGTGCCCAGAGGCTCCCCAGCCGCCCCTCCTCCGGCTCAGCGACCCTC
>CBFHHK010000030.1:2631-27219 GCA_965655435.1 Planctomycetota bacterium | reverse complement strand
TGACGGGCGGCTACGCCGGGCATTCTGTGGTCCGGGACACTAGGGTGGGGTAGGCCCAAGCTGAACCATGCGCGTCCTCCTCGCCACCCACCTCTACCCGCCGCACCACACCGCGGGCGTGGAGGTGTTCGCCTCCGTCACCGGCGCCCAGGTCGCAGCCGCGGGGCACGAGGTGGTCGTGGTCACCACGGAGAAGGACATCGCTCGGCCGGACCTCTCCACCCGCGAGCGAGAGCACGGCGGGTTGCGGGTCATCGAGGTCATCAACAACCTCTTCGCGCGGAGCTTCGAGGAGACCTGGCGGCGCCCCGCGATGGACCAGGTCCTCGCGCGCGTCCTCGATGACGTGCGCCCGGAGGTGGTCCATGTGCACCACCTGCTCTATCTCTCCGCTGGCCTGCTCGACCTCTGCGAGGAGCGCGGCATCCCGGTGGTCATGACGATCCATGACTTCTGGCTCGGTTGCGCCCGCTTCGGCCAGCTGCTCCATCCCGACGGGTCGCGCTGCGCTCATGTGGACGTGAAGCGCTGCGGGACGTGCCTGCCCAGCTTCAAGTGGCGCCAGTCCGACCTCGAGCGGCGCGTCGCCCGCGGGATCTCCGCGGTGAGGGGGGTGACCGGGCTCGACGTGTCGGGCCCCGTCCGACGCCTGGCTGCGGGCGGGCGTCCGGCGGCGAGCGGGGGCTGGGCGCCGCCCTCGGGCGACGAGGCCGCCCGCTTCGAGGCGCAGGTGGCGAGCCGCCTGGGCGACCTCGTCCCGACGGTCCGGCGCTGCGTGGATCGGGTGCTGCTGCCCGCTCGCTTCATGGTGCCCTGGTTCGAGGAGCTGGGGCTGGACCCTGCGCGGCTCCACGTGGAGACCACTGGTGTGGACTGGGACGGCGCGCGCCGCCACCCGCGGGTCGAGCGTGTTGCCGGGCAGCCGGTGAGGGTCCTCTTCCTCGGCTCGCTGGTGCCGCACAAGGCGCCTCACCTCCTGCTCGAGGCGTGGGGGCAGCTCCCCGAGGCGCTCCGTGGGGCGGCCCGGCTGCGGGTGCTTGGCCCCGACCACCATGAGGCGGGTTACGTGGATGGCCTTCGGCGGGCCGCGGAGCCCCTCGGCGTGACGGTGGGGGGCGCGCTCGGGCGCGAAGAGGTGCGCGCGGAGATGGCCCGCACTGACGTGCTGGTGACGCCCAGTCAGTGGACCGAGATCCGGCCGCTGGTGATGCTCGAGGCCTTCGCCGCGGGGGCCCGGGTGGTCGCCACGGACCTCGGGGGCATGGCCGAGCTGCTGGCGGATGGCCTCCCGGGCTCGCTCTTCGACGAGGGCGATGTGGGGGGGCTCCGGGCCGCGTTGGCCGCGGAGCTGGAGCTGGCCGGGGACGCCCCCTCGGGCGAGGCGGTCGCGACTCCAACGGCCTCTGCCGTGCCCAGCGCGGGCCCCTCCCCACGCTTCAGGGCCTGGTCCGAGGTCAGCGCCGCCCTGATCGAACACTACGACCGGGCCGTCCGAGGAGATCGGGCCCCGATCGGATAGGCTCCCTCCATGGCATCGACGTGGACGATTTCGCGCCGCCAAGGGCGCTGCGCGGAGACCGAGCGTGAATTCGGGGAGGGGGAGCGGCACGTCTCGCTCCTCACCGTCGTCGAGGGGGCGCTCCAGCGCGCCGACCTCTCGGTGGAGGCGTGGCAGGCCTTCCAGGAGCGGATCGAATCCGGCGATGCGGAGGCGCCGCTGTTCCACTGGTTCACCCGGCACCTCGTCGAGCGAAAGAAGACGGTCCAGCTGGACCTCGAATCCCTCGATCGGCTGTTCCTCGAGCTCGAAGGCCGGGAGGAGCTGCAGGTGCGCGAGCTCCGCTATGTCCTCTGCCTCCTGTTGATGCGCAAGCGCAGGGTGAAGGTCGAGAAGGTCCTTCGGGAGGGCGACGAGGAGGCCTTCATCGTCAAGCGTCCCCGGGATGACCGACGCTACAAGGTCTTCGTCTACGACTTCGAGGCTGACCGCCTCGATGAGGTCAGGGCCCAGCTCCAGGCCGTCTTCGACGGCGCCGAGGGCCCGCACGGGATCCGGCTCGGGCTGGAGGACGCTGACCTCGACGGTCAGGGCGACCAGGAGGCCGATGCGGAGAGCCGGGAGGAGCCGGATACCGGAGCCTCGTGTGCCGCGGAGCCCGAGCCCGAGGCCCAGAGCGAGGCCCAGAGCGAGGCCCAGAGCGAGCCCCAAGCCGAGCCCGAGACCCCCGAAGCTGAAGCGCCCGAGGCGGACGTCGCCAGGGCCGAGGTCTAGCCCCAGGCCGTCACCCGGATCTTCGGCGCCAAGCGCAGAGCCCGGATCCACCTCCGGCCCGCGCTGTGCCCTGTGGCGGCGCTCCGGTCCGGTGGCACCCCAGCGCCGGAGCTGAGGGTCCCTGTGGGTGTGGCCCCGCGGTGGGGGCCGCCCGGCGTCTCCAGGGGGGCGGGTCAGCGCGCGTGGGTCCGCTCCGGCGGATCCAGCCCAGCGGAGCCGGTGCCGTCGATCGAGCCGGGTGGGGTCATCGCGGGTGCTGGCTCGGGAGCCCTGGTTCGGGAGCCCTCCGCGGCCAGGAAAGCGGGGGGTGTGTGGAGCGGTGTGAGCTGCCGCTCGAGGGCCACCGGGCCCGAATCGGACGCGCACCGGGCCGCGGCGGCGTGGGGAGCGGCGGAGGCCCTCGCTCCCCCTCTCCGGCGGCCCCGGTCCGGGCCGCTCCTTCCCCGGCCGCTCCAGCCTCAGAGGTTCCAAGCTCAGAGGTTCCGAGCTCGGGGGCTTCAAGCTCAGAGGTTCCAAGCTCAGGGGCTCCCGTCGCAGTCGCTCCCGTCCTGACGGTTCCGGGGTGATCAGGCGGCGGGAGACGAGGCCTTCGATGTGGCGGCGATCGGCCGGGTGGCACCCGGTGGCACGGGAGAGTGGCCGCGACCCCGGGGGACGCGGGGCGCGACGTCACGCCGCGCTTCTTGTGGTGGTCCGCGTCGAGCGGGCACTACATCTAGCGTTGGTAGGGGGAGATCGACATTAAGGCCACATCATCTTGTACCCCCGCTTGCGCGGGCATGGTTCGCCGTAAGGTGCTGTCCCGTAGGCGCTTAGAAACCTGACGACTTTGCCGTGGGGGCGCCTTGTGCGGAGCTTGGTGGCACTGCAAGCTACCCGGGTGGCAAAGAATGGCAAAGAAAGGCAGCAACTGGCAGTGGAGGTCATCCGATGACCCCCGCCCGCCGAAAGCGCTTTCTGGGGCCGTCCGAGCACACCGTCGACAAGAAGGGCCGCATGTCCTTCGCGAAGCGCTTCCAGGACGCCCTGGACCGGGACGACGAGAACCGCCCCTACGGGGTCATGTGCCTCGAGCCTTCCCATGGTCGCTGTATCTGGGTCTTCAACGATGAGGGCTTCGATCAGGAGATGGAGGGCTTCGGGACCGGCGCCTTCGCCGCGGAAGGCTCCGCGGAGGGAACCGCTGACCTCGACAGCCAGCGCGACTTCTTCGAGTTCGTCGCCGAGTTCACCCTCGACACCTCTGGCCGCCTCGTGCTGCCGGCTCGCTTCCGGGAGATCGCCGGGATCGGGGACGAGGTCGTGGCCGTCGGCATGCGGAGCCGGGCCGAGATCTGGTCCAAGGACCGCTGGGGTGAGCGTCATCGCGGCGCCAAGTCACCGCTCCATCGCGCCGGCGGACCGGAGGTCCAGGCGTGAGTTTCATCCAATCCTCCGAGAGCGGGTCCGTCCCCCCGCTCCGCTGTCTCCAGCTGAATGTGCGCTCTGCGATGACGGATCCCACAAGTGACGGACACGTGCACATCCCCGTGCTGGCCCAGGAAGTCATGCGTCTGCTGGGGGGTAGACGCGATCACGACTCCCTCTGTGGCCTGCTTGTGGATGCGACGCTGGGTGCCGGGGGGCACTCAGCACTCCTGCTCGAGCGCTTCCCGCGCCTACGCCTCCTAGGGGTGGACCAGGATCCCGAGATCCTGTCCATCGCGCGGGAGCGTCTCGAGCCCTTTCAAGGCCGCGTGCGCACCGAGCACGCCCGGATGTCCGAGCTGGACGGCCTCCTCGCGGAGGTCGACGAGCCCGTCGTGGGGGTCCTGATGGACCTCGGCGCGAGCTCCCTCCAGCTGGATCGCCCGGAGCGCGGCTTCTCCTTCTCCTGGGATGGCCCGCTGGACATGCGGATGGACCCGCGCCGCGAGCGCGATGCGGCGAGCATCGTGAACCAGTGGGACGAGGGAGACCTCGCGGACCTGTTCTTCCACGAGGGGGGGGAGCGCGGAGCCCGCAAGGTCGCGCGCGCCATCGTGGAGGCTCGTCGCAGGGTGCCCTTCAAGCGGACGCGCGCCCTCAGCGAGCTGGTCGCGATCAGTTTGGGCCGCCCGATCCGCTCCCAGGCCCCATCTCAGCGCCCTCAGCGGCCCGGGAAGGTCGCAATTCACCCGGCCACGAGGGTCTTCCAGGCCCTCCGGCGGGCGGTGAACGAGGAGGCCGAGGAGCTCGAGGCGGGCCTCGCGGCCGCCAGGACCCACCTCGCCCCGGAGGGACGCCTGCTCGCGATCTCGTTCCACAGCGGAGAGGACGGCGTCGTCAAGCGCTTCCTGGCCGCCGGCGCGAGGGAGGGGGACTGGGACCTGACCACCCGCCGCCCGGTCGAGGGCACCCCCGAAGAGATCCGCTCCAATCCACGCGCTCGATCCGCCAAGTTGCGGGTCGGTGAGCGCCTCTCCAAGCCTGAAGACCGAGCATGATTCGAGCCGCTCTCTCCGTGCTCCTTTGCACTGCCGTCCTCGCCCTCGGGGCCGCCACCGCCGGCGTCCAGGTTCAGAATTACGAGGCCGCGGCCGAGCTCGACCGGCTGACCAGGGAGTCCGAATGGAACCTGCGCCGGAGCAGCGGTCTGAGAGTAGAGCTGGAACGATTTGAATTCGACCTCGCCGCAGAACACACTCGTCGCTTCGGAGAACTCACCGCACTGAGCCTCCGCTGATGTCTCCTGGCCCGCCGCACCGCACGCGCCGGTCCAGGGGACTCCACCGCAAACGACACTAGGCCCAGTTCCCTGGAGGGGGAGCCAGCTACACCAACTGATGGGGGGGCGTTCCACACGTCGGCCCGCCGGGAACCCTTTCGTTCCCGCCACGGCCGTGTATCCAGAAGCGGCGTCGGGCCTCCGACCTGCGGGGGTCTTCGTCCTCATCGGGGTCGTCTTCGCGGCTGTGGTCGTGCGGGGCATCTACATCCAGACGTTCGCCGAGGGACGTCAGCCGGATGCTCGACGCGAGACGGCGGCGCCTGCTCCGTCGTTCTCGATCATCGATCGAGAGGGCGTGCCGCTGGCGCTATCCGTCGAGACCTTCGACGTGACGATCTCGCCGCGCTCCATGTGGCGCTCGCACACGCCCGAGCACATGGCCCGCCGCATCTCCGAGGCGCTCGCGGTGGATGGTCCGCAGGCCGGCGTCCCAGGTCGCGGTGTTTCAGGACGCGGAGCGCCGGACCGCGCAGCCCCGCTGCCCGGCCTCGCGGGTCCGAGCGTCGGGACGATCATCGAGCGGTCCATGCCCCCGAGCTTCTCCGAGGGGCGGCTTCCCGGGCGAGTGACCCCGTCGGATCCACTGATCCTGCGCTTCTCCGGGGATGGCGCGGAGGCGGTTCGTCGTTACCTCTCGACCGGTGGGGTCGGCGAGCGCGTCGGGCTTGCGCCCCTGCGCGGGCTCGACCTTGTGCCCCTCGGGGACTCCCTCGAGGGCAGCCTCCCCGACGACCACGGCCAGGCCGCGGTCTGGACGCTGGCCATGGAGCCGCTCGTGCTGCTCGGGCCAGACGTGCGGCGCGAGCAGCTCGGCGTCACCCATACGGCGGATGGACGAGAGGTCACCGCCAGCCCGGACCGCTGGACGCGGCGGCTGCTCGATGACCTCGTGAGCCTCGTAGGCGAGGAGCGGATCCTCGAGGCCATGGACCTCGATCGGCGGACAAACATCCAGAGGGCGCCCTCGATCGAGCGGCGCGAGCTGCTGCGCGCCGAGGTATGGGCGGAGCTCATCCCGACCCGCTTCCGGGTCCTCGTGCGGGGGGTCGACCCCTTGCGCGGCCATCGCCTGCAGACGGTCCTGCGCGAGGAGGGGGTCTCCCCCTGGCAAGTACAGCTCGTCTCGCGGGTCGAGCGCCGTCACCCCACCCGCCCGGGGGGCCGCCCCGCCGCGCCCGACGCGGAGCTGGCCATGAGGCAGCCCGAGGACGCCTTCGGACTCCTCGGGCACTGGGGAGTGCTCGACGAGGGACGCGCGGACTACTGGGCGCGCAAGGACCGCGCCGAGCGGCCGCACCTCCTCCCCTGGGACGAGGCGGCTGACCCCTTCGTCGCCTATCGCGAGTCGCTGGTCGTCGAGCGCATGCCCTGGAGCGGCGTCGAACGCGTGGCGCGCACGGAGATCGAGAACGGCCCCTGGTCGGCCCTCGTCGACGAGGTCCGCGGCCGCACCTACACCTACCGCAGCCGCGTCCTGGCGAGGGATCGCCGGCGTGCGTGGGAGGGAGGCGTCCCGGAGTACTTCCTCGGGGCCACGGAGGGGACCGAGGTGCCCGCCGTCGTCTCGACCCTCGACGCCCACCTCCAGGAGGTGGTCCACGCGGAGCTCGGCGCGCTTGTGGAAGAGCACCGTCCCGCCATGACGATGGCGATCGTCGTGGACGTCCAGACCGGCGACGTGCTCGCCCTCGACAGCCGCTGCGAGTACGCGTACTCGGGCTTCGCCCCGCTGCTGCACGTCTTCACGCCGGGGTCGACCTTCAAGGCCATCATCATGGCCCTGGCCCTCGACGCGGGGGCCACCCGGCCCGACCGGACCTACGCCACGTTCGCCGGGGAGGGGGGGCTTCGCCTCCCGGGCCGTCGTATCCGCGAGGCGGAGGGGGCCCCCGAGGCTGACCGGATCACGGCGGCGGAGGGGCTCGCGTTCTCTTGCAACGCGGTCCTGGTGCAGATCGCCCACGAGATGGAGGCGGCGCACATCCGGGAGCGGCTCGTGGCCCTCGGCTACGACGCGGCCCCCGACGCCGGGCTCGGCCCGGAGCGGGCGGGCCGCCTGACGCCGCTCCGCAAGGGCACCTGGAGCCGCAACCAGACCCACGCCTCCGTGGCCTTCGGGCACGAGGTCGGGGTCACGCTCTGGCAGCACGCGGCCGCGCTGGCGACCATGCTGCGCGGGGGCGAGCGCCGGCCGCTTCGGCTGCTGCGTGGGATCGAGCGCGGCGGAGAGGCCTGGGACCTTGACGTACCGGCGGGGGAGCGCGTGCTCAGCCAGCAGGCCTGCGAGGACGTCCGGAAGATGATGGCGCTCGGCGCGGAGATCGGCACCGGGCGGCACATCGCGAACGCCGAGGCGAACCCCGAGTTCGAGTGGATTGGTACGAAGACAGGGACCACCCAGAAGGTCGGCACCGAGCTTTGCGCCCACCTCGAGATGGAGGCCCTCGCAGACTTCGCGCTCGCGGGCCGGAGGTGGACCTCGGCGGATCGCAGGGCCCTGTTCCAGCGGTCGAAGGACCACCGGACCTGCTACACCTCGTCGATCTGCGCCGCGGGGCGCGTGATGACGGAGGACGGTCCGCGCGAGGTCATGGTGCTGGTGGTGGCGGACGAGCCGAGGGGGCGCGAGAAGTTTGGGTCGCGGGTCACCGGAGGTACGGCGCTCGCCATCCTTCGGCAGGCGCTCGGCCTACCGCGCACCCACGAGGCGCTCCCCAGCGAGGAGGCGCCGCCTCTCGAAGCCTCCAGCGGGCCGAAGCTGTTCCGTCGAGATGGGCAGCGAGCGGCCTCGACGGCGGGGGCCTTCGATGCCTCCTGGCTCGAAGAGGACCTCCCCTGGGCCGCGCTTCCCGAGGACGAAGCCAGCGAGGGCAGCCGATGAGGACTGGCTTCATTGACGGACCGATCCACCCCGGAGGAGCGGCGCCGTCCCTCTCCGCGCTGCTGGCGCGGTTCGGAGGGGTGGCCCTCGACGCCCGGTCGGGGGAGACCCTGTCGCCGAGCGACCACCGCCTCGAGCGGGCGCCCCTCGACGTCCATCAGGATTCACGGCGGGTGCAGCCCGGCGACATCTTCGCGGGCCTGCCTGGGCTGCGCGTGAACGGCTCGCGCTTCGTCCCCGACGTGCTGGGGCGCGGCGTGCTCGCGGCGCTGGTGCCCGAGGACGCCGAGATCGATGACCTCACCGATGTCTGCGTCGCCCCAGAGGGCGGCATCCTCTGGCGCCATCCGCGGGCCACCGAGCTCGTCGGGGCGCTCTCGACCCGCGTCCACGGGAGGCCGGACGTGACCCTGGACCTCGTGGGGATCACGGGCACCAACGGCAAGACCTCGGTGGCGCACCTCGCCGGCGAGCTGCTCACTGACGCGGGACGGCGACCTGCGGTGCTCGGCACGGCGGGCCATCGCCTCGCCGGGCCAGAGGGTCCCGTCGAGCTCCCCGCGAGCCACACCACGCCCGAGGTCACCGAACTCGTGCGCCTGCTCGCCCGCCATCAGGGCGCCGGCGGGGACAGCGGCCTCCTGGAGGTGAGCTCCCATGCGCTGGTGCAGGGGCGCGTTCACGGCTTGGAGTTGAAGGTCGGCGCGTTCACCAACCTCACCCGCGAGCACCTCGACTACCACGGCACCATGGCGGACTACGGTCGCGCCAAGGCCCGCCTCTGGGATCACGTCCGGCCGGGCGGCACGGCGGTGATCGCTGGAGGCGGCGACGGCGCGCGCCTCATGCTCACCGCCGCGGCGGCCCGCGGGCTGAAGATCCTCGACGTCGCCATCGAGGGGGACGCGGTCCTCTCGGCTCGAGACCTGGAGCGCTTCGCCGGCGGGACCCGGCTCACCCTGCACGGGCTGCTCCCTGAGCCGGCGCGCCTCGCGCTCCCGCTGCAAGGCGAGCACAACGTCGAGAACGCCCTCGTCGCCGCCGGGATCGCCTCCTCCCTGGGCTGCTCCCCGGCCGCGATCCTCACCGCGCTCTCGCGGGTGACCGCGCCCCCCGGTCGGCTCGAGCCGGTCCGGCTCCCCTCGGGGCTGCGGGGCGCCCCCTTCGAGGTGTTCGTGGACTTCGCCCACAGCCCCGACGCGCTCGAGCGGGTCCTCGCGTCCCTGCGGCCGCGGGTGGGTGGAGGCGGCGTCGGCCGGCTCATCTGCGTGTTCGGGTGTGGGGGCGATCGAGACCAGGGCAAGCGCCTCCCGATGGGGCGCGCTGCGGGGCGCCTCGCGGACGTGGTGTTCGTGACGAGCGACAACCCGCGTTCCGAGGACCCTGCCTGCATCGCGCGGGCGGTGGCAGAGGGCGTCGAGGCGGAGAGCGGGGCGGCCCCGGCCCTCGAGCTCGACCGACGCGAGGCCATCGCCGCGGCCCTCTCCATGGCCGGCGCGGGCGACGTGGTCCTGATCGCAGGAAAGGGACACGAGACGACCCAGACCGTCGGCGCTGCGGTCCTGCCCTTCGACGATCGAACCGTCGCCGCGCAGCTCCTCGATGAGCTGGCTCAGCGGAGGTGTGCCTCGTGATTCCCGTCCGTCTCGATGAACTCCACGCGGCCTGCGGCGTGCTCTGGTCTGCCGAGCACCCGGGGGCGGGCGAGCGCCTGATCACCGGCGTCACGACGGACTCCCGCGGCGACGTGGGCGGCAAGCTCTTCCTCGGGATCCCGGGGCCGCGCTTCGACGGCGCGCGCTTCGCGGCGGGTGCGGTGGAGGGCGGGGCTGCCGCCGTGCTGGTCGAGGACGGACCGGGGGTTCAGGAGTCCCTCGAGGCACTCCTCGCGGGGACCGCGGTCTCGGTCGCCACGTGCGCGGACGCGGTCGCGGCGCTGGGGGCCATGGCCGCCGCGGTGCGCGCCCGCTCCGGGGCCAAGGTGATCGGGATCACCGGGTCCTGCGGGAAGACCTCGACGAAGGAGATCCTCGCCACGCTCCTCGGCGCGACCTCGGAGACCTGCGCGAGCCGCGCGTCCTTCAACAACCACATCGGCGTGCCGCTCACGCTCCTCGGGGTCACGCCGAGCGCCGAGTCGCTCATCGTCGAGATCGGGACCAACCACCCCGGTGAGATCGCGCCCCTCGCGCGGCTCGCCCGTCCGGAGATCGCCATCGTCACCAATGTGGGCCGCTCGCATCTCGAGGGGCTCGGCAGCCTCGCGGGCGTCGCGGAGGAGAAGGGGGCCCTGGTGGCCGCGCTCTCCGAGGGGGGCACGGCGATCCTGAACGCGGACTGCCCGAGCACGCCTGCCCTCTGCTCCCGAGCGGCGGCCGGGGTCCACGTCGTGACGTTCTCGGCTGCAGGCGCCCCGGGCGCGGGCCTCCGCGCCCGTGACCTTGAGGTCCACGCGGGTGGGACGCGCTTCGTGCTCGACGGGGTCGCGGTCCCGGAGGAGGAGCGCGGTCGGGTGGTGACCCTCCCGCTCCTGGGCGAGCACGCCGTGGCGAACGTCCTCGCAGGTCTCGCCGCGGTCATCGCCTCCGGCGGAGACCTCGGGGGCTGCCTCGGGGCGGTCGACCGCCTCCGGCCCGCGCCGCACCGTCTCGAGGCGAGCACGGCGAACGGGGTCATGATCATTGACGACGCATACAACGCCAACCCCGAGTCCGTGGCGGCGGCGACCCGGCTCCTCGCGAGGGTCCGTCCCGACGCCCAAGCAGGCCGCCGGTGGTTGGCCCTCGGCGAGATGGGGGAGCTGGGTGCTGACTCGATCGCGCTCCACCGCGAAGCGGGAGAGCTCGCGGCGAGCGAGCCCATTGACCGCCTCCTCGTCGTGGGGCAAGCGGAGCCGGGCAGCCCGCTCGCGGCCCTCCTCGAGGGCGCTCGGGCCGCGGGCCTCCACGCGGAGCACGCGAGCTCCATCGAGGGCGGCGCCCGGCGGCTCACGGAGCACGAGGATGGGCTCTCGCCCGGCGACATCCTGCTGGTCAAGGCGAGTCGCGCCGCAGGGCTCGAGGCCCTCGTGCTTCAGGTCCAGGCAACCCTCCAGGCCGCCACACTCCCCGCTCAAGGGCGGCGTGGCGAGGAGGTCCTGACTTGATCTTCGAGCTCTTCCCGTCCCTGCTCGACGCCGACTCGATCTCCTTCCGGGCGGTCATGGCGGCGACCACGGCCATGGTCCTGACGTTGCTCCTGGGGTCCCCGACGATCGCCTGGCTGCGCCGGCACCGGGTCGGCGAAAACACCTCGAAGACGGACTCCGCCGAGCTGGCGCGACTCGCGGAGGCGTCGGGGAAGAACGCGACGACGACCATGGGGGGGAGCTTCCTGATCGTCTCCCTCGTGCTGAGCGTCCTCATGTGGTGCGACCTGGGCAACCTCCAGGTCGTGCTCGGGCTCGTGCTGGTCGTCGGGCTCGCCGCGGTCGGCTTCGTGGACGACTACCTCAAGCTGGCGGTGGAGGGATCCAAGGGACTCTCCGTCAAGGCCAAGCTCGGGGGCCAGACCATCGCGGTCCTCTTCGTGGTCGGCGCCTTCGCGTACTACGCCCACGACTCCGGGCGCTACTCGCTGCTCGCGATCTACCCCCCCTTCGCCAAGGACCTGGTGCTCCCCCTGGGGGACACGCTGCTCGGTACGTCCGTGTTCATTGCCTTCGGCTGGTTCGTCCTCGCGAGCGCCTCCAACGCGACCAACATCACGGACGGGATGGACGGCCTCCTGGCGGGCTGCGTCGTCCTGTCCGGGACCGCCCTGGCGGTGTTCTGCTACGTCACCGGCCGCCTGGACTGGACCCTGTACCTCGACCTGCCGTACATCCCGGAGGCCGCCGAGATGACCGTGGTCGGCGCGGCGCTGGTCGGGTCCTGCCTCGGCTTCCTCTGGTTCAACGCCTACCCGGCGGACGTGTTCATGGGGGACTCGGGGTCCCTGCCCATCGGCGGCCTGATGGCGTGGATGGCGGTGGTCGCCAAGCAGGAGCTGGTCCTCCCGCTGCTGGGCTTCGTGTTCCTCGCCGAGCTGGCCTCGAGCGGGCTTCAGCGGGTGTGGTTTCGGCTGTCGGGCGGCAAGCGCCTGTTCACGATGGCGCCGATCCACCACGGCCTCCAGACCAAGGGCGGGATCTTCCGCCCCGGGGCTCGACCGTGGCACGAGGTGAAGATCGTGACCCGCGCCTGGATCATCGCCGCCATCTGCGCCATGGCCAGCCTCGCTCTCATGAAGGTGCGCTGATGTCCATGGCTGCTCGTTCCCGATCTCCGCGAGGAGGCTCGCCGTTCGCGCGGTTGGAGTCGCTGGTCCCTGACGGGACTTCGATCCACCCCGCGGGGCCGCGGAACGCCCTGTTCTGCACGACCCTCGCGCTGCTCGCGTTCGGGATGCTCATCCAGCTCTCCCACGCGTCCACCACGCTGCCGGCGGCGGAGTTCTCCAGCGCCATGGGCGAGCAGCTGCTGTTCCGCCTCGCTGGCGTCGGCCTCCTCCTGGCGGGCATGTTCATCGGCCCGCGCGGTATCGAGCGGCTGATCCCGGCGGCGACGGTGCTCTGCACCCTCGCGCTCGTGCTCGTCTTCGTCCCCGGGTTCGAGCAGCCGATCAACGGCGCTCATCGCTGGATCAGGATCTTCGGTCACGGTCCCTCCATCCAGCCCTCGGAGGTCGCGCGTGTGGTGTTTGTCCTGTGGGTGGCCCGGCGCTGCGCGATGCTCGACGGCGGCCTCCAGAGCCTGCGGCACGGGTTCCTCCCGACGCTTCTCATGGGGCTCTTGGCCGGCGGCCTGATCTTCCGTGAGCCGGACCTGGGGGGCGCCCTGTTGTTCCTGCTCTGCTTCGGCCTGACGCTGTTCGTGGGGGGGGCGCGCACGCAGCACGTGGCCCTCGTGGCGGCGGTGGGCGTCGGCCTGATGGTCGTGGCGCTCAGCACCTTCTCCCACGTCTCCGAGCGCTTCGCCGTGTGGATGGGGGGGTCGACCAACTCTCAGGTCACCCGGGCCAGCGAGGCCATGGCCTCGGGCGGCCTGACGGGAGTCGGGTTCGGCCAGGGCGGCTTCCGGAACTCAGGCCTCCAGTACACCCAGACGGACTACGCGCTCTCGCTCGTGGGCCAGGAATTCGGAATCCCCGGCCTCCTGCTCGTGGTCGGGCTCTTCGCGGCCTTCGTCTGGTTCTCGCTTCGACTCGTCCTCTCGGTACGCGATCGCTTCGCCGCGCTCGCGGCCTTCGGGCTCACCCTGTCCGTGGCTCTGCAGGCCATGGTCCACCTCCAGGTGGTCACCCAGCTCGCGCCGCCCAAGGGGATGGCGCTCCCGTTCCTCTCGGACGGGGGGAGCTCCCTCCTCGCGTCCTGCCTCGCGGCTGGACTCGCCCTGGGGGCGGCGCGTCCGCGCGACCACGGCCCCGCTCCTCGTACCGCACCCTGACTCATGCAGCCCATCGAACGATACGCCCTAGTCACCCTGCTCTTTCTGATTGTCCTCATCGTGGTGGGCGCCCTCTGGGATGACGGAGAGGTGGGCGCGGCCGGACCGCCGGTCCAGGAGATGGCGCGCACAGAGCGCGCGAGCGGGCCCTCGGCCAGCGTCGCCATGGGGAGCCGCCGGGGCGAGGCCCTCCCGCTGAACATGCAAGAGCCCGAGTCGGAGGTCTTCCGGCAGCGGACCCCTGCGCTGCAGCGCCGGACCGCGACCCCGTCCGAGCCCTCGGGGCGTGGCGGCGTGCCGACGTCCTCCGCGGATCAGAGCGGCGGCGCTCCCCCTGCCCCTGCGTACATCGCGGGGCGGCCGGCCTCGTCGGGCCGTCCCGCGGCACCCTCCGTCGAGGAGCTCAAGGGGTCCATGCGTCCTCAGCCCCGCGATGGCCTGGCCAGTGGCTACCTCGGCACGGGGAACCTGAACTCCGCCACCAGTCTGACCCGTGCCGGGACGAGGCGAGCCGCGGCGACCGGCGAGTCGGCTCTGCCGGCCGCTCGCACGCGGACCTCTGGCAAGGGCGCGGCGCCGCGACCCAACGTCGACGCCGTGGCGCCCTCGCCGAAGACCCGCACCTACAAGATTCGTGGCGGCGACAGCCTCGAGGCGATCGCCCGGCGCGAGCTTGGAGATCCCGGGGCTGTGGATCGCATCGCATCCTTGAATGGGATCGCCAAGCCTTACACGATCTACTCGGGGCGCACGCTTCTGCTGCCCGTCGGTAACGGCGGCGCCTCCAACAACCTTTCCGCACGGACCACCTCTGCACCGGACGCCCCCGCACAGGCATCCGCCGCGGCAGGCGGTCGACCGATCTATACCGTTCGCAGCGGCGACTCCTCCCTGAGCGTCGTCCTCGAGCGTCAGTTCGGCACCTACAAGCGCTCCCTTCCCCTCGTGAAGACCCTGAACCCCGGCCTCAACCCCAACCAGATCAGGGTTGGGATGAAGATCGTCATGCCCCGAGCAGACGAGATCCCTGGCGGGGTGAGCGTCGCCTCGGCGTCCTCTCCCGCGTCCTCCAGCAGGCCTTCCCGGTCGTCTATCGCGAGCGTGAGCTCCTCCTCCTCGAGTCGCCGGGAGTTCATCGTTCGATGAGTCGGCGGTTTCGAATGGGCCTCTTCCTGTGCCTGGCCGCGGCCACGGGGCTGCACCTGCGACCCTGCCTCTGGACCCTTCGCGGGGGCTGCGAGCCCGAGTCGTCGAGGGGCCAGCACACCCCCGCGCCTGAGCTGACCGTGGCTCAGGTGCGCGGCCACCGCCCTTCGCTCGGGGACCTCTCCGGGGGCCCGACCCTCGTGGGGATCCAGGCCGCTGTGGCCAAGACGCGCTGAACCAAACCGCTCATGGCTGAAGAGACCCCCCTCCCCGGATACGAGATCCCGCGCGGTGACACCCCGCGCAGTGACACCCCGTCGCGCGCAGCGATCGGGGTTGATCCGGTGGGCGCTGTTCGAACCGGTGGGGGCGAGGGCGGCGGTCTGCGTCTGGCCATCGCGGGGGGCGGGACCGGGGGACACGTGGTCCCCGGGCTCCACCTGCTCGACTCGCTCCAGGAGGTCATCGGTCGCGCTGGCGGCCCGGCGCCTCGCCTCGACGATCTGCTCTGGTTCCATAGCGGACGTCGCGCGGAGGAGCGCTGCCTCAAGGAGCTGGACCGCCAGGTCGGGAACCTGGGCGTGGACCTGGAACGCGTGGTCCTCCCGATCGAGCCCGAGGGCGGCGGCGCGCCCAGCCTCGTGCGCCTGAGCCAGCGGATGGTTCCCTCCTTCTTCAACGCCAGGAAGGCCATGCGGGAGCATCGCTCCCAGGTGCTCCTCGGCCTTGGTGGCTTCACCACGGCGCCCGCGGCGCTCGCCGCCCGCGCCCTGGGGATCCCCGTCGTGCTGCTGGAGATCAACGCCACGGCAGGTAAGGCGACTCGGACCCTCGGCCCCTTCTGCCAGCGCGTGCTCCACGCGTGGCGTGAGACCTTGCCGCCGGACCGCGAGGGAGCGAAGCATCAGCTCGTCGGACCGCCGGTGGCCCCACGCTTCGTGCCGCCCACAGACCGGGACCAGGCTCGACGCGGCGCGAAGGATGACCTGGGCTTCGATCCCGATCGGCCGCTGCTGCTCGTCCTTGGCGGGAGTCAGGGGGCCCTCGGCCTCAACGCCTTCGTCAGGAGTCACGTGAGCTACTTACTGGGTTCCGGCGTTCAGGTCCTGCACCAGGTGGGCCCTGGCCGGCGCACCGAGGGCGCGGACAGCCTCGAGGGGTACGAGGCCATCGAGTTCATGGACGATGTCTACACCGGGCTCGTCGCGGCGGACGGCGTGCTCTGCCGCGGGGGAGCGTCCACCCTCGCCGAGATCGGTGCCATGGAGACGCCGGCGTGGGTGGTGCCTTATCCACACCACGGCGACCAGCACCAGGTGCGCAACGCGCGTCAGCTCAGCGGCGGCGTACGCATCGTCGAGGAGCAAGACCTCGACCATGCCAGGTGCGAGGAGCTCGTGCGCTTCCTCGGAGCGCCGGGAGCTGAGGAGCGCGAGCGCATGCGGCACCACCTCAGGGAGGCGGTGCCCGCCGACGCCGCGCAGCGTGTGTGGTCCGAGCTGGAAGGGGTGGCGCTCGCGCGCTGAGGCGGCGCCCTCTTCGCCGCGGCGCGGCCTTCCTTGGCGGTGTGGTCGACCCGCTGCCCTGAAGCGGACCCGCTGCCGCGAATCGAACCCGCTGCCGCGAATCGAACCCGCCGCCGTGGACCGGACCCGCCGCATGGGCCTCGACCCGCTGCCGGCTCCCCAACCCGGGGCCTGGCATGGGGCGCGCTCAAGGGGGTACCGACCGCACCAGGCCCTTCCTGCGCCGATTCCTTCGCTGAGGCCGCCGCGCAGGGTCCTCCCGCCGGCCGGTGAGGCGGGCTGCGAGGGACGCCATCTGCCTGGCCGACAGCTCGCCACGCTGAGGAGGTGTCGGCCAGGCAGATGGCGAGTGGCCTCCACAATTGACGGCGGGCGCTAGGTCCCGTGGAGACCCGGCGCCCGCCGTGGAGGGGACCCGCTGCGCGGTGGGCATAGCCCGAGGGGAAGCTGCCCTTAGAAGGAGAACTGCGCGCCCATGTAGTAGCCGCTCAGGTCGAGGTCCGTGTCGATCTGGGCGTCATCATCGGTGTACTCCGCGTCGATCTTCATGGTCTTGTAGCCGACCACGAGGTCGCCGATTCCGAAGAGGTCCACCGAGGCAGAGATGCCAATGTCGAAGATGGAGGCCTCTGACTCGTCGTATTCGACGACGAGCCCCCCGGCGTCCGCGCGCAGGGCCACCGGGCCCCAGGTCCACGCGGCCCGCGCGGCCAGGAGGGGGACCGGGATGAGCTCCTCTGACTCGATGGTGGTCCCCGCGCCGCCGATCTCCTGGAGGCGGAAGTCGAGGTCGAGCAGGGTCGCGCCGAAGCCGAGCCCGAGGTCCAGCCCGTCGAGCGGAATGATGTCCCAGGTGAACAGCGCGCGGGCAGTGTCGAGCTGGATGTCCGACGCCACGTTGGTGCCGGCGGTGATGACCGAACCCTGATACTCGAAGTTGCCCGTGGCGGTCCCTGTCCCCTCGAAGTCGACGCCGTAGCCGGAGATGGAGAGCTCCGCCCCCGCGAAGTTCAGCCGCACTAGGCCTCCGACCACCGCCTCGTTGTCATCGAGGCCGAGGTCATCGAAGCTCGAGGCTACCGAGGTCCCGGCGCCGTCGCCGACGCCCAGGTCCCCGTCGATGCCGACGGAGGCGATGAAAGGGGTGACTGAGGCGCTCGGAGCGCCGCAGGCGGCGAGGGCCGTGGATAACGCGAGGGCGAGGGTGAGGTGTCGCATGGGCAGAACAGGGGGAGTCTGGGCGGGCCGGATAGTGCTGACTTCGTCCGGCAGCGGTGATTCCTTGAGGCTCAGTGCCACCGGCTCGAGGATCCGAGGGCGAGGGGGGCCTCAGGGGGGCCCGGGCGGCCCCATGGCCGGTGAGGGCTCAGTGGGCGGAGCGGAGTCGAAGCCGAGTCGAAGCCCTGGAGCCGCCCTGGAGCCGCCAGGGAGAGGTCAGGGAGAGGTCAGCGCGGGGCAGATCTCCGTGGAGCTAGCTCTGCTCTGGTGGTGGGGTCGCCGAGGGGGGGGCGGCGGAGTTGTGATCTCGCCACGCAGCGACGATCTCGGACGCCAGCTCGAGGTCCTCCTCCTTCACGACGACCTGCGTGGGGCCGATCAGCCGCTGGGCCGCGCTGAACTCATCCATGAGCTCGGAGCCCGCGGCCCGGGCGGCCACGCCCTCGGACTCGAGGAGTCCAACGAGCAGCTGAGCCTGGACGTAGGAATCTGCGGTGTGGACGACGCGGAGATCCAATGAAGTCATGAAGCGAGTGTCCGGTTCCTGGCTCGACGCTTCAAGCTGGTGTCCACGTTTGGTTGGATAGCGGTCGTGTCCAACCGAACCAGCGAGAGCACCTCCGCGCGCGCCGCATCGGCGCATCCCCGACTTCCCCGGAAGATCCACATGCTTGGCGCCGGCGGAGCGGGCCTCTCTGGAGCAGCGCGCCTCCTCGCGGAGGCGGGGCATGAGGTCTCAGGGCATGACCGGGAGGCGTCTCCGTTCACGGCGAGCCTCGGCGTCCTGGGCATCGAAGTGAGGCTCGGGGCGAGTGACGCGGCCCACCTGCCCGCCGAGGTCGAGCTCGTCGCGCGCTCCGCGGCGGTCTCCGACGACGACCCACAGGTCCGCGCTGCCCGCGATCGGGGCGTGGAGGTCATCAAATACTCCGAGCTCCTCGGCCGACTCAGCCCGCCGGATCGGACGCTCGCGATCGCCGGGACCCACGGTAAGACGACCACCACGTGGATGATCTACGAGGCGTTGGAGGCGGCGGGCGGTCCCGCGCCGGGCACCCTCGTGGGCGGCCTTCATCAGGCCCGGGGGGTGAACGCGATCTCGCCGGACCCCACGGGCTGGCTCGCGGTCGAGGCCTGCGAGTACGACCGCTCCTTCCTTCAGCTGCAGCCCTTCGGGGCCATCGTGACCAACTTCGAGGAGGACCACCTCGACTGCTACGGGAGCCTCGAGGAGCTGGAGCGCGGCTTCTGCCGCTTCGTGGACCGGGTCTCCGCCGAGGGCCTCGTGGTGCTCGGCTCGGAGGTGCCCGACGCCATCGCCGAGGCGGCGCGCGGCCGCGTCTGGCGGCTCGGCAAGGAGATCCAGCTCGACCTCCTCGGGCAGGACCGCGGCTACTTTCGCTTCCAGGTGCGGGGCCCCGGCTGGGCGACCCCCGAGGTTCAGCTGTCGATCCCCGGCCGCTTCAATGTGGAGGACGCGGCCCTCGCCATCGCGCTCGCCGTGGGCTGCGCGGGCGTGAGCCCCGCGGCGGCAGCGCGCGGCGTCGCGGAGTTCCCGGGGGCGGCTCGCCGCTTCGAGAAGTGGGGCGTGTCGGGGGGAGTCCCCGTCGTCCACGACTACGCGCACCACCCCACGGAGGTCCGCGTCACCATCGAGGCCGCGCGGCGCGCGTTCCCTGGGAGGGACCTCGAGGTGCTCTTCCAGCCCCACCAGGCCAGCCGGACGGCGCGGCACATGGAGGGCTTCGTGGAGGCGCTCCGCGGGACCGGGCGGGTCGTGGTGACTGAGGTCTACGGCGCTCGCAAGCACATCGACCGCATCGAGGGTGCCGACGCGGTGACGCTCGCATCCAAGCTGCGCAGGGCCGGCGTGGACGCCGTCGCCGGTGGCTCGCTGCTGGACTCCTGCGGCCGCTTCGTGGAAGGGGTGAAGCCCAACGCCTGCGCCCTCGTCATGGGGGCGGGGGACATCGATACGCTCAAGCTGGATCTCCTCGATGCACTGGCCCTGCGCTTCCCTTCCGGGAGCTGATCTCAAGGACCGCACGACGCTCCGCGTCGGTGGCCCGGTGGCCTGGCTCCTCGAGCCGGCGGACCCCGAGCAGCTCCGTGAGGCCATCGTCGCCGCGCGTGAGCGGGCGATCCCCATGCGGATCCTCGGTGGCGGGGCCAACGTGGTGATTGATGACTCGGGGCTCGAGGGGGTGGTCATCTCCACCGAGCGCCTGAATCGGATCTTCCGTCCGGGCGACCTGAGCGCCGAGGAGACCCTCGATGAGCAGCTCCCGTCGGCCCGGGTGGCTCCGGCGAACCCGGCCGATGACCCGCGGCTCGTGGTGTGGAGCGGCGCGCCCCTGCCCAAGCTGTGTCGGGCCGCGCGGGACCTCGGCTACTCGGGCCTGGAGAAGATGGCCGGCGTCCCTGGGCACGTGGGCGGCGGGATCGCCATGAACGCCGGCGGCAAGGACCCGGATGGGACCCTCTGGCAGATGAGCGACGTCGTGGAGCAGATCCGCCTCGTCAACGCGGCGGGGGAGATGGAGGACATCACCCGCGACGCGTGGACGCCCGAGTACCGGGACGGGCGGCTCGGCGACGCCATCGTCGCCGGGGCCGTGCTGCGCTTCGAGCCGCGTTCGAAGGCTGAGGTCACCGAGGCGTCCAAGGAGTACCTGCGTCGCAAGAACGCGGTGCAGCCGGTCACCGAGCGCAGCGCCGGCTGCGTGTTCAAGAACCCCGACCCCGAGCGCTCTGGCGGCAAGACCGCCGGGCTCCTCGTGGACGAGGCGGGGGGCAAGGGCCGCCGCAGGGGAGAGGCGACGATCTCCGAGCGGCACGGGAACTTCCTGATCAACCGCGGGGCCGCGACGGCGGCCGATGTGTTCGGCCTGATCGAGGAGGTCCAGGACCTCGTCGCGCAGCGCTCAGGCGTCGAGCTGGAGTGCGAGGTCAAGCTCTGGCGCGGCGACGAGGGGCGCGCCGGCGGCTAGCCGCGCGACTTGAACCGGGCGCGGATCGACTCCACGACCGCGGGCGGCGCCTTCCGGACGGAGCCGCAGTCGAATGGCGGCGATGGGTCGTACTCGATGCCCAGCTGCACGGACATGGCGAGCTCGTCCCCTGCGACTCGCGCCGCGAACTCGAGGGCCATGTCGATCCCGGCGGAGACGCCCGCCGCGGTGATGTACTTGCCGGACGTCACGACGCGCTGCTCCGTCGGGATCGCGCCGTACTCGGCGAGGCGCTCCAGCGAGATCCAGTGCGTGGTGGCCTCGTGCCCGTCGAGGAGCCCTGCCGCGGCGAGGACCATGGCGCCGGTGCAGACGGACATGGTCGTGGTCGTCGTGCGGTCGATGCGGCGTATCCACTCGTGGAGCTCCCCGTCTCCTTCCAGGCCACGGGTCCCGAAGCCCCCTGGCATGAGGAGCACGTCCGCCCGTTCGATCTCGTCCCGGCCCGCGTCGCAGACCATGGCGAGGGCGCCGTTGTCCGTCCTGGCGGTCCCTCGCTCTGGCCCGACGAAGCGTACGCGCGCCCCGGGGAGCCGGGTCAGGACCTCGTAGGGGCCCACGGCGTCGAGGGCGGTGATGCCGTCGAACAGGTAGATGACGATGTCCATGTGGTTGACCTCCGGGTCTCGCGAGATCATACGGGGACGACGCCTGGCCGCAGAGAGGGGCCGGATCGACCGAGAAATGCAGAGGGCGGCGCGGGGAACCGGCTGGCGGAGGGCCTAGACTCTGGTCTAAATCTCTCCACGAGGCCGCCGACCGGGAGCGCCCTCGTCTCCGGAGCCCTCAGGTCGGGGGCTCCTGGAGCCAACGATCCCGCGACAAGAAGATGACTCAGGTAGATCCGGTTCCTCAGGTCGAGGGGCCCTTTCCCCTGTCGACGCTCCGACACTCGGTGGCTCACCTCATGGCCTCCGCGGTCCAGAAGCTGATCCCCGGTGCGCAGTTCGGCTTCGGGCCGTCCATCGAGCACGGCTTTTACTACGACTTCGATCTGCCGGAGCCGTTGACGGACAAGGACCTGCGGAAGATCGAGAAGGAGATGCGCCGCATCGCCAAGCGGTCCCCAGCGCTCGAGAAGGAGACGCTGACCCGCGAGGAGGCGAAGGCGCGCCTTGAGGGCTGGGGCCAGACCTTCAAGCTCGAGGGGCTCGACCTCATCCCCGAGGGAGAGGAGATCACCTTCTACTCCCACGGCGAGGGCGACGACCGGTGGGGGGACCTCTGCGAGGGCCCCCACGTGGACTCCCTCAAGGACCACCAGTTCCACTTCAAGCTCCAGCACGTGGCCGGCGCCTACTGGAGAGGGGACGAGAAGAACCCGATGATGCAGCGCATCTACGGGACGGCCTTCTGGACCAAGGAGGAGCTCACCGGGCACCTCGAGTGGCTCGAGGAGGTCAAGAAGCGAGACCACCGGAAACTCGGCACGGACCTCGACCTGTTCAGCGTGCACGCGGAGGCCGGCGCCGGGTTCGTCTTCTGGCACCCGAACCTCGGCACCGTCCGACGTGAGCTCGAGCAGTTCTGGTGGGACCTGCACACCCGGGGCGGATACAAGGCGGTCTATACGCCGCACGTCTCGCGTGAGAGCCTGTTCGCCGTGTCGGGTCACCTCGAGAATTACGGCGAGATGATGTACGCGCCGATGGAACTCGACGCGTTCCCGTATCGGGTCAAGCCCATGAACTGCCCGGGCCACGCGCTGATCTACAAGGACCGCGGCCGCAGCTACCGCGAGCTTCCCCTGCGTTGGGCGGAGCTCGGCACCGTGTATCGCTACGAGCGCAGCGGCGTGGTCCACGGCATGCTCCGCGTGCGCGGGTTCACCCAGGACGACGCTCACATCTTCTGCACGCCTGATCAGCTGGCGGAGGAGATCGCGGGCGTCTGCCGACTCATCCACAAGGTGCTCACGACCTTCGGGTTCGAGTACAAGGCCTACCTCGCCACCCGGCCGTCGGAGAAGACGATCGGCGACGAGGCCATCTGGGCCCGCGCCACGGCGTCCCTCGAGGAGGCGGCCCAGATCGTCGGGCTCGAGCTCGAGCTGGACGAGGGGGGCGGCGCCTTCTACGGCCCCAAGATCGACTACAAGATCAAGGACGCCCTGGGGCGCGAGTGGCAGAACAGCACCATTCAGTGCGACTTCAACCTGCCCGAGCGCTTCGACCTGAACTACACCGACTCCGACGGCGGGCTCAAGCGGCCGATCATGGTGCACCGCGCCATCCTCGGCTCCCTCGAGCGCTTCGTCGGCGGCCTGATCGAGCACTTCGGCGGCAAGTTCCCCTTCTGGATCGCGCCGACCCAGGTGGCGGTGATCCCGATCCGTGAGGAGCATTCGCCCTACGCGCGCAAGCTCGCGGACGCGCTGGAGTCCGAGCTGTTCCGGGTCGACGCCATGCTGGACGTCGGCCACATGAACAAGAAGATCAAGCACGCCCAGAAGGAGCAGGTGCCCTACATGCTGATCGCCGGCGAGCGGGAGGCGGCGGAGGGTACGGTGGCCGTGCGGCGTCGCGGGACCCGTGAGCAGCAGGTGGTCCCCTTCGACACCTTCGTGGCGATGATTCGTCGCCTGCGCGACGAACGCTCGCTGGAGACTCCCGAGGCGGGCGAGCCCGCCGCGGACGGGAGCGCAGCCGAGTGAGCCTGGCACACGGGTAGAGAGCTGGCCGTTCCCGGCCGGCTCTCAGCCCATCCAGGGCGCCTCGTAGCGCAGCCCGAGGTTGAGGATCTTCTGGATCAGCTGCGGGTAGCTGTAGCCCAGCCGCTCGAAGCTCTCGGCGAAGTCCTCGCCGAAGCACAGGTCGGGGTTCGGGTTGGCCTCGAGGATCCAGACCTGCCCCTCGCGGTCCATACGCATGTCGATGCGGCTGTAACCGGAGAGCCCTACGGCCCGGTGGATCCGGCGCGCCGTGCGGCGGATGCGCTCCGTGGTGGACTCGTCCAGGTCTTCCGCGGGTCCGGTGCGCAGGCCGATCTTGCGCTGGTACTCGGGGTCCCACTTCACGCGGCTGGTGGCGATGTTGGGGACCCCGGGGGAGAGGTCGTCCATGAACAGCTCCCAGATGGGGCTGATCTCCACGCGCTTGTTGCCGAGCACACCCACGGTGAGCTCTCGGCCCTCGATGTACTCCTCGCAGAGCGCGCCGGTCCCCACGGTGTCGTGGATGTAGGTCACCCGGGTCCGGAGCTGATCGAGGTCATGGACGATCGAGGCCTGGCTGATGCCCGTGGAGGCGTGCTCGCTCCGAGACTTCACGAAGAGTGGCCAGCGCAGGCCCTTGGGGAGCCGCGGCAGGCGCTTGCCGCGCGGGGCGACAAAAAAGCGGGGCGCCCGGACCCGGTGGTAGGCGAGGACCTTCTTGAAGAGGGCCTTGTCGTTCGCCGCGAGCAAGCCGCGGGGGTTGCACCCCGTGTAGAGCTGCTTCATGAGCTCGAGCCACGAGACCACTGCGGAGTCATAGATGCCCGCGTCATGGAAGTGGGTGAGCAGGTTGAAGGCGAGGTGGGGCTTGCGCTCCTTCAGGACTCGCCGGATCGGCGCGAGCTCGTCGACCACCGGGACGTGGATCACCTCGTGCCCCAGGCCAGCGAGGGTCGTGCACACGTCCATCTCCTGCTTGATGTCGTTGAGCTCCTTCTCCGTGAGGCCCTCGACGGACGGGGGCGGCGCGAGGTGGGCGTGCATCAGGACGGCGACGCGGAGCTTACGCTTGGTCATCGGTGGTACCTGGGGTGACCCCCGTAGACGAACTGGGAGGAGAGCGAGGTGAGCAGGATGGCCGAGTCGAGCAGGGCGTCTGCGTCGCCCTGGAGGATGCGCAGGTCCTCCGCGCGGGCGCGTATGGCCATCTCCCGGACCACGTGGTCCAGGAGGTAGCGGTGCTGCCCCGTGGCGGCCGCGACCTGGCGCACGAGGCGCGCGCGGTGCTTGCGGAGGAAGGGGGCGAGGCGTGGCGCGTCGTTCGCGGCGCCTCCTGCGCGGGGGAACGAGTGGCGCAGCTGGCCGTTGAGGGCCGGGGTCCCCTCGCTCGCGTAGATCTCTTTCTTCCGCTCGTAGTACTCGCGGAGGGTCAGCCGGACGCGGGCGAGCGGCTCCTCCTTGCGACGCGTGGTCCGCCGGGGTTCCTCCCTGGCGACGCTCCCCATGAGCTCCTCCGTGAACTGGAGCTTGTCGAGCGCGGCCCAGCCCTCGTAGCGCTTTCGCCAGCGGCTCCCGGGGCGCAGCCATACAGCGAAGGTCTCCGCGAAGTCCTCCAGCGGGTGGCTCTGGGCGTACCAGTAGTCGAGGTGCTGGACGAACGCGCGGCT
>CBFHHK010000030.1:0-2625 GCA_965655435.1 Planctomycetota bacterium | reverse complement strand
TACGGCGAAGGTCTCCGCGAAGTCCTCCAGCGGGTGGCTCTGGGCGTACCAGTAGTCGAGGTGCTGGACGAACGCGCGGCTGTTCGGGTCCGGGGTGTAGGAGCTGCGGTAGGGGGCACCGGCGCGCCCGAAGACCTCCCGCCAGCGCCGCCTGCGCCGGAGCCCGAAGGCGTTGTCGAGGGCGTGGGCGGCCTCGTGGCGCATGATCTTCATGCACCCCTCGCGGGTGGCTCCCTCGACCTCAAGCATCTGCGCTCGCTCGAGCCGGACGAGCCGCGGGTGGGCGAGGTAGAAGGGGATCGCGAAGCCCGTGGCGTCGTCCGGGGTGAACCACTCGGTGGAGAGCCAGGCGTAGGGCCGAAAGGCGATGGACCGCCTCGCAAGCTCCGCGTGAAGCTCCTCCAGCCTCGCCTGGAGGGGCGAGGTCTCCAGGGTCAGCCCGAGGTCCTTGATGGGGACGTCGAGGAGCCGGTCTTGGGGGAGGCGGGTCCAGTCCATGGGAAGGGCCCCGCGGAGCGTTCGCTCCGCGGGGCCCTGAGCCTAATGCACGGCCGCGTGGTGTGACCACCAGCCGCGCGAGGTGAGGCGACCTACTTGAGGTCGAGGACGCCTGTGCCGTCCCCGCTCGTGAGGGTCTTGGTGTTGGCGAGGTAGTTCGAGCCCATGGTGAGCATCGTCCGCCAGGGGCGGGAGGTGCGATCACCGCAGAGTCCGAGGGCCACCACGGCGGTCTCGCGGACGGCGACAGAGTACTTGTCCTCCGCGTCCGTCACGATCTCGCAGAGGATCTCGACCCCGCGCTTGTCCCCGATGTACCCGAGGGCAGACACGGCCGCGATCTGGCGGGCGTCTCCGTCCTCTTCGTCGAGGGACGAGTTCAGGACCTCCAGCAGGGACTCGGCGACGCTCTGGTCACCGAGCATGCCGAGGGCGAGTCCCGTGCGCGTCTGGAGCAGGGGCTGCTCCTCCGCGTCCACGAGGGTCTCTTGCAGCGACTCGATGGCCTCGCGCGCGCCGACCATGCCGAGGGACATCGCGACGTAGCCGCGGGCGTCCTCGTCACGGACCTGGTCGAGCTTCTTGAGCAGGCGCGGCGCCGCATCCGGCGTCCCACGCAGGCCCATGGCGATCGAGTAGGCACCCAGGTCCGCGACGCGCTTGGCGGAGCGCATGGAGGACAGGATGGCCGTGTCGACGCCAGAGTCAGGCTCGATGCCCTTGGCGCGGAGCTCGTGGCCGAGCACGCCGAGGGCGATAGCCGCCCACGCCTTCTCCTTCTTCTTACCGGAGGAGAGCCCGCGGGTCAGGGTGTTACGCACGTCGCCGATCCCGGCGAAGGGCTCGTCACCCTGGCCGGCGTGACCGCCGACCTCAGCGAGGGAGATCATCGCGAAGCGACGCTCCATCTCGCCGCCGCCCTTCATCGAGCGACGGAGGGCCCAGCGGATCCACTTGTCCGTGTTGTCGTTGTCCGCGTCCCCGATGAGCCCGAGGGCCAGGGTGGCGCTCTCACGCACCTGACGGGGCTGTCGGGCGGACTTTTCGAGGGCGCGAACGAGGACCTCGGCGATGCCCTCCTTCATCCGCTCGGTCATCCCGTCCGGACGGGCCGCGACGAGACGACCAAGGGTCGTCGCCGTGTGGGCACGCAGGACCGGGTCGAACTCCTCGTCCGCCGTGAAGTACCGCATGAGGTACGTCACCTGCGGGCGCAGGGAGGTGTGGGGGTCGGGGACGACGCAGGTGCCGCAGTAGCAGGCCACCACTTCCTCATCGACTTGCAGCGGGACGAGCCCCAGGGAGATCATCGCTGCCACGCGGGCATCGTTGGCGTCCGAGGCGTCGTTCTCGAGGATATCGATCAGCGTCCGGACGACCCGGGACCGGACCGCCTGGTCCGTGCTCCTGGAGCCGATCATGCCGAGCCCGTACGCCGCGTAGGAGCGCATGGACATGGGGACACGGGCGGTGGGGTGCTCCCCCTCAGGAGAGATGAGCTTGCAGCCCTCCGTCGTGTTGAGGGCGATCTCCCGGAGCATGTCGACCCGCGACGCGTTGCCGGTCAGGCCGAGCACGAAGGCCGCCGTCGTGTGCATCTCGTCGGTGCCGTTCGCGAGGAACCAGTTGGTCACCCAGTCGAACTTGCCCTGGTTCTCGCCGCCGACTCGCGTCATGGCGATGAGCGCCGATTGGCAAAACTCGTTGGAGCCGCCCTTCTCGAGACCCTTGAGGAGGGCGTCCGAGAGGATGCCGTCGATGACGCGGTCCTGAGCGCGCCCGCCGACCGTCTCCTGCTCGCGCTGGCCACTACCGAGGTAGAAGTCATCGCTGCCCGTGAAGGCGCGGCCGGTCTGGATGTTCGAGAAGCGCAGGAAGCGGTCCTTGTTGAAGGACCACCACAGCTGCCAGTCGTTGCTGTCCTCGATACGTCCGAAGCGGTCGATGTCGTAGGGGTCCTGGCCAGGCATCACCGGCAGCCCGCCGAGCGGGATCTGCGGGAGGCCCATGGGCGGGGGCGACTGGGGACCAGCGCCCTGGGGGCCTTGGCCTCCACCGGCAGGTCCACTCGCGGGGCCAGGTGCGCCGGCGCCTCCGCCGGCAGGACGCGGTGCGTCAGCGGGTCGA
>CBFHHK010000029.1:0-27700 GCA_965655435.1 Planctomycetota bacterium | reverse complement strand
TCGCCAAGAGAGCGCAGGAGGTATCGGGCGCCATACTCCAGCTCGACAGCGAGCGGGAGCGCCTTGAGCCCAAGGGCGTGGGGCATGAAGGCGCCGAAGACCTGGAACCTGAGACCCCCGAGGAGCACCAAGGTGACAGCCGGCAGGGCCATCCACCCGACCTCCGCGAGCCGCAACGGCCGCGCCGGTCGCATGGTCAGGAGACAGGCGGCCCAGGGGAGGAGGGCCTCCGCCCGCAGGGCGCACGCTGCTGCGAACGCCAGGCCCGGGACAACCGCCCCGCCGTCGCCGAGCGCCCAGCGGGACCAGCGGTGGAAGCCCAGCGCGATGGCCGCCGCAAGGGGGACGGTCCCGAGGCCAGCCATCGCGTGCCAGGCGACAGCCGGCGACAGGGCCACCCACCAGGGCGCCAGCTCCGCGAGGAGGCTCGAGTCACGGGAGCGCGCCCAGCGGCCAACGAACAGCACGAGCAGACCGAAGCTCACCGCGCCGACGAGGGGGGTCCAGACTCCGGGGGTGATCCCGAGGATCAGCCCGAGGGCCGCCACGAGGAACCACCCTGGGCTCGTCGCGCCGTCCACGGGCACCTCGCCGGGATTGAAGACGGGCCCGACCCCCTCGACCCAGTGCCTGGCGTAGCGATAGACGATGTAGTCATCGTCCACCGGCCCGACGTCCAGCAGCGTGAGCATGTGGAGGAGCGCCACGGTCACCGGTGCCCACTCGCGCACAGCGAGGCGGAGTCGCGGGGTCCCTTGAACGTTGACGACGTCTTTCATTGAACCGGATCCGGCCAACGATCCTCCGCGCCCGATCGTAGCCGCTTGAGGCTCTGTCATCCTCCCGATCTGCCCCGGGAAGGGCTAGGCTGTGCGTCCCACGTCCGTTGAAGATCCTGCTCGCCTCCTCGCCCCACGCCGACACGTTCGGGTACTCGATGCCGCCTCCCGGCCTCCTGAGGCTCGGGGGGGCGCTCCGTGACGCAAGTCACGACGTCGCCCTTGAGGACCTGGCCTTCCGGCTCGGCAGCGGGGACCTCCCCGCGGGGGACGGGCTCCCCGTCGCAGCGGCAGCGCTCCTCGCGAGCCGGGGCCGCCCGGACGTGGTCGGCCTGTCCGTCATGGGCGCGACCCTGCCTGTGGCCCTGTTGATCGCTGAGCAGCTGAAGGAGACCTGGCCGGGGGTGCCGATCGTGCTCGGCGGCCCCGGCGTCCACGGCGTCGACGTGGAGCTGCTCGAGCGCTTTCCCGCGGTCGACCTCGTGGCCCGCGGGGAGGGCGAGGTGACCGTGATCGAGCTCTGCGACGCGCTCGAGAGCGGGCTTGAGGCGGCGGGCGCCGTCAACGGGATCACCCATCGCCAGGACGGAGAGGTCCGCCGTGCTCCGGACCGGGCCATGCTCCGAGACCTGTCCGCGCTCCCCGCCTATGCGTGGGACCTCCTCCCGCCCATCGCCAAGTACAAGGAGATCACCGGCGAGGAGGACGGCCTCGTGCCCATCGACTCCGGCCGCGGCTGCGCGTACGACTGCTCGTTCTGCTCGATCGGGCGCACCTGGCGCCGGCGGTCCCGCCCCCTCCCCGCCGCACGCCTCGTCGAGGAAATGGCCTCGTTGCGCGGGATCCCAGGGGCGCGCCGCGCCTACCTCTGCCACGACCTCTTTGGCGCTGACCGCAACCACGCCTTGGCGCTCTGTGAGGGGCTCAGGGAGCGCGAGGTCCAGGTGCCCTGGGAGGTCCGGGCGCGCGCGGACCACCTGGACGCCGAGCTGCTCTCCGCCATGGGCGGTGCCGGGTGCGACCGTGTGCTGCTCGGAATCGAGTCCGCCTCCGCCGCGGTCCGCGCCGCCAACCAGAAGGGCATGCGCGACGACGTGGACCTCCTGCAGGTCGTCGATGATTGCGCCGCTGCGGGCGTGACCCCGATCCTGTCCCTGATCCTGGGCCTCCCAGGCGAGGGCGACGAGGAGCTGAACGAGTCCCTCGAGTTCTGCGCCTCCGCTGCGCTGAGGGCCGGGGTCAACCTCTCCCTCCACCTTGTGAACCCCCAGCCTGGCTGCGCCCTCGGAGAGGAGTTCGGAGCAGAGTCGAGCCCGGTCCCAGGGGTTCCCCCGGACATGGCGCTGGGAGCCGGAGTGGCGACGGCCGAACGCGCGCTGATCCTCGAGCACCCCGACATCTTCTCCACCTGGTCCCTCCTGCCCTATCCCGAGGAGAAGCTCGCGGAGCTCGTCTTCCTGAGCGGGGAATTCGGCGAGACCCTCATGCGCTATCCCCGGTCCGTCCGCGCCTTGGCCGCTGCCACTGGGCTCTCGATCCTCGCGCTCGCGCGCGACCTCCGCGCAGACGGCAGGACGTTCGAGACCTTTGCCCGTCAGCGCCTGGCCACCTCGGACATGCGCCCGATCCTCGACGCCCTCCTCCGCTGGGAGAACGCGCTGGTCCGCGTCGCCGCGCGAGGGGCGCGTCCTGCTCGAGCGCTCCGCTGGACGCTGGGCGCAGAGCTGATCTCAACCAGGCTGGACCTAGGAGCCGCGGTCGAGGCGCTCAAGCAGGGGCGCGATGGTGCCCCCCCTAGCCCCGCGGCCAGCCTCGCGCCTCTCGGCTCCGAGGAGATGACCTTCGCGATCGTCGCTCCCTCCCCGGCCCCCGGCCGGCTCGCTGGGGTCAGGACGGTCCGGCTCTCCAGCGGCTCCGCCCGGCTGGCCCAGGCCATGGCCCTCGCTCGCACCGACCAAGAGCACGCGCGCATCTCGACCGCCCTCGAGGCCCCGGGTGTCCGAGACGCCGCGGCTGGGCTGATCGAGTCTGGCGTCCTCATCCCGCCGGCTGACGCGGCGACCTCCAACCCGAGTTCCTGTACTCGGCACACCTCTTCGACCACGGCGCCATGATCAAGCTCCCCAGCAACGACTTCCCCGTGACCCTCGCGTTCCCTCCGCAGGGACACTGGACCCAGCCCCACCTCGCGCTGCCCTGCCTCAAGGCATGGCTCCAGGCAAGCGGCTACGGGGACGTCCAGCAGATGGACCTCTCCGTCGAGGCCTTCGACCACTTCCTCACCGAGGAGTCGCTGACCCGTGCCGCCGCGAAGGTCGAGCAGCGCCTGCCGCTCGGCCGCTTCGACGGGGACCGCCTCCCGCTCGGCCAGATGCGAGCCTGGCGCGCCGCGGCCGAGAGCGCGGCCTCTGCGGCGTCCCTCATCAGCCGCGTCGAGTCGGCGAAGGCGATCCTGAGGGGCCAGGACCATCCCGTGGAGGGCGACCGTGGCTTCTGGGACCCCGACCGGTACGTCCCCGCGGTCCGGACCCTCTACCACGGCCTCCGGCTGGTCTCCGCCGCCCACTACCCGAGCGAACTCACCCCCCACAACTTCACGATGTCCTACTCGAACGACTCGAGTGAGGACGTCCTGGCAGCGACGCTGGACGAGGAGCAAAACCCCTTCATCGAGTTCTATCGCGAGCAGGTCATGCCACGGCTCGTCGCGCGCAAGCCGCGGCTGCTCGGGCTCTCGGTCCTCTACGGTAGCCAGCTGATCCCGGCGCTCACCCTCGCGCGGATGGTCAAGGCCGCGCTCCCCGATTGCCACATCACCATGGGCGGCGGCTTCCTCGCCTACATCGGGGACAAGGTCATGGCGGCCCCCGGCATGGCGGAGTGCTTCGACTCGATGGTGTTCCACGAGGGCGAGCGGCCCCTCCTGATGCTCTGCGAGGCGCTCAGACTCGGCGAGCCGCTACACGACGTCGGGAGCCTCGCGTGGTGGGACCGCGCCGACCCCGCGCGCCCCGTGTCCGTGAAGAACATGGCCGCGCACCCGATCAAGCTGGACGACGCCCCCGCGCCGGACCTCGACGGGCTGCCGATGGACAAGTACTTCTCGCCGGAGGTGGTCATCCCCTACGACGTCAACCGGGGCTGTTACTACGGTGAGTGCACCTTCTGCACGCTCCCCACGGTCATCGGTCCGGGGTACCGCACGCGCTCCTCGGAGACCATCGCGCGCCACGTCGTCGAGCTGCGCGACCGCTACGAGTCGACCCACTTCAACTTCATCACCGACTGCATGCCCCCGGGGATGATCAAGGACCTCCCCGAGCAGCTGATCGAGGCGGACGCTGGCATCACCTGGTGGGCTGACGCCCGCATCGAGCCCAAGGCCTATGACGCCGACGGCGCGAGGCGGCTCTACGAGTCCGGGTGCAGGAAGCTCCTCTTCGGGTTTGAGTCCGCCACCAAGCGGATCCTCAAGATGATGATGAAGGGCCAGAGCCTGAAGTCGGTGGTCGAGGTCGCCCGCAACTGCACGGAGGCCAACATCAGCGTCACCTTCTACGCCATGGTCGGCTTCCCCACGGAGACCCGCGAGGAGGCACGCGCGACCCTGGAGTTCATCGAGAAGCACGCCGACATCATCCGCGAGGTGTCGCTCCAGACCTTCCACATCGACGAGGTCGCGAAGACCTACAAGGAGCCCGAGCAGTTCGGGATCCGCGTCCTCGACGCCCCGGGAGACCTCGCCCTTTACCACGACTACGTGGCCGACGTCGGGATGACCCAGGAGGAGGCGGCGGAGATGTTCGAGGAGATGATGGCCTCCTTCCGACGCAACCTCGCGATCTTCTCCGGTGACAACATCTTCTACTTCATGCAGAAGAGTCACTACTTCCTCCACCTCGCCTCCGGTGAGACGCCCCAGGGGTTCTCGGGGCGCTGCGCGGACCGCACCGCCGCGCGGGCCGAGCGCGAGGCTGCCCCCGAGCTGACCGTGAGTGAAGGTCTCGTCACCGTCCCCCTCGGCTTCAGCCACTCCGACGCCGTCAGGACCCTCGGAGACCCACTCGCCCGCGCCGCTCGCCCGGACTTCCTGACGGGCAGGTATGTCCGAGACGCAGACCGCGTGGCCGAGGAGAAGCTACCGCCCCTCGACCCGAAGGAGCGCTTCCTCCTCTATGACCCGGAGAACGGCGAGTTCGTCGAGCTCCGGGACGGCGGCGTCCGCGTCCTCGCCGCCCTCCGAGAGCACGGTACCCTCGGGGCGCTGGTGCAGGCCCAGACTCGCGCGGGGGCGTCTGCCGCTGCCGTCGAGCGCCTCGAGCAATTCGCCGCCGAGCTCCATCGGCTCGGCGTGCTCCGCGCCGCCTCCTCCACCACCCTTACGACCCCGGCCCTCGCCAGCGCGCGGGGCTGAACCCAGCACCAGCCATGAACCAAAACAAGGATCAACGAGACGACGTCGACAACGAGGAGGCCTCCGACGAGAGCGGCGAGGCGAGTCTCGCCGCGGGCGGTGAGGCCCTCGACCTGGAGGGCCTTGACCTCACGGTCGAGACCGTCGAGGAGCGTATCAGCCCCAGCGAGACCAACGTCTTCGACAAGTGAGCGGGCCGGGCGCAGGGTGAGCCGAGGCGGACGAGCGAGCGGTCAAGGCGGCGCGCACCGTGCGGCCACGACTCTCGATCATGTCGTCGCTCCTGAACTCGGCCCCCTCCAGGCCGGGTCCACTGCCTGGCCGGGTCCACTGCCTGGCCGGGTCCACTGCCTGGCCGGGTCCACTGCCTGGCCGCATCCACTGCCAGGCCGGGTCCGCAGGACCTCGTTCCGCGTCCTTCTGGGTCCCGCACCCTGGACGCAGGCTTCGAGCGGCGGCCCCGTTCCTCGCCGGCCCTCCGGACCACGCGAGCCCGGGTCTACAGCGGGCAGAGGCCTCCAGCGGGCAGAGGCATCAAGGAGGCAGAGGCATCCAGGAGGCAGAGGCATCCAGGAGGCAGAGGGGCCCAGGAGGACGAAGGACCAGGCGGGACGGAAGCCCGACCTGGCAGCGCGCCGCAAGGCTCCCCCTCGCAGCGCGAGGAGCTCCCATCCACTCGGTTGGCCGCCGCACTGTGGAGGCGGCGCCACGGGGCGCCCGCTCCGTGTCGGAGAGGCGCGAGCCCGACCTAGATCGTCACGCCGAGGTGCGTCGCGGTGTGCCCCGGGAAGAGGGGCCCGGCGTCCGGGCTCCCGAGCCGGCGCTCGGCGACCTCGGCCAGCACGTCCCTGTAGTCGATGGTGACGTCGAGGTCCCCCTCGTTGAGGCTGGAGGGCGCGAGCCCCGGCCACTGGGTCAGGACCCGTCCGCCGGCCACCCCGTCCCCCATCAGGAACATCGCGTTGCCGTACCCGTGATCACAACCGTCGCTGAGGTTCGGTGCGACCCGGCGCCCGAACTCCGAGTGGGCGACAAGCGTGTACCTGATGCCTGAGTTCTTGAGGTCGAGATAGAAGGCCTCGAGGGATCGAGCGAAGGTGTCGAGCATGCCCGCGTAGGTGCCGTTGAGCGGCCCCATCTGCACGTGATGGTCCCAGGCATCGATGTCAACGACGCAGCACTCGAGGTCGAGGCCGGCCTTGAGCATGGTCGCGACGGCACGGAGGCCGCCGCCGAAGGGGCCGCCCGGATAGGCCGCGCCATTTGACGGGGTGTACCCGAAGAACTGCACGCCCCCCACCTGGTCGAGGGCATCCAGCGCACTGACGGCGGCCGGGCCGAGGGGAGCCGGTTGGGGCGCGTACATATCAGCCAGCACCTGCCGCCGGTCGACCGCGGTCGCGGCCTCTCCTGGAAAGGAGTAGGTCGGCGGGACGGCGATCGGGATCGCACCCGGCGCCCCCGTGAGCGTCCAAGGCAGCAGCGCGGAGAGCGACAGCGCTCGAACCGCCCCGCTGCCGAGGGGCTGAATCGTGTCGAGGTGCCGCGAGACCCAGCCCTCGGAGAGGGGGAGCGCGCTGCCCGCGGGCGTGGCGGTCTCCCAGCGCCGCATGCCGTCGAAGTGGGAGAGCGTATGAACCGGGGCGCCAGCGGCGTGGACCACGAGGAGGCGGCCGTCCGCGTAGGGCGTGTGGAGCGGCGCTGCCGAGGGCGAGAGGCAGAAGGTCCCGTCGAGATCCACCGAGCCGTTCCCGGACGAGGGGCCGGGGATGGCGAGCGGGCCTCGCGAGGAGGCGTAGTCCGGGTCGCCGTACGGGACGACGGCGCTCAGGCCGTCCATGCCTCCACGGAGGAAGACGTTGATCAAGACGTCCCGCTGCACGCCGCCGCCGCTCCCGCGGCTGGCGCTGAAGGCGATCTGCGGCATCGCAGAGGAGGCGGCCGCGCCGGCCGCGGCCGTCCTGAGGAAGCCTCGCCTGGAGAGGTTGGCGTACTCGGAGCACGCCGCACGTTCACTTCGTCGTGTCATGGGGTCGTCTCCGGATCAATAGAACTGATAGCCCGGGCTCGCGGCGAGGAGCGCGGCTGCGTCCCTCAGAACCTGACCGGAGAAGGGCCGGGTCCCTATGTACTGCTGGACGCGCGCGACCTCGGCTTCAGGGATCAACCCGCCGGCCATCTCCATCGCGAGCCGCTTGGCCAGGAACGCATTCGGCACGGAGCCGCGGAGGTCGTTCAGGGCCGAGGTCGGGATCGTCAGCCCGGGAAGGCCGCCGTTGATGAGGTTGGTGGCGTAGGCCCAGCGACCATTCACGTCGCTCCCCCACGCGAGCAGGGTGTCCGGATACCCGTCTGGCGTCCCCCAGACGTACGGCCGCTGCCCGACGAGCTCGAAGATCCGCGCCGCGCCGATGAAGTCATCTGAGGTGACCGCGCTGAGCTGACGCAGGAGCCCGATGCCGAAGTGGAAGGGCCGCTTGAGCTTCAGCTGCGTCGTCGCCGCGCAGAGCTGGAGAACCTCGTCCGAGAGGGCCTCACGGACGACCTCTCGCAGGTCGCCGCCCGTGGCCTGCCAGACCGCGACCACCCGGTCCACCGCAGCCTGGGGCGGCTCGGCACCCGAGAGCCAGCCGACGAGCTTGCGGGAGACGTAGTCGAGCGTCTTCGGGTGCGCGGCCAGCATGTGGAGCATGTCCAGACCGTCCTGCACCCCACCTCCGCCCGGCAGCTGAACCCCGAGCACGGACTTGGGACCGAAGTCGTGGTCCGCCGAGTCAAAGAAGAAGTCTCCCGGGTTGGCCTCGTGCCAGTAGCCGTACCGCCAGCCGGTGAAGCAGCGGCTGATGTCCCTCACGTCGTCCTCGGTGTAGGGCCCATCCACGCCGAGGGTGTGGAGCTCCATCACCTCGCGGCCGAAGTTCTCGTTCGCCGCCCCGACGATGTTCACGTCCCCATCCAGGTAGGCCGACATGGCGGGGCTCTTGGCCACCGAGACGAGGAGGTCCTCGAAGCGGCCGAGCGCGTGCTGCCTGATCGTGTCCCGGTCGTACGCCGTGAAGAAGAGTCGGCCCCGAATGGTCTCGAGTTGGTCGACGTTGAAGTGGTCGTGCCAGAACTCGACCACCCGCTCGAAGAGCTGCCGCTCGCTCAGCACAGAGCGCGCCACACACACCTGCTGAAGGTGCTCGCAGGGCTCGAGCGCCGAGTTCGCGTAGTTGGCGTGCAGGTCCGGCAGCGACATCGAGACGCTGGGGAACTGTGCGGCGAACGCCTCTGCCGCGGGGTCGGGGATCAGCTGGGGGTTGAGCTGCGCGTCGATCCAAGCCGCTCGGCCCGCGCTCCGGATGTCCTTGAGCGTCCGCCGTGTGAAGCCCTGGGTGGCCCGGTGGGCGAGGGTCAGGTCCAGATCCTCGCGGCGCGCCGGGCCGGGCGCGGGGCTCTGGGGCGTGGTGGGCGCGCTCGCAGATGCCGTCAGCGACCTGGGCACACCGAGGATCGCGCGACGCGATCGCGACCTTCGAATGGACGGCCGTTGAAATTGCATGGCGGACTCTAGGGGCTACTGGGAAGGGGCGGGCGCGGGCTCGCTTGAGGATACCCTCCTCCACCGGTCCGGGGCCGTGCATCCTCGCAGCGCTGCGCCACGTGGGGCCCAGGACGCCGCCAGGTGAGATCCCACGCTCCCAGCGGCTCCGGAGCCCAAGATAGGAGTCCGCCCCCTCGCCAGCGGCTCAATATGAGCCACGGGTCCGCCCTACCGCATCAGCCCTGCGTCGCCGCAGGCTCGGCCGCACCCTCGTTGGGCCCAGCGCCCGCACGCTCAGCCGTCCCCGAGGTGGGGATCCTGAGCTTGATGCTCGAGCCGGTTCCCGCCCCCTCGCTCATCACGCCGATGGCGATGCCGAGCTCATGGCAGACGTTTGCGGCCATGTGCAGGCCTTCGCCCGCGTGGCCTTCCTTGGACGAGAACGAGGAGGTGAAGATCCGGTCGAGCGCGCCCGAGTCGATGCCACACCCGGTGTCACTCACCTCAACCACAACGCGCCGGTCACCCGTTCCATAGACGTGAAGCGCGATCCGCCGCTCGGGCAGGCCGACGGACTCCAGCGCCTCAAAGGCGTTCACGATGATGTTGATGAGCACGCTCTTGAGCCGGTGGGGCTCAGTGCGAACGAGCGGAGCCCCTTCGAAGTGGCGCTCGATCTCGATCCCGCTGACGGACGGCAACGACGTCGCCGCGACCTCGAGGGCGCTCTCCACAACCTCCGAGAGGTCAACCTCCTCCTCCATGGTCGGCCCGACGGCGTACTTCTCCTGGCTCCGGATCAGATCAACGGCCTGGCTCAGCCCTTGATCGAGAGACTCCAGCTCCACGATGCATCGGGAGCGCAGGTCCCCCACGGCGTCAGCCATCGCGACGATGAAGGGGACGACGAACTTGCCGTTGTCGTTCTCCGTGATGTAGGCGGCGAGGTCATCCGAGTGTTCGTTCAGTTCGCGGGCAAGGCTGTGCATGTCGTTGACATCGACAGCCACGACGTCCCTCAGCAGGAGCTTGGTCGATACGTTGATGCTGTTCAGCAGGTTGCCTGCGGAGTGCACCACGCCCATCGAGACGTCTGACATGCCCGCGCGCCGGGCGTCATGGACGACGGCCTGCCGATCGACCGCGGCCTTGTCGATCATCCCCTTCAGGGCCTGGTCCAGCCGCCGAAACTCCAGCGCATCCCACGAGCACAGGGTCGACTTCACCTTGGTGGAGGGGGTGAGCTGCGCCACCTGGCCGTGAATCTGCCTGAGCGGCCGGCGGACGAATCGCATGAGGAAGCGCAGCGCGACGAGGGCCGCGATCCCACCTGCCAGCAGCTGGTAGACCACGAGCTCCCGCGCGACCGCCAGGAACGAGCCGGACAGCGAAGGAGACTGGAGCGCAGAAACCACGAGCGCAGGGCGCCCCATCCCGTCCCGGAACAACTGCATGCCGACCGCTCCGCCGTCGCTTCGGGCGGACACGGCCCCCACCGCCTCCTGGCCGCTTGACGACGCACCGCCGGACGGCTCCCTACCGGCGACCAGGAGTCGATCCAGCGCATTGGCCACATGACTGGGAGGCGGAGAGCCGCACAGGTCATGGAACGTGAACTCCACCTCCGGGTGCAGGGCTCTCACGAGCCGGAGGTCCAGCGGGCGGGCGACCACGGACCGGACGCCTGCCTGGCTAACATTGGCTGCAGCGGCGACCACCAAGGGCTCGTCGGCGACGACCACCACCGCGCTACGCGGCTCGAGCGCACCGGTCACGCCCGCCACCGAGGAGGAACGGATCATCTCGACCAGCTCAGGGAGGGCCTCGGGGGTCCGCCCGCGCACGACCCGCGCCTCCCTGGCGGCATCGAATTCGAGGGTCACAGAGGGCAAGCTCGCGTGGCTGCGGACCGCCTCCAGGTCGCCCGGATCTTCTCGCTGCGCCGCGAGCAGCGCCGCGTCGATGGCCCCGTCCCGTTGCCGCCCGATCTCCCACGCGGCCTCCTGCACTGCGAGGCTGACGCCCTCATCAGCGCTCCGGATCGCATCCCGGTGGAAGGCGGACGTCTGAATCCCAAGCGAGATCGCGAGGGCGACGAGGCTTCCAGCGAGCAGCTGCAGGCCGAGGATCGTGTTGAGGGACTTCATGGCAGAGTGAAGCGGAAGGGCGCCGAGTCAGCGCGCTCCCTTCATCTCGTCTGGCCCCATGAACTTGAAGCCCAGCCCTGTCCTGCCGTCGGGCAGCGCCTGGGAACGAACCAACGCAACCCGTCGCGGCTCAGCCTCTCCCACGATCTGGATCCTGAACTGGAGGCTCCCGTCGAGGGTCGCGAATAACCCTCCCTCCGACACGTTCTCCACCGTCACGTCGAGCGAGCCCGCCACGGGGCAGAGGCTCGCGGGCTTGAAGGTGCCCGCTCTCCGATCATCGCGCCGGTCTCCCGCCGCAGTCGATGGCTCTTTGTCTGGACTCCCCATGAAAGCAGGCGCGGTTTGAAGCCGTTTATTCGCCCGTACTAAAGGCTCATCGACCGTCAAGAAACGAAGTCTTGAGCCTCCTCCTCCAGGCTGGACCAGCGGGCGTACTGAGCTCCACCGCGGAGCCCAAGATTGAGACCGTCTCCGCCCCGAGCCCATCCGGTGAGGGCAGAGCCCGTACCGGCCCCCAGCTGCCCCGGCCCCCTGTGATGCACCAGAGAGCCGCTGCTCTTGGGTGGTGCGGCTCGCCATCCGGCCCCCGGTCATCGGTCCACCCGGTCACCCGGTCCACCCGATCTACCCGGCCACCCGGTCACCCGGTCACCCGGTCACCCGATCTACGCGGCCACCCGGTCACCCGGTCACCCTTGCGATTTCCGGACCAAGTCACGGGGACCCACCGCGGGCCTCGGCGTAGACGGCGCCACATCATGGGCCGGCACCCCGTATCGGAAGGCTCAAGGTGTGAACTGCGGTCGGGACTCGGCTCCGCCCACCATTGGAGTGAAGCCGGGAAGGGCCGGAGCACTGGAACTCCCGCGGCGAGCGGACCGACTCCCCTGTCGCCCGGCCGCCCTCCGCCCTGCGGCCAGCGGCCATCGTCCAGGCGGCTCGGACACTCGGCTCCCACCATCAGGGTGAAGGGACCCCATCAGGACGGAGAAGACGTGGCTCCGTCCAGGGACGGGGCGCGATTCAAGCGCCGCCGCCGGGACAGGCTCAGGTTGAGCCCAGTAGCCGCGCGATCACTTCCCCGCGCGGGACCTCGAGCCCTTCCTTCGCGCGGAGGTCCTTGATCTGGCAGGTCCCCGCCTCGAACTCGGTGCTCCCCGCGATGACGGCGAAGGCGAACCCACGTCGGTCCGCGTACTTCAGCTGCGCCCCGAGCTTCCGCGGCTCCGGGTACAGCTCGACCCCGAGCCCCGCCGCTCGCAGCTCCTGCGCGAAGGCGAGATAGTCCCCGAGCCGGTCGCTCTCAAGCATCGGCATGAAGACCCTGCAGGGCGCGGTCTGCGCCTCGATCATCCCGAGCTCTTCCATCGCGGCCAGCAGCCTGTCGACGCCCAGGGAAGCGCCGACCCCCGGGAGGTGCTGTTTGGTGTACACCGTCGCGAGGTCGTCGTATCGGCCACCTGAGCAGCAGCTGCCGATCCCAGGCAGATCATCGAGGAACGTCTCGAAGATCGCCCCCGTGTAGTAGTCCAGACCGCGGGCGATTGACGGGTCGAGGCGGATCCGATCCGCGGGGATCCCGGCTGCCGCCGCCGCCTCGAAGAGCCCGGCGAGGCCACGGTGACCCGCGGCCCCGACCTCCGACCCGGCGACGAGCGGTTCGATCGCCGTGAGTAACTCCGCGGGCGCCCCCTCGAGCTGTGCGAACTCGAGGACCGCGCTCACCTGTGACTCCGTGAGGCCCGCTCCGTCCTTCAGCTCGGCCGCCACCGCCTCGGCCCCGGCCTTATCCAGCTTGTCGAGGATGCGGAGGACCGTGGCTTGCTGCCCCACGAGATCGATCGACTCGAGGAGCCCGGTCAAGAGGCGACGGTCATTGATTCGGATCGTGAAGCGCTCGAAACCGATCGCGCAGAAGAGCTCGTGGATCACGAGCGCGGCCTCCACATCGCTCGCCTCGCTGGTCGTCCCGATCGTGTCGAAGTCGCACTGGATGAACTCCCGGTAGCGACCCCGCTGCGTGTTCTCGCCCCGCCAAACGGGCCCGACGTGATAGCGCTTGAAGGGGGTTCCCAGCGCGCCGATGTGCTGCGCAGCGAAGCGCGCGAAGGGCACGGTGAGGTCGAAGCGCATGCCCACGTCCCGGCCGCCGTGATCCGTGAAGCGGTACATCTGCTTGTCCGACTCCGCCCCCCCCTTGCCCAGCAGGACCTCGGTGTACTCGAGCGCCGGGGTGTCGATCGGGCTGAAGCCGAACGAGCGGTACACGCCCTTCGCCGTGTCGATCAGCCGCTCACGAGGGATCATCGCCGCGGGGAGGAAGTCGCGGAACCCCTTGAGGGTCCGCGGCTGGATCAGCTGGTTCTTGCTGGGCATGACTGAGGGTTGGAGAGGTGCGGCGGGAGGTTAGCAGCCCCGCGAGTGCGGTCGCCTGAATTGCGGCCGGAGGGCGCAGAATCCCTCACAGGACGACCGCGCCGCCCTTGATGACCCGCTGGACCGGGTTTCGTCCCAACTCGTAGGTCAGGTGCGAATGATTCGGCAGGTCGGTCAGCACGAGGTCGGCGCGCTTGCCGACCTCGACGGACCCCAGCTCGTCACCCAGCCCGAGGCTACACGCCGCGTTGAGGGTCGTCCCCGTCAGGGCCTCCGCGGCGCTCATGCCGTAGCGAAGGGCCGCCCAGCTCATGACCTCGAAGAGGCTCATGCAGTAGCACGAGCCAGGGTTGAAGTCGGTGGAGAGCGCCGGAGCGCAGCCCGCGTCGATCATCCTCCTGGCCGGGGCCTCCTGGGCCTCCCCGAGGTAGAGCGGGACCAGCGGACACAGCACCGGCTGCACCCCACGCTCGGCCAGCGCGGCGATGCCATGCTCGGAGACGTGCTCCAGGTGGTCCGCGCTCGAGGCGCCGAGCTCCGCGGCGAGCTCCGCCCCACCGAGTGAGGTCAGCTGGTCCACGTGCATCCGGAGCCCTAGCCCCTGCTCTCGAGCGGACTCCATCAGCCGCCGGGAGGCGTCGAGGCCGAAGACATGACTCTCCGTGAACACATCGGCGAACGAGGCCTTGGTGGCGGCGGCTGGCCAGAGCTCCGCGCAGACGACGTCGATCCAGTCCTCCGGGCGCCCCTTGAACTCAGGGGGGACGTCGTGGCCACCGAGGCACGTGGGGACAAGCTCGACGGCGTGCACTCCGTTGGCCGCTGCGATCACGTCGAGCCCCTTCAGCTCGTCGGCGACGGTGAGTCCGTAGCCCGTCTTGGCCTCGATGGTCGTGGTCCCGAGGAGGAGGAAGCGGTCCAGCCTCGGCATGAGGACCTCCAGCAACATCTGCTCGGTGCTCGCCCGGACTCCCTCGAGGCTCGAGCGGATCCCCCCCCCTGCCGCGGCGATCTCCACGTAGCTGAGCCCGCCGATGCGCTGCTCGAACTCTCCCTCGCGGGTCCCCAGGAAGACCGGGTGGGTGTGAGAATCCACGAGCCCCGGGATCGCCAACCGGCCGCCCGCGTCGACCGTCTCGCGCCCGCTGAACCGCGCAGTGATCTCGCCCTCATCGCCGATCGCGACGAAGCGGCCGCCATCGCAGGCCACGGCGACGCCGTGGCGCGTGGCCACCTGCCCCATGGCGCCACCGGCTCGAGCGAGCTGGCCCTCTGGCGTCGCCAGCTCGCCGATACCGACGACGAGCAGATCCACCTCCTCCGGGGGGCCCGCCTTGGGCCCCGCTCCCGTGCCCTTCATCACCTGATCGCTCATGGGGCACCAGACTACGGCAAGCCCCGGCCGAACCGGCCCCTCCGGCCGCAGATCACGGGCTGAGCTCGCCCCTGGCTGCAGCCAATGGACCAAGGCTCCAGCCAGAGGGACGAGGCTTCAAGCGCTCAATCGGTCCACGCCGCAGGCACGCTCCTCGGGATGCGGTCGTGCCCCGGTCGCAGGCGTGCCGAGCGCTGAGTTCACGAGGCCCTGGAGGCGCTTTCGAGCCCGGAAGACCACCATCTTCGTGTTGGACGGCTCCGTCCCGAGCGCTGCGCCGACCTCGGCGTACGAGCGCCCCTCGACCTCCACCATCCGCAGCGCGACCTGGTCTCGCTCGGAGAGGCGCTCGAAGCACGTGGCGTAATGCAGGAGGAGCAAGGTCAGCCCCGAGCGCGTGCTCGCAGTGAGCTCATCGAAGGCCGCCGCCGCGGAGGGTTCGAGCCGTCCGTCACCCCGCTCCTGAGCGCGCTCGCCGAGCTCGCTCTCCAGGATCGGACGCCGCGCCCGATCCCGCCTCGTCCTGCGCAGGGCGTTACCTGCGATCGTCCGCGCCCATGAGCGGAACCCGCCTGGCGCCGCTGGCTTGAACGACCCCGCGTAGCGATAGATGTTGAGGAAGGTGTCCTGGAGCGTCTCCCGCGGATCGCCCGCGCCAAGTCGCTGAGCGTGCAGGCGCTTGATCCAGGTGAGCAGACCCGGAGCCGCCGCGCGATAGAGCGCCTCGAAGGAGCCGTGATCCCGGCGGGATTGGAATGCCACCATCAACGCGGTCTCCTCTTGCCCCTGGGAGGGGGCGCGTTCGGTCGCTTGGGGTGTGGAGTGGAGGGCCATGGCAGGTGGTTTGCGAGCGCCGTGCCACGGCCCCTAAAGCGGAGCGCCAAACCAACACAAACCCATACACAGCAGCACCTAACAGCAAACACGCACGACGGCCGAGGGGGCGTCCCTTCCCTGCGGCGTTTCGCCTCCGTAACGACCTCGGTCTCGCCCTGACGTCCTCCTCAGGCAGCGTTCCGTGGAGACGAGAGTTCGCTCCCTCTGCCCCCGGCGCTCCTCCACAGGATGGCTCTTCCCCGAGGCACCCGCTTATGATCGCCCTGCGGTCCACCACCGCCATATCCGTGCCCAGCCCCCAAGCCATTCCCGACGCCGAGCTAGAGCTCGAGCCTCCGCCATCAGGGTCGTGGACCGCCACCGCGGTCGCTCCCCCTGAGCCTGCCCTCATCGGCGACGGAGCCGGCCCCCTCACGGTGGCCTGGGCCTTTCCCCTCGCGGGACCCCTTTGCCTCCTCACCCTGCTCCTCGGCGCCGCCTTGCTTGCCATGCTCGCGGAAGCGATCGAGCGAGCCGTCCCTCGCTCGAGTACGCCTGGCGACGTGGACCCACCCGAGGACCCGATGGCGGCCCACGTCGAGCGGCGCGAGTCCCTCGGCGCCTCCGCGAGTCTGGGCGCCCAGCTCTGCCGGGTCGCGGCCACGCTGGTCCTCCTCTCTCTGCTGGCGGGGCTCTCAGGCTGGACCGCGCTCGAGGCCGCAGCCGTCACGCTGCTCCTCGGCGCGCCGCTCCTCCATCTGACGACGCAGACGCTCCCCGCGGCCCTCGCCGGCTCGCGCGGTGAGGCCCTCCTCAGGGTCGCCCTGCCTTCGTTCGCGCGCCTCTCGATCCCGATGCTGCCCCTGGTCGGCCTCCTGCGCATCATCCGTCGCGCCATCCTCCGCGGGGTCCGGTCCTCGGAGGCGGACGAGGGCACTCGCCGCATGGTTCAGGGCTTCCGCGCCATGGTCGAAAACGCCGAGTTTGACGGCGACCTCGCGGCCGAGACCCGGGAGCTGATCGCCAACGCCATCGAGTTCGGGGAGGTCGACGCCGCCGAGGTCATGACGCCGCGCACCGAGATCTTCGCCATCGAAGACGACGCCGCCCTCTCCGACGCGGTCGCCGTCTTCGCGAGCGCGAGCTTCTCCCGCATTCCCGTGTACGAGGGCACCATCGACACGATCATCGGCACGCTCACCGCGCTCGAGGCCGCCAAGGCCGTGGCCGAGGGACGCCTCGAGACGACGCGTATCAGAGACATCATGCGGCCCCCGCTGCTCGTCCCTGAGACCGTGCGCGTCCCCGATCTACTCAACCAATTCCGCGCTGATCGCCAGAAGATGGCCATCGTTGTCGACGAGTACGGTGGGACCGCCGGGCTCGTCACGCTCGCGGACGTGGTCGCGGAGATCGTGGGGCACGTCAGCGACGAGTACGAGGAGGAGAACACCGCGTTCCGCAAGCTGGAGGGGGGGGCCGTCGAGGCGGACGCCAGCCTTCACGTCTCCGAGGTCAACGAGGCGCTCGACCTCGAGATCCCCGAGGAGTCGGACTACGAGACCCTGGGAGGCTTCGTGCTCTCGGAGATCGGTCGCTTCCCCTCCTCAGGAGAGGCCTTTAGCGCGAACGGCGTCACCTTCCGGGTCAGCGAGGCCAGCGACCGTCGCGTCCTGCGCGTCGTGCTCGAGCGCCCAGGGGGGCTGGAGCTGCGTCGCGAGCCCGGAGCCCAATCCCGCACCCCCCGCCTCGCGTCATCCTCCGCCGGGGAGCGCCCGGGCAAGGACGGCGGGCTCGAGCGGCGCGGCGCCTGAGGCCACACCGAACCATGCCTCGCACACGCTCCGCCGGTCGCCGTCCGGCCTCCCGCGCCAGCGGCCGCGGCATCCTCCTGCGAAGGACACCCTTCGGTGAGACCTCGCTCGTGGTGCACGTCCTGACCCTGAACCACGGGCGGGTGGAGCTCATGGCGAAGGGGGCGCACCGACCGCGGTCCAGGTTCTTCGGCGTCCTCGACTGGTTCGACACCCTCGACCTGTCGTGGGTCCAGCGCAGCGACTCGGACCTCGGCACGCTCCGCGAGGGGGAGCTCCTCATTCGACGGCGTCAGCTGACGCGCTCCCTCAGGAGCTACCGCGCGGCCCAGACGGTCGTCGAGCTCACCGACCTCGTCACCAGGGCTGGATTCTCAGACCGCGAGCAGTTCGTCCTGGCGGAGGCGGCGCTGGATGCTCTCGACCGCGCTCAAGGCCCCCCCTCGGCCCTGCTCGCCGGCTTCGAGTTGAAGCTGCTGGAGCAACTCGGGCTCGCCCCGGCGCTGGTCACCTGCGCCACCTGCGGCGCACCGGCGGCGGCCATCGACCCCTCCTCCAGGGACCCAAGGGCCCCCTTCTCGACCTCCGTCGGTGGCCGGCTCTGCCCGATCCATGCGAACGAGACTCACGCCTCGGGACTCCGCGTCGGTACTCTCCCCGTGGCGATCCTGGAGTCAGCCCAGCTCGCCCTCAGCGCGCCCCTCGGGGACCTCGACCGGGCCCAATGGTCCTCAGACCGCGCGATCCGCGTCCTCGACTTCGCTGGCCGATTCCTCGACCACCACCTAGAGGCCCGACCCAAGAGCCACGCCCGCTTCCTCGCGGCGCCCGACCGAAACCGACGGACCGCCCCACGCCCCGATACCCCTTGACGCTCTCCCCCATCAATCCGTTGCCCTGGCTGTCCGGCCTCGCGCTCCTCCTGCTCGCCAGCTGCAGCTCGAGCCCGATCGCCTCGGTGTCCCCCATGGACCCGGCAGAGGTCCCGGCGGCGCTGGCTGCCGCCCAGTCCTCGCCGGCGGGCGCGCTGGCGGACGACGAGCTGGTGGACACCGTCGCCGAGCTCCTCTCGGCGAACAAGGCGCGGGGCCTGGACACGAGCACACGGGTCGAGGTCCGGGACACGCTCGATCGCTACGCCCAGGAGCTGGCGAACCGGGGCGAGGACCCGCGAGCCCTGGAGGACCTCTCCGAGACCGACCTCCCCGCGCGGATCTCCGTGCCCGCGGGCCTGCGCTCGGCGACCCTGTACCTCGCGCAAGAGGACCGGAAGGACGCCTTCAAGACCATCAAGAAGCTGGACGCGCGATACCCCTCCCACGGCAGCCGCGACGAGGCCGGCCAGCTGCTCAAGGACATCGGCGACAGCTACTTCTACGACAAGCGCCGGAAGTACTTCCTCTTCCCGTACCGGAACAACGCGCCGCAGGTCTACGAGTACCTGAGCGCCGAGTACCCGAAGCACCCCGGGACCGACGACGCGCTGAAGAAGCTGGCGGATGTCTACGAGAAGAACCGCCAGTTCAGCATCGCGATCGAGAAGCACGAGGAGCTCATCCTCTGGTGCCGGGACTCCCCGTACCGAATCGCCAGCGAGGCCGCGGTGCCAGAGCTCCGTCTGGCCGCCCTGGATGGGCCCGAGTACGGCAGAGGCTCCATGCTGGTCGCTCTCGCGGAGCTGGAGACCTGGCTCTCGAAGTACCCCGATGACGAGCTGCGTCCCGACGTGGAGCGGGCGCTGGTGGACTGCCTGCAGCGCCTCGCCGATAACGACATGGTCGTCGCCCGCTTCTACCGCACGGTGATGAGCACAGCCGGCGCGCGCCAGCACGCCGCCCGGGCGCTGGAGACCGCCAAGCGAGCGGGGAACCCCCAACAGCTCGAGGAGATCCGGACCTTCCTTGAGGCCGTCGATGAGATCGAGTCCCTCGGGCCCCCGCGGGAGATCACCCAGGGCGTACAGCCGCAGGACATCCTGCCGCTCGACGGAGACCTCGATCAGCTCGGACCCGCCGAGCTTGCGCCCGGCTCTGGCTCCCCCGAACCCCGCAGGGTGCCACGTCGCACGGAGCGTGCCATCAAGGACGACGAGGAGTCCGAGCGCGCCTCCGGGTCCAACTCCGGGTCCACCTCTGGATCCACCCCAGACGGCAGCGAGGGATCGCAGTGAGGTTCCCTCGACGGATCCTCCCGGCCCTGGTGGTTCTCGGCGCGGGGCTCTTCGGCGCTTGCGGATACCGCACGGGCCTGAGCCCCGCGATGCCTGACGGACGGCCGGCCGAGTCGATCGGCATCGAGATCTTCGGGAACGAGACCCTGCTGCCGAACCTCGAGCAGCCGCTGCACGCCGCCACGACCAAGTCGGCCCGCCGCTTCCTCGACCTCGAGCTCCGCTCCCCGGGGCGCAGCGACCTGGTCCTCCAGGGCTCCATCAAGGCCTTCCGCCGGGGAGACGGGGCCCGGACGCCGGACAACCTCTTCGTCGAGACCCGGGACGTGATCCTGATCGAGGCGACGCTCGTCGACCGCGCCAGGGGCATCGAGCTCGGGACGACCACGGTGGAGACCATCGTCGGCTCCGCTATTGACGTCCCCGGCCGCGAGAACGTGCAGCGCGAGCGAGGCCTCAAGGTCGCAGCAGACCAGATTGTCCTGTCCCTCGTCGCTGAGCTTCAGTATCGCGACACCCCACCGCCCCTCGACTGACCTCCCGTAAGCCCCCGATGAAGATCAGGGGTCAACGCGGGGGCGCCGGCCTTGATGGCCTACACTGCTCCTCGCACGTCGCCCATTCCGCTCCGCCGGCCCTGAGGGGCCACAAAGGGCGCTTCCATCCCCCCCAGGCACGTCCCGCGTCGCCTGACGCTTTCAGGGGCTGGAGAATCACCGTCGACGGGCCGATAACCAAGCCATGGCCGATTCAAAGCCCCAGGGGGACAAGGCGCGCAAGCCCCGTCCCTTCGGTTCGTTCCTCCTGTTCCTCACCGTCATTGTCGTGGTGCTGGTTGCCTTCAGCGGCAGCAGCCTCCGCAAGGCCGAGGATCTCACCCAAGACGGATTCCTGCACGCCCTCGTCACGGGCACGGTCCAGCGCCTCGAGCTGAAGGGCCAGACCGACGTGGAGGGCGTCCTGACGTCAGGCAAGTCGTTTCAGACGTCATTCGCGAGCGTTGCCGAGCACGAGGAGGACTGGCGCGAGGTCAAGGCTCGCGCGAGATACACGAGCGTGCAGCCGGGGCCGCTCCTGACGGCGCTGGAAGACGGGACGTTCCAGCCGACCGAGGTCTGGCAGGTGACCGAGGTCTCAGTGGAGTCGACCAGGGCACAGGAGCCGGACGAGACGCCCGCGCCGCCTCGCACCCGCCAAACGGATCGCCTCTACGTGTTCGGCGTGGCCACGCCCGGCTCCGGCTTCTCCCCCACGAGCAGCACGGTGGGCCAGGGGGCGAACGGAGAGGAGGGCGACTACGAGATCGCCCTCAAGGTCGGCAACGTCGCCCCCCAGCTCACAGAGATCCGGGAGGCACTCGTCGCCAAGGGCGCCTCGCTGAAGCTCTTGCCCTTCGACCTCACGCCGAATGGCGGGACCGTGCACGGCCCCCCCGACGGGTCGTTCACGCTGATGCTCCTGACCTACGGTCCGTGGCTGCTCATCTTCGCGATCTTCATCCTGTTCATGCGCCAGATGCGCAGCCAGGGTTCCGGCGCGGGCGTGATGAACTTTGGGCGCAGCCGGGCGCAGATGTACACCAAGGAGAACCACACCGGCGTCACGTTCGAGGACGTCGCCGGCGCCCAGGAGGCGAAGGCCGAGGTGCGGGAGGTCGTGGAGTTCCTCAAGAACCCCGGCCGGTTCACGCGCATCGGCGGACGTATTCCACGCGGCGTCCTTCTCGTCGGCTCCCCCGGCTGTGGCAAGACGCTGCTCGCCAAGGCGATCGCGGGTGAGGCCGAGGTGCCCTTCTTCTCGATCTCCGGCTCCGACTTCGTCGAGATGTTCGTGGGCGTCGGCGCGAGCCGGGTTCGGGACCTGTTCAAGCAGGCGCGGGAGAACTCCCCGTGCATCATCTTCCTCGACGAGATCGACGCCGTCGGCCGCCGGCGCGGCAGCGGAATGGGCGGGGGCCACGACGAGCGTGAGCAGACCCTCAACGCGATCCTCGTGGAGATGGACGGCTTCAGCACGGACGAGGGCATCATCGTCGTGGCTGCGACCAACCGCCCCGACGTGCTCGACCCCGCGCTCCTGCGCCCGGGCCGCTTCGACCGGGAGGTCACGATCGACCTGCCCGACCTCGAGGGCCGCGAGGCGATCCTCGGCGTCCACCTCAAGAAGGTCCGCGTGGCCAAGGGAATCGAGATCATCGACCTCGCCCGCGCGACGCCCGGCTACTCCGGCGCCGACCTCGCCGCCATCGTGAACGAGGCGGCGATCATGGCCGTGCTCGACAAGAAGGACGAGATCGAGATGCCGCACCTCGAAGAGGCGGCGGCCAAGGTCCGGTACGGGCGGCAGAAGATCGCCCGCAACGTCGAGAAGGAGGACCTCGAGATCACGGCCTATCACGAGGCGGGGCACACCATCGTGGCCGCGAAGCTCGAGGACCAGGTCGATGTCCCCCACAAGGTCACCATCGTCCCGCGCGGCCGCGCCCTCGGCGCGACCATGATGCTCCCCGAGAAGGAGAGCTATCACACCCAGCGCCGCCGCTTGCTCGGCCAGCTGGCGATGCTCTACGGCGGGCGCGTCGCGGAGGAGATCTTCTGCGGCGACATCTCCGCGGGAGCCTCCGATGACATCCGGAGGGCCACGGAGCTGGCGCGCGCGATGGTCTGCGAGCTCGGCATGAGCGACAAGGTCGGCCCCATCAACTTCGCGGAGCGCCAGGGCTCGGACTTCCTCGGCACCGAACTCATGAGCGGCAAGTGGCACTCCGAGGAGACCGCCCGCGAGATCGACGAGGAGATCAAGCGCATCATGCGTGAGGCCTACGACCTCGCCCGCGACCTCGTCGGAGAGAGCCGTGACGCCATGGAGCGACTCACGCAGGGGCTGCTGATGTACGAGACCCTGGACCGCGAGGAGATCGCGAAGCTCATCGACGGTGATGAGCCGGAGAGCCTCCGGGAGAAGACCGCCGAGGAGATCCGTGAGGAGCGCCGCGCGGCCAAGCCGGCGAGCCCGCCCGTGGCGCCTCCCGAGCTCGATATCGACGGCGACAGCGGCTCGCTGCCCGGCCTCTCGCCGGCCTGACGGTCGACCTTGAGCGCTGCCGCCCCCGACGGCCAGGGGCCCCCCCGCCCCTGGCCACATGACCCGGATCGAGGCTTCGTTGCCGGCTCACGCGCGCCCTCCATCATGGGGGTCGTCAACGTCACCCCGGACAGCTTCTCGGACGGCGGCCAGTTCCTCGACCCAGAACGCGCCACGGAGCACGGCCTCTCGCTCATCGAGCAGGGTGCGGACGTGCTGGACGTCGGCGGCGAGTCCACGAGGCCAGGGGCCGCTCCCGTCGCCGCAGAGGAGGAGCTGAGGCGGATCCTCCCGGTCATCGAGGCGCTCAGCGCCCGCGGCGGTGCCCCCATCTCTGTGGACACCACCAAGGCCGAGGTCGCCCGGCGCGCGGTGGAGGCCGGGGCCCGGATCGTCAATGACATCAGCGGGGGGCTCGCTGATCCAAGGATGATCCCGACGGTCGCCCGGCTCCGGGAGGACCACGACGTCTTTCTGGTGCTCATGCACCGGCAGGGCGCCCCGGAGTCCATGCAGTCGGCCCCTCGATACGCGGACGCCCTGGCCGAGGTCGGCGGGTGCCTCCGGGAGCGAATGGAGGCTGCGCTGGCTGCGGGGATCCCCCCCAACCGGTTGGCCCTCGATCCGGGCATCGGCTTCGGGAAGAGCCTCGAGCACAACCTGCAGCTGCTGCGCGGCCTGTCGGAGCTGCGCGCCCTCGGCCCTCCCCTGCTCCTCGGTGTGTCCAGGAAGTCCTTCATCGGGCACATCACGGGCGAGGAGCGCGCCGCCGACTGGAAGGCGGCCTCCCAACGACGGGCGCCCGCCCAGCGGGAGCGGATCGGCGGGACCGCCGCCGCGCTCGCCCTCGCGGTCTCCACCGGCAGCGCAGACATCCTGCGGGTGCATGACGTGGCGATCATGCGAGAAGCGGCCCTCGTGGCCGCTGCGATCGGCCCCAGCCAGCGCCTGGCCGCGAGGAGCCTCACCGGGCACCCCGGCCCCAGAGCTACAGATTGAGGGGGACTGAAGCCCCCGGGCCCCCACACGGGAACAGGGCTTCATTCCCGCCCCCTCGATCGTCGATCCAGAGGGAGGCGCGAAGGCGGCCGCCGGCCACCGTATAGGCATGCGGCGCGTGCTCGCGGCCCACCCGGGCGATAGTCTTGGGATGAGAACCGGCCCACCACGGGCGCCCCGTACGTCACCCAGAGATGCCCCCCGATCCCAAAACAGTCGCTCAGGTCCTCATCCTGACGGTCGGGATCCAGCTGTTCCTGTCCTTCCTGACGACGGCCCGCAGCGGCCGGATGATTCGGGGAGCGGCGCTCGCCTACTTCATGCTGTACGGGGTCCTCCTGTCGGTCGCGGAGCAGGCCGACCTCGTGGAGCTGGAGGTCATCGTGAACAGCGTGACGGGCTTCGCGGTCGTCATCCTCGCGGTGGTGTTCCAGCCGGAGCTGCGCCGCGGGATCCTGAGGATCGGGGACACCCCCCTCCTGCGGCGCTTCCTCGGTCGCCAGTCCTACGACGCCGTGGACGAGGTCGCCGAGGCCTGCATCTCCATGGCCAAGCGCAAGCAGGGGGCGCTCATCGCCTTCGAGCGCCAGACGACCCTCGACTCCTACACGACCAGCGCCGTGAAGGTCGACGGGAACGTCCACCGGGACCTGCTCGACAGCATCTTCCACACCGGCGGCGCGCTGCATGATGGGGCCGTGATCCTCCGGGAGGGCAGGGTCCTCTGCGCCATGGCCATCCTCCCGCTGTCGGAGAACGACCAGCTGGCGAGCTCCGTTGGCACCCGGCACCGCGCGGCGCTCGGCCTCACCGAGGAGACCGACGCAGTGGTCGTCGCCGTCTCCGAAGAGACCGGGCTCATCTCCGTCTTTCAGGGTGGGACGATGGAGCGGCGCGTGCTGCGTGATGAGCTCGGCGACGTGCTCCGTGCACGCCTCGGCGGTGATGACCTCGCCGCCCCCAGTCGAGCCGAGCGGCGCCCCCTCCTCGGGCGACTCGCGAAGCAGGCCTTCGGGGACCCCGGCGGGAAACTCACCTCGCTGCTCCTCGCGGTCTTCATCTTCACCCTCGCAGGCCGGGCGGTGATGGGCGAGCAGACCTTCACGGTCGAGGTCAGGGTCGAGGCGGGATCCGAGGCCAACACCATCCCGACCCGCGGTGTCCTGACCGTCGTGCTGCCGAGCGCTGGTCTGCACCTGGCGAATCCCCTGGACGGGGACGACCTCGAGGTGCGCGTGGAGGCCTCCGAGGCGCAACTCGACATGATCCGGGGAGGCCTCGGCGGCGTCCTGATCGTCGACGAGGCCTGGGTCGGCAAGGAGCGCCAGGTGGAGCCCTCGGACCTCTCGTGGGGCCTCGGGCGGGTCCAAGGGGAGCTCGACGTCCAGTTCGTCTCGCCGGAGGCCCTCGTGCTCGAGGTCGAGCAGTACGCCAACGATCAGGTCGAACCCTCCATCGTCTCCCTGGCCGCCTCACCCGAGGCCGCCGCGGCTGGAGACTTCGCGCTGATCTCCCTCCCCCAGGCCTCCGGCCTGCTCGCCGACTCCCTGGAGTTCAACCCCTCGCGCGTGGGGGTCCGCGGCCCGGCCGAGGTGATCGAGGCCATCTCCGCAGACCCCTCGATCCTCGCGTTCGAGCCCATCGACCTGTCCGCCTACCTGGGGCGCGGGTTCGTCGAGCGCGTGCGCATCGATCCCGCCAAGCTGCCGGAGATCGAGATCGACGGTGAGCTGTTCCTGCGCGGCGAACTGGCCCCGAGGGAGACCCTGATCACCACGCTGGAGCTGGAGGTGGCCTTGGTCTCCTTCGACGCGGCGCGCCTCGAGGAGGACATCCCGTTCCTCCCCCCGACCGAGCTGGTCAAGGTCCAGGTCATGGAGCGCGGGCTCTTCCCGGAGGGCCTCCCCGAGGCCACCCGGACCCAGATGCTCCAGGAGGTCCTGCAGTTCGCCAGGGAGAACGCCCGGGTCTTCGTGGACGTCGACCGCGCCCTCCGCGAACCCGGTAGCCGGGCGTCCGTGGAGATCGACGCCCTCGACCCACTCTGGCGCCAGCGGCTCGGCCCCTACTTCAACGAGGCCAAGGCCGACCCGGCCTCCTCGCTCCGCCTCATCGTGGACGACTCCACGAAATCCATTGCCCTCGTGCGCGAACTGCCAGATGACGACCAAGAGAAGTGAAGGCCCGATCTTCGGGACCGACGGGATCCGCGGCCGGGCCCTCGAAGGGTGGCTCACGCCCGCCGCGATTGAGGCCCTCGGGCGCGCTGCGGGAGCAGTGCTCAGCCGCAGCTCGGACGGCAGCGAGGGCGAGGCTCTGATCGCCCACGACGGCCGTGCCTCTGCGGATCCCATCCAGGAGGCCCTGGCCCGCGGCCTGGCCCAGTCGGGGATCCGCGCCACCACCGCCGGGCTCCTCCCCACGCCAGGCCTCGCCTGGTTGACTGGCTCGAGGCCTGTGACCCTGGGCGCCATGATCAGCGCCTCGCACAACCCCGCCGAGGACAACGGAATCAAGCTCTTCGCGGGCGGCGGGAACAAGCTGACCGACGCAGAGCAGGCGGAGATCGAGATCCGCCTGCGGGACGAACTGGAGCGGGTCGCCCCGGATCACCAGCAAGGCAGCGAGCCCGTGACGCCCCCGCTGGCCAGGGACGAGTCCCTCCAGTCGGCCTACGCCGACCACCTGGTCGCCCTGGGCACCGAAGGGGACCCGCTCGACCTCAGCGGCCTCAAGATCGTCGTGGACGCAGCCAACGGAGCCGCGAGTTCGGTCGGCCCCGACGTCCTCCGGCGCCTCGGCGCGGAGGTCACGAGCCTCCACTGCGCCCCTGACGGGCTCAACATCAACGCCGGCTGCGGCTCCACGCACCCGGAGTCCCTGCAGGCCCAGGTCCTCGAGACCGGCGCCAGCCTCGGGATCGCCCTGGACGGAGACGCGGACCGCTGCCTGCTCGTCGATGAGCGAGGGCAGCTGGTCGATGGGGACGCCATCATGACGATCATCGCCCGCGATGCGGCGGATCGGGGCCTGTGGAAGGACCAGCGGATCGTCGCCACAGTGATGAGCAATCGGGGCCTCCACCGGGCCCTCTCCCCCTGCGGCGTGGGCGTCCATGAGGTGGGCGTCGGCGACCGCCAGGTCGTCGAGGGCCTGCGCTCCGAGGGCCTCTGCCTCGGGGGGGAGAAGTCCGGGCACATCATCTTCGGCTCGGAGAACGGCTTCATCGGCGACGGGCTCCTGACGGCCCTCCACGTGCTCGGCGTGGCGGCGCGCAACGGAGCCACCCTCTCCAGCCTCGCGGCGCCGTTCATCCCCTTCCCCCAGGTCTTGCTCGGCCTCGTGGTGTCGTCGAAGCCCGACCTGGAGACCCTCTCCGACTTCCAGGCTCTCCGCGCCCGCTTCGAGGAAGAGCTCGGCGGAGACGGCCGTGTCAACGTCCGCTACTCCGGCACCGAACCAAAGGCGCGCGTGATGATCGAGGGGCCTGACGAGCAGCGGATCGAGCAGATGGCCGTTCAGCTCTCCGAGGCGCTCGCCACGGAGATCGAACGCGGATGACGGGCACGTCCAGGGAGAGGACCCCCGAGGCGCCAGGCCTCGTGGTCGCCCTCGAGACCTCGACCCGCCCGGCCTCCATCGCCGCGCAAGGGCCCGGAGGTCAGCGCGCCGCCCTGACGCTCGAGGAGGACCGTCGCCACGCGAGCGACCTGCTCGGTGCGTTGGGAGGGCTCGTGGAGCGCGTTGGAGCGACACCCTCAGACCTGGGCCTCGTCATCGCGGGCACGGGTCCCGGGAGCTACACCGGCCTCAGGGTCGGCGCCTCCACGGCGCTCGGCCTCATGCGAGGCGCCGGCGCCGACGTGCTCGGCCTCCCCTCCTTTGACGCGATCGCCGCGGACGGACTCGCCGCAGGAGAGCGCGGCGCCGTAGTGCGGAACGCGTTCGGTGGGTTCCTCTACGTCGCGGTCTACGAGCGGTCCGAGGACGAGGTGCGCGCGCTGGTGTCGCCGAGGTGCCTGCAGCCCGCCGCGAGCATGGAGCTGATCGCTGACGTGCCCGTGCTCCTCGCCGACGGGGCGGCGCTGAAGGCGCTCGCCGCGACCCCGCCCGCCGCGCTGGAACTGCGGCAGACCCCGCGCGCGAAGGCCGAGCACCTCCTCGACCTCGGGCTCACCCGGCTCCAGGCCGGCGCCG
>CBFHHK010000028.1:7926-27962 GCA_965655435.1 Planctomycetota bacterium | reverse complement strand
CGTGGGCGATCCGCGGGCGGCGCGGCTTGGGGCCCGCTGGCGCGACCCGGGGGGGTCTGGCTCCGCGCTCGCCCCCCCGGGTTGCTCCGGGGACGATCCGGGACCCAGGCGGAACTCTTGGCCGGGTGCCCCTTCAGGGCGCCGAAGCAGCCGTCACCCGCGGAGCTCTTCCAGGGCCCCCGCGACCCGGGCCTGTCCGCTGCGGTCACACAGGCTGACCGTGACGGCGACGATGAAGCCCAGGGCGAAGGAGGGGAGGAGGACGTCGAGGTCCGCGAGGTAACCCGACCACTCTTGTCGCCCTGCGTCGTCAAGCAGCGCAGGCACGAGCCACTTGAAGACGGGCACCCCGATGAACCCTGCGACCATGGCGCACTTCGCGCCCAGCGCGGTGAGGCGGGACCAGCAGAGGCTGAGGATGACCGTCGGGCAGAAGGTCGCAGCGATGCCTGACCAGCCGAAGATGATGGTCCAGAAGACGCCTTTCTCCCGGTCCACCATGATGATCCCGATGCCGATCAGGAACGAGACCAGCGACAGACCCAGCGTGACCTTGCGCGTCAGGCTCATGAGGCGCTCGTCGTCAATGCCCGGGTTCTTCGACTTCTGCCAGTAGTCGCGCACGGCGGCGCTCGAGGCCACGAGGAGCAGCGAGTCGATGGTGGACATGATGGCGCTGAGGACCATCGCGATGAAGAGGCCCGCGAAGAACGCGGGGAGCAGGCCCTGCGCCATCTCCGGCAGGATGTTGTCTTGGTTCCCGCCCAGCATCGCCGGCGTGTAGAGCGCGCGTCCGAACAGGCCCACCAGGACGGCCCCGGAGTCCGCGAGGATCGTCCAGGCGCCCGCCGTGATCGTGCCCGGCAAGATCTGCTTCTCGTCCTTCATCGAGATGTAGCGCACGAACACCTGGGGTGAGCCCAGGAAGCCGATGCCAATCGCGGCCATGCCGACGACTCTCACGATGCTCGCCGTATTCCAGGTGCCGCTGCTCGGCCCGTCTTCGCCGGGGCCGTGCCAGGCCAAGAGGTGCGGGTCGGTGGCCTGAAGGGCCGCCTGGATCTCGGTCCATCCGCCTGCGTGGGCGAGCGCGACCAGGGGCAGGGCCACGAGGCCGATCACCATCAGGCTCCCCTGGAAGACATCCGACCAAACCACGGCGGTGAACCCGCCCTGGGTGATGTAGAGCAGGACCACCGCGAAGCCGACCGTGGCCCCCGCATAGTGGTCCCAGCCCAGGAAGGCGTGGAAGGCGGTGCCGGTGGCAAAGACCTGTGCGCCGGCGTAGATCGGAACGAAGACCACCAGCGCGAAGGCGGCGATCAGTCGGAGGGTGTGACCCGAGTCGCGCAGGCGGCTCTCCAGGTAGTCCGGGACGGTGATGGAGTCATAGCGGTCGGTCAGGCGCTTGAAGCGGCGGGCCATGAGCATCCACGCGCCGCAGACGCCGAGCACCTCGCCGAGGACGACCCAGAAGGCCTGTACGCCAACCGCCCACCCCATCCCGGTCAGCCCGAGGAGGAGCCAGGCGCTCTCCCCGGTCGCGCGGGCAGAGAAGGCCACGTTGAAGAACCCGAGGGACTTGCCGGAGGCGAAGTAGTCGCGGATGTTCTTCACTCGCTTGGACGCGAGGTAGCCAATCACAATCAGAACGGCGGCGTAGAGCGCGACCGCCAGGAGCTTCATCGCAAGTTCGAGGGTCATGGCGGGTCGAGCGGGCTGCGTTTGCGGTTGGGACCTCTGCGCCGATGAGAGCCAACGTTAATCCTCACCCTTGGGGGGCAATGCTGCGCTTATTCACGCGCTAGCGCGCTGCGGCGCGAGTGGTCCTGGGCGATACATCCTGCCCCACTGGACATGGCGGCATGACCTGCTAAACTGGGGTTCCAAGGATCGGAAGTGGCCTTTTCCCTCGAGGCGCATCCCCGCCCGCCGTCCAACTCTCCTTGGTGTTATGGCACTCGAAAGCGCCCCGCTCGAAGACGTCGCCGACCTTTTCACCCAGATCCTCCTGGAGCGCGAGTCGCAGGAGACCTCAGTTGGGGTCCTGCCCCGCGAGGACCCAGAGGAGTTGCGAGAGCTCCTGAAGCTCGAGCTCCCCGAGCACGGCCTCGACCTGCGAGAGGTCGGTGAGCGCCTCAGGACGCTGGTGCGGCACACGCCGATCACCGCGTCAAAGAGCTTCCTCAACCAGCTCTTCGGCGGCCGTGAGCCGGCCTCGTTGCTGGGGGAGGTCGTGGCCGCCGCGCTCAACACCTCGATGTACACCTACAAGGTGGGTGGGGCGCAGGTGCTGGTGGAGCTTGAGTTGCTGAAGCAAATGGGCCGCCGGATCGGGTTCGACGACGCAGACGGCGTCTTCACCCCGGGCGGGTCCCTGTCCAACCTCACCGGGCTGCTCCTGGCCCGCGACCGCGCTCGTCCGCGGGCGCGCGAGGAGGGTGTCGGGGGCCGGCGCCTGAGGGTCTACACCTCAAGCCAGAGCCACTACTCGGTCACGAAGGCGGTCGGGCTCATCGGAATCGGCCTCGACAACCTCGTCCGTGTCCCTGTGGACGAGCGGGGTCGCATGGACCCGGTGGCCCTCGATGCGGTCATCTGCGCGGACCTCGCGAGGGGCGACCAGCCCATGATGGTCAACGCGACGGCGGGGACCACCGTCCTCGGCGCCTTCGACCCGCTCGAGGAGATCGCGGAGGTCTGCGAGCGGCGCGGCCTCTGGCTCCACGTGGACGGCGCCTTCGGAGGGTCGGCGGTGCTCGACCCGGATCAGGCGCACCTCCTCGCGGGAAGCGAGCGAGCGGACTCCGTGGCCTGGGATGCGCACAAGGTCATGGGCGCCCAGCTCTCCTGCTCGGTGGTCCTCGTGCGCGAGCGGGGGCTGCTGTCCGCCAGCCTCGACGAGAACGCGAGCTACCTCTTCCAGGGGGACGACGAGGAGCTAAATCCGGGGACGCGCTCCCTGCAGTGTGGTCGTCGGAATGACGCACTCAAGCTCTGGACCCTGTGGCAGTCGCTCGGGAACCAGGGCATGTCAGAGCGCGTGGCCCGTCTCCGGCGGCTCGCCCTGTATGCGGCACAGCTTGTCCACGACGCGCCCGACCTGCACCTGGTGAGGGACCCTGAGTTCCTCACGGTCTGCTTCCGGGTGGACGGCATCCGGGCCGAGGACCTCTGCGCCGAGTTGACCGAGCGCGGTCTCGCCATGGTCGGCTACGCGGTGGTTGATGGGGAGGCCGTGGTGCGGCTGGCCCTCGTCAACGCGCAGACGGATGAGGCGGAGCTCGAGCGGCTCTTCGAGGGGCTGCGCATGATCGCCAAGGACGTCCGGGCCGCCCTCGTGGCCTGATTCGTCGGCGGCCTGGCGACCCGGCGGCCTCGGGATCCAGTGCTCTGAAGATCCAGTGGCCCGGGCATCCAGTAGCCGGGGCATCCAGTAGCCGGGGCATCCGGGGCTGGGGGGACCTCCTCGCTTCATCGCCCGGTGGCCTGAGAGCTCGGCGATCAGCGGCAGCTGGGAAGATCTTGCAGCGTTGGGACGGACCTCCAGCGCGACGGGTGTGGATCCCCTGCTGTCCGTTGTTCGGTGGGCGTGGTGGTCCTGGTGGACGCTGCGGACCCTGTGAACCCGTTGGACCCTGTGAACCCGGCCAATCGCCTCGGGGGACAGCGGGTTCGGGAATCTCTCCCCCGTGAAGGCCGCCTGAACGCCATGGGGTAGCCGTCGCCGGGGCCCACAGCAGGATCGCACGCCGACTCGGTGGATTCTGCCCCATACTCCGACCTGCTGCGGATTCCAATGGGCGGCCTCAGGCCCGCGCCGGCACCAGCCGAACCAACAGTCAGCGTCTCGACCGCTCCCCACCTCCTCCTTGTCCGATCCCAACGCCCACCCCGAGCGCTCAGAGCGCGCCGCCGAGTCCGAGGGAGGCCAGGGGTCCAGTCCCGGACCCAGCCCCGGACTCAGCCCCGAGGCGCTGCCCACGGTCAGGCCGCGGGGTCCGCGTCGTGACGCGTCGGTAGAGGTCTCGAGGGCTGCGGCGGTGCAGAGGTTCTTTGCCAGGGACCTCTGGGCCATGGAGGTCACGACCCTCCCGACCATGCGGCGCGGTCTGTATGCGGTGACGCGGGTCCTCCAGCTGACCTGCGTCAACTTCATCAAGGACCGCTGCACGTGGCGGGCCTCGGCGCTGACCTACATCTCGGTCCTCTCCCTCGTGCCCCTGCTGGCCCTGGCGTTCTCTGTGGCCAAGGGCATGGGCGCGTACGAGACGCTGCTGGAGCAGACGATCAAGCCGTTCCTCGACTCGACCTTCGGTGAGGCGGGGGGCGACGCCGATGGCGCCCCGGTCTCCCAGGTGAGGGAGGCCATCGACACCATGCTCGGCTTCGTCCAGAGCACCAACGTCTCCAAGCTCGGGATCGTCGGCTTCCTGATCGTGTTCTGGACGGTGATCCGGCTCCTGAGCTCCATCGAGCACGCCTTCAACGACATCTGGGGGGTCCAGCGGGCCCGCTCGCTGCCGCGGAAGCTCGCGGACTACTTCTCGACGGTCGTGCTCGTCCCGCTGCTGTTGGTCGCGGGGACCGGCGCCCTGAGCGTGGTGCGGACCGAGATCATCGACGGGCCCTGGTCCAGCAGCCCGGGGCTGGCGCTCTTTGGCTCTCTGGCCATCGTGTGGGCCGCGTTCACGGTCGCCTACCTCTTCATGCCGAACACCCAGGTGCGCTTCTCTTCGGCGTTGCTCGGGGGCGTGGTCGGGGGGACGATCTGGCAGCTCTTCCAGGTCGCGCACCTCAAGCTCCAGATGGGCGTCGCCAACTACAACGCCATCTACTCGACCTTCGCGGCGCTCCCCATCTTCCTGGTCTGGGTCCAGTCCTCATGGATGACCGTGCTGCTCGGCGCCGAGGCGGCGGCGGCCCACCAGAACGAGGAGCGGCACGGGCAGCTCGTGTTGAGCCGGGACTATGACCTGGCGCTCAAGGAGGTCGTCGCCCTGCGGCTCGTCGTGCGGGTCACCCGCGCGTTCCTCGGGGCGCAGCCACCGCGGACGATCCCGGGGCTCGCCGAGGAGCTCGCTTGCCCCGAGCGTGTGGTCGGGGACGTCGCCCGCAGCCTCGAACACGCGCACCTGCTGGCCCAGCTCGAGACGGGCGATGGCCAGCTCTGCTACGTGCTCGCGGCGGACCCCTCGACGATGCGGATGCAGGACGTCCTTGATGCCCTGAAGGGGGACTCCATCCTGGACTCGACCCGGGCGGCCTTCCACGCCGTCGACGAGGAGGATGCCGCGGTGGACGGGGCCTTCGAGCGCTTCCGGGCGTCCCGGGACGGGAGCTCGGCCAACCTCTCCCTCGCCGAGCTCGCGCGCCTCGAGGGCGGACGCGTCGAAGAGGCCCCGCGCGCGGTTAGCTGAGCCTCGCGCGCTGTCCGTTTGGCCCCGCACGCTGCCGGCTGGACCCCGCACGCTGCCGGCTTGACCCTGCACGCTGGCGGCTGGGTGCAGCCGCCAGGCGGCTTCACTCCAGTCGACGGATCACGTGGTAGCCGAAGGGGGACTTGGTGGCGTCATACATGGCGAGGCCGACGGCGCCGGGCTGGAGGCTGAATCCGACGTCACCGAACGCGGGCACCATCTTGTCCCGGGGGTTGGCGACGGCGTCCATCATCCGCGTTTGAAGGCTCTCCTGGAGGGACTGGAGGCTGGCGTTGAACTCCTCCTGGGTCAGCGTCTTCGCCGCCAGCTGCTCCTGGAAGGCGGCGCTCTTCTCCGCAAACTCCCCCTGGAGTTCCTGCTGCAGCTTCATCGCGCGGCGGTCTCCCGCTTGGTCCCGGACGCCAGTGTTGAGGAGCGTGTAGCAGCCGGGGGTCTGATCCGCTGCGGCCACGGGGTCGTCCGAGTACTCACGCGCCAGCTGGTTCATGTCCTCGCCGGCCTCGACCTTGGCGAGGACCTCCTTGGCCAACGCCTCGGCCTCCTCCTTGGTGCGGGTGACGCCGGGGATCTGGCAGCTGTCAAAGGAGATCAGGACATGCTGGACGACGATCCTGCGCGCCTCGCCGCCGAGGTCGAGGCTCGCGTCCGGGCGGGCGATCTCCTCGCCGGTGGGCGCGGGTCCCTCGACCACCTTGGCCTCGTCGATCGTCACGGTCTTGAGGGGCGTCGAGGCCTCGCGGGACCGGACCGCGCGGGTCGGGACGCTGGCGATCTTCTCGAGGGTCTCCACGCCCGAGGTCAGGCGACCGAAGGACGCGTACTTACCGTCGAGGCCCCAGACCGACGGGGACTCGTCGCAGCAGAGGAAGAACTGGCTGGAGGCCGAGTTCAGGTCGTTGCCCATGCGGGCCATCGAGAGCACGCCGTAGCCGTGGGCGCGATCGGGGTCGTCGGACATCTCTCCCTGGATCGTGCCGTAGGGGCCGTTGCCCCCCCCGGTGCCGGTCGGGTCGCCGCCCTGCACCATGAACTCGCGCAGGATCCGGTGGTAGGTGAGGCCGTCGTAGAAGCCCTCGTCGCAGAGCCGGAGGAAGTTCCGCGTCGTGATCGGGGCCAGGTCCGTCCACATGGCGAAGGTCATGGTCCCCACGTCCTCGCCGTCCACGGAGCAGCGGAAGGTGACGTGGTACTTGCCGAGGTCCCCATCCGCGATCTGGCTCGGATCCGCGAAGCGGCTCAGCTCGGTCGGGGGGACGAACTTGGGCGGCGCGGCCGCGCGGGGTGCGGCGGCTGCCGGGGCAGACGCGCCTGCGGACTTCGCTGTCGAGTCTGCCGCTTTCGAGTCTGCCGCTATCGAGTCTGCCGCTATCGAGTCTGCCGCTATCGAGTCCGCCGCTGCCGAGGACTGCCCTCCGCCCGGGACCTTGGCCGCCTTCATGGCGGGGGTCTCGCCCCGCTTGGGCATCTTCGGCTTCGGGGTCGCGCCTGCGGGCGCCGAGGACTCTTGCGCCGTCCCCGAGCCGCCTCCGACAGGGGCGACGCTCTCGCTGCCGGGCTCGGAGCAGGCGGCGAAGAGGGGCAGAGCGGAGAGGGCGAGAGAACAGGTGGTCAGACGGGAGATGGCCATGGGGGCCGAAGGTACTGCTTCGTGGCCGGTACCGCTGCCCGCAGGGCGGCGCTTACAGGACCTGGACCGAATCTCCGACGCCCCCCTCCCTCGGCGGCGATGGCGCGCCTCAGTCTTGGCGACCCTCCACCCCGGTGCACTCGATCCCGTGCCGGCGAAGGAGCGCCGCGGTGACTCCGGGCCCCTCGACCACCTCACCGCCCACGTGGGTGGTGGCGCAGCCGCAGGAGGGGGAGCGCTCCTTGAGGAAGGCGCGCCTGAGCCCGAGCCGCTGACAGGTCTCGAGGGCGCCAGCGGCGCCGCGCGCGAAGGCCAGGGTCACGTCCTCGCCGCCGTGGGTGAGGACTTGCCCCTTGCCGTCCAGCACGTCTTCGGCGGCTGCTGTGAGGTCTGCCGGGGGCCGCGGCGTCCCGAGGCCCCCGTGTTCCTCGGGGCAGAAGGGCACCGCCTCGATCCCCGCGGCCTCGAGCGCTCGGGTCAGCTCACCGTCCCCGTTGTGGGTGGCCTTGTAGGTGCACGCTCGCCCGAGCAGGCAGGCGCTCACCAGCGCAGCGCTCTCTCCGGAGGGGTCATTGGTCATGGTGCTCAGGCTCCCTTCAGGCGTTCGGTGGTGGCGCGGGCGGCCGTGGCGTCCCTGAGGGCGGTCTCGACGGCCTCCACGGCGCGGAGCCCAACGTCGACCGAGAAGGAGACCGTCTCCCCGTACTCCTCATCCAGGGCCGTGAGCTCCCAGGCCGCCAGGACGCCCTGGATGGCGCCAGAGTCGCCGTACGAGTGGACACAGCGCAGGCGCACCTGGACCTCGACCTGGAGCAGCTCCGCGCGATCGAGGGCCTGCCCGGCGGCGCCGCCGTAGGCGCGCATCAGGCCCCCGACGCCGAGCTTGACCCCGCCGAAGTAGCGGACCACCGCTGCGACCACGTTGGAGACCTCGTGGCCCTCGATCTGCATCAGGATCGGTCGGCCCGCCGACCCGCTCGGCTCGCCGTCGTCGTTCGAGCGGGTCACGTCGCCGGCCGCGCCGAGGCGCCAGGCGAAGCACACGTGCCGGGCGTCGGAGAAGTCCGCGCGCACGGAGTTCACGAAGCTGGAGGCCTCCTCGGACGTGGCGGCGGGGGCGACGCAGGCGATGAAGCGCGAGCCTTTGATCTTGTCGGGCTCGTAGCGCGAGGCCTCGGCCAGGGTCGTGAAGCGATCGGGCGCCGCGCTCATCGGTCGAACAGGGGCCGCTCGTAGTGGACCTGGTCCAGATAGAGCCCGGAGGCTGGCGCGGAGCCGGGGGCGGCCTTGCGGTCCCGGGCGGCGATCACGTCCGGCATGTCCTCGGCGCGCCGCTTGCCCTCGCCGACGCGGACGACGGCGCGGACCATGTTGCGGACCATCTTGTAGAGGAAGCCGTCGGCCTCGAAGGACATCTCCACGAGGGGACCCTCGGCGCCGAGGGTGCAGGCGCGCAGGTGGCGCACGCTGTTCTTGCGGTCGAAGCCGCCGCTGGAGGCGAAGGACGAGAAGTCGTGCTCGCCCTCGAGCGCGCCGAGGGCGAAGGCCATGGCGTCCACGTCGAGCTTGCCGTGCACGTGCCAGACCCGTCGCTCCAGCTCGAGGGGCAGCTCCTCCTCGTTCCAGAGCGCGAAGCGGTAGACCTTGCCCACGGAGTCCTTGCGGGCGTGAAAGCCCGGGGGGACATGCCGCGCCCCCTCGACGATCACGTCGCCTTCCATGGCCTCGTTCAGGCGGGTGACGATCTCCTCCTCACCGAGCGCCCCGGTCTCGCTGAGAGGACCGGGCAGCTCGACGGTGGCGACCTGACCCAGGGCGTGGGCCCCGCGGTCGGTCCGCCCGGCGCCTTCGATCAGCGCGGGTGCACCGAAGGCGGCCGCGACCGCGTCCTCGACGGCGCCCTGGACCGTGCGCTTGCCCGGGTGGCGCTGCCAGCCGTTGAAGAAGCGCCCGTCGTAGGACAGGAGCAGCGCCGCGTGGACTGAATCGGCGGTCATCGGCCCTCGGGGAGCGGCTCGCGCAGGAAGAAGCCGCTGACCGACGCGCGGACGTTGGACCCGGCAGCGGGCCGGACCGGCGTGACCATGTGGTGGGCGCCGCCGAGCACCACCAGGCGGTTGGGCCGCGGCAGGATGAACCGGCCCTCGCCTTGTTCCATCAGGGCCGCCGAGTAGCCCTCGTCATCGAAGCGGTGCCCCATGATCGGCAGGTCCGCGGAGGGGGCGGTGTCGGCCACCAGCAGCTCGCCGCCCCAGTGGGCGTTCCAGTGGGGATGGGCGTAGTAGATGTAGGCGCCGGAGTAGACGGCGCTGTCGTCCCCGTGCCATGAGAGCCCGGCGCCGGTCGGGTACACGTAGGGCCGCGCGGTGACGTGGGCCCACTCGTCGCCCACGAGGGGGGCGAAGCCTGCCGCCTCGCCGAGGAGAGCCTCCACGACCCGGTCCAGGGCGGTGCCGCTCGGGTAGACGCCCTCCTTCGGCTGGTCGCCGTCGATCTCGGCGTCGCGCGCGGGGGTCACGATCTCGTCACCGCCCAGGGGCACGCCGTCCCCGAGCTTCCACGCGCCCGCGGTGCGGGAGACGGGGGAGAGCTCGGCGAACTGGAAGTGCGTCCACACCTCGGTCCAGGCCTCCTCGTCGAGGAAGTCATCGACGATCAGCGCTCGGGGTGAAGGGTCGGCCATCGGCGGCTCAGAGGAGGTCAGGGAAGCGGCTCTGGTGGCGCTTGAAGAGACCCAGGCCGAGGAACATGATCACCGCCGTGGCCGCGGTGAACTTGACGAGGTCGCCCGTGGCGGGCCACTCGCCATACAGGGTCACCTGTCGGAACATGGCGATGAACCAGTGCATGGGGTTGATGTCCAGCAGCCACCAGAAGGGCGTCCGCTCTACCAGCGGCCCTGGATAGAAGATCGGCGTCGCGAACATCCAGACCGTGGTGCCCACGCCGACCAGGTGGAAGGTGTCCCGCCAGTAGAGGTTCAGCGTCGCGAGGCCCGCGCCGAGGCCGGTGGTGAAGCCGATCAGGAGCAGGAGCAGGCCAGGGAGCGCGAGCAGCGAGGCGCCCAGCGAGAGGGCACGGCTCCCCCCGAGGGAATTGCTCGTGTAGTGCTCGGTGGAGAGGCCGAGGTCTCGCACCTCGGCGGGAGGGAGCGCGTTGTCCTTGAGGACGAGGACCACCTGGCGCTGCCAAAGCTCCATCGTGGACTCGGCGATGAGCCGCACCTCGATCGTCTCGTCGCCCTCGACCTCCGCGTCGCGCAGCGGGATGATCGGGACGTAGATCCGCGAGCGGTTCGCAGGGAGCTCGACGAGGTCAGTGGGGGCGGCGTAGTCGACGCCGCGCGTGGCCGTGCCGCTGAACTCGAGGCGGTAGCGCGTCGAGGTGTGCCAGGACCGCTCGGTGGAGACGAAGATCCGGGGGGGCGGCGTGGCGCCCTCCGCGCCCGGGTCATAGCCCTCCCAGACCTCGGCGAAGGCGTGCTCTCGCTCGATGGCGGCCTTGGGCGGGGAGAGGAAGCCGAACCAGCCCACGGCGCCGAGCACGATGGGGAGCCCGATGCACATGTTGATCACCGCCGAAGTGGTGATGTAGGCGGGCAGGATCTGGGACGGGAAGACGACCTTCTGGATCAGGTTCGAATTGTCGACCAGGCAGTTGGTGATCCGGCTCAGCGACTCCGCGAAGGCGGTCCAGACGATGATGCCGGCGAGCATCACCAGGGAGACCTCCAGCGCCCCCTGCTCGTCCCCCCAGCGCGTGTTGAGGATCACGCGGAAGACGAAGGTGAAGACCAGGAGGTTGATCACCGGGAACAGGATCGACCAGAAGAACCCCATGCTCGAGCCCACGTAGCGGGCCTTCAGGTCCCGGGCGATGAGATCCTTGAGCAGCGCGCTGTGCTGGGCGATGGACTTGAGGAGGTAGAGCATGTGGGGCGCTGCGGAAGGGTACCCGGCGGGGGGGCGCCGGGGGCTACCAGGGCACCGAGACCTCGCCCCACCCTGGGGCAGCCTGGATCGGGGCGGGTGATGAGACCCCGGAGGTGTTTTCACCCCCGGGTCAAGACGGGGCAGCGGGGGGCCGCGCGCGGGCTCGGCGAGGCCCGCCCGTTCAGCGCGTGGGGAAGTAGTCGAAGACCTCGACGGCCTTCCAGTTGCCCTTGAAGGCCTCGACCAGGGCCTGGTGAGTGGGGTGTGGGCCGTAGCCCTCGTACGCCTCCGGACTGTCGAACTCCACGTGGAGGCCCACATGGAAGTCCTGCCGGTTGGCGCCCCCTTGCTGGCTCTCGTCCCGGATGCCTGCGGTCACGTGAAGCACCCCGGGGATGCCGTTGAGCGCCGAGCACGCCTGGGCCAGCGCCTCGCAGGCCTCCGGGGAGCCATCCTCGAGGATGAAGAAAACGTCGTGGACGACCTGGGTCTGCTGGAGGTCCGCGCTGGAGTGTTGGGCGGGGCCGGCGCAGGCGGTGAGGAGCAGGAGGGTGGCGGGCAGGAGACGGAGCATGGTGCGGAGCGGTGGAGAGAGGATCGGGTGGACCCCCGAGTATGGGGCCGCGCCGCCGCCACTCTCCTCCCCCCCTCAGGGGCGAGCCCTCACCACTCAGGAGGCCAGCAGGGTCGGCGTCAGGGTCTCCCTGGCCGAGACGCCGAAGAGGCCCTCATGGACGTCCACGGTCACCGTCTGCCCCGGCCGGATGTCGTCCCGGAGGATCGCCTCGGCCAGCAGGTTCTGCACGTTGCGCTGGAGGGCTCGCTTCAGGGGCCGCGCCCCGAACTCGGGGTCGTAGCCCTCCTCGGCCAGGGCCTCCAGGGCACCGTCGGTGAGGACGAGCCCGATCTCGCGGTCTGCGAGCTGGCGCGAGAGGCGCTCCACCTGCACGTCCACGATGCTGCGGATCTGGTCCCTCTCCAGGGCCTTGAAGGTCAACACCTCGTCCAGACGGTTGATGAACTCGGGTCGGAAGTAGTCCTTCACCGCGTCCTCTCCCCGCAGGTTGCTGGTCATGAGGACCAGGGTCTGGGTGAAGTCCACCGTGCGCCCCTGGCCGTCCGTGAGGCGGCCGTCGTCGAGGACCTGCAGCAGCACGTTGAAGACGTCGGGGTGGGCCTTCTCCACCTCGTCGAGCAGGATCACGCTGTGGGGCTTGCGGCGCACGGCCTCGGTGAGGACGCCGCCCTCGTCGTGCCCCACGTAGCCGGGAGGCGCGCCGATCATGCGGCTCACCGAGTGCTTCTCCATGAACTCGCTCATGTCCACGCGGATCATGTTGCGCTCGTCATCGAAGAGGAACTCCGCCACGGCCTTGGCCGTCTCGGTCTTACCGACGCCGGTGGGGCCGAGCATCAGGAAGGCCCCGAGAGGACGGGTCTCCTCCACGAGCCCGGCGCGGGCGCGCCGGACGGCCTGGCTGATCGCCGCGAGGGCGTCGTCCTGGCCGACCACGCGGGCGCGCAGGCCGTCCTCCATCTGGAGCAGCTTCTGCCGCTCCGTCTCGAGGAGCTTGTCCGCAGGGATACCCGTCCAGCGGGCGACGACCCTGGCGATCATCTCGTCGTCCACGGCCTCGGGGAGCATGGCGCCCTCGGCCTGCACCCGGTCGAGCTCCTCCGAGGAGGCCTCGATGTTGGCCTCGGTCTCGGGGATCTCGCCGAAGCGCAGCTGACCGACGCGCTCGAAGTCGCCGGCGCGCTCCTCGCGCTCGGCCTCGGCCCGCAGCTCCTCGAGGAGCGCCTTGCCCGCGCGGATGGAGCGGATCAGGTCCTTCTCGGTGGTCCAGCGGGTCCGCAGGGCGCTGGCGCGCTCCTCCAGGTCAGCGAGCTCCTCGCCGATCGCGGCGATGCGCGCGGCGTTCCGCTCGGCGTCCTCGCTGGCGGCTGCGGTGCGCTCGATCTCGAGCTGCCGCTGGCGGCGCTCGATCTCGTCGAGCTCCTGGGGCAGGGAGTCGATCGCGGTCCGGAGCTGCGCCGCGGCCTCGTCGACGCAGTCGATGGCCTTGTCCGGCATGAAGCGGTCCGTGATGTGGCGGTCCGCGAGGCGCGACGCCGCGACGAGGGCGCTGTCGAGGATGCGTACGCCGTGGTGCACCTCATAGCGCTCCTTGAGCCCGCGCAGGATCGCGACCGTGTCGTCCACCGACGGCTCGTCCACCGTGACCGGCATGAAGCGGCGCTCCAGGGCGGCGTCCTTCTCGATGTACTTGCGGTACTCGTCCAGGGTCGTGGCGCCGACGCACTTCAGCTCACCGCGGGCGAGCGCGGGCTTGAGCATGTTCGCGGCGTCCACGGCGCCCTCCGAGCCCCCTGCACCCACGAGGGTGTGGAGCTCGTCGATGAAGAGGACGATCTCGCCCTCCGCCTCCTTGATCTCCTCGAGGACGGCCTTGAGGCGCTCCTCGAACTCGCCGCGGTACTTGGCGCCCGCGAGCAGCGCGCCGAGGTCCAGGGACATGACACGCTTGTCCTTGAGCCCGTCCGGCACGTCTCCCACCGCGATGCGGTTGGCGAGCCCCTCCGCGATGGCGGTCTTGCCCACCCCGGGCTCGCCGATGAGCACGGGGTTGTTCTTGCGCCTCCGGGAGAGGACCTGGATGACGCGACGGATCTCGCCGTCCCTACCGATGACGGGGTCCAGCTTCTGCGCCTTGGCGTCGGCCGTCAGGTCGCGGGCGTACTTGTCCAGAGCCTCGAAGGTCGCCTCGGGGTCGGCGGAGGTGACCTTGCGGTCGCCGCGGACGTCCTCGAGGGCGGCCTCGATGCGGTCGGGTCCCGCGTCGCGGCTGCTGAACAGCGCCGCGACCTCGGGGGATCCCTTCGCGGCCACGGCGAGCAGCAGGTGCTCGGTCGAGACGTACTCATCGCCTCGCTTGCCCGCAGCGACGTTGGCCTCGGCGATCACCTCTGCGAGGGCGCGCGAGCCGGCCACCTGGCCGCCGCTGGTGCGCGGGAGCCGCTGCAGCTGCTCGTCGAGCTCACGGTGGAGTGCGCGCGGGTCGACGCCGAGGCGGTCGAGGACTGCGGAGGTGACGCCCTCGGGCTCCACGAGGAGCGCGGACGCCAGGTGGGCGGGCGTCAGCTCCGGGTGGCCCGACTGGACGGCGAGTTCCTGTGCGGCGGCGAGGGCCGCCTGGGAGCGATGGGTGTATTGCGGTTGCATGATTGGAGTACCTCTTCTCGGCCCGCCAAGACGGGGGCCGGATACTCCAAGGGGCAACGCCCATGCCAGCGACGCATGAGGCCCTCAGGCGCCTCCAGGGGGGTCTTTACGGGCGCAAACCGTTCATTTCGGCCATTTAGGCATCATCGGGTGCCATTTCGGCGCGCCAGACTGCCAGTCCGTGCTTCAGGAGGGGACCAGGAGCCGGGCCAGGGTCAGGGACCGCTCGAGGGCGGTTCGCTGGCGGGTGTCGAGCCGCAGGAGCGGGGCGCGCACGTCGTTGCGGGTCGCCTCGAGGGCCGCGAGGGCGCCCTTGATGGGCACGGGGTTGGTCGTGACGCGCAGGGCGTCGACGAGCGGCGCCAGCTTGCGCTCCAGCGCGTCCGCCTCGGGGGCGTCGGCGCGCGCCGCCTCGATGAACCTCGCCACCTCTCCGGGGACGAGGTTGCCGACGACGGTGACCGCGCCCTGGGCGCCGTTGCGGATCATCGGGCCGATCATCCGGTCGTCCCCGGCGAGCAGGGGAATGGGCAGGTCGCCCGCGAGCGTCCGTGCCCGCGTGGGCCGCCCGACGGCCTCGCAGTGGGCGATGATCCCGGGCACCCGCTCGACGATCTCCTTCAGCGCCTCGGGCCCCAGGTCGGTCCCCGTCCGCTCCGGCTCGTTCACGGTGATCAGCGGGAGCTCGCTGGGGAGGGCGTCGAGGATGTGGCGCAGGTGCGCGATGACGCCCTTGACGTCAGGCAGGGCGAAGGGCGGCGCGCTGACGAGGAGCGCGTCGGCGCCCGCCACGGCGGCGTTCCGGGCGACCCTCGCGGCTCGCTCGGAGCTGATCTCGGTGACGCCGAAGATCACGCGCAGTCGATAGTCCGAGTCCTGCTCGGCGCTCGCAACGGCGCGCGCCACGAGCTGGCCCACCTCGTCCACCTCGAGGGACCAGCCCTCGCCGGTGGCGCCGCCCACCACGATGGCTGTGGTTCGCTGGCGGGCCTGGTGCTGGACCAGCCGGTCCACCGCAGGGAGGTCGAGGACGCCGTCGCGGAAGGGCGTCGGGAGCGCCGTGATCGCGCCCTGGAGGAACGCGAGGTCGCCGTCGCTCACGGGCGCGCTCCCTCGATGAGGCGCAGCATGTCCTTGACGCAGCGGTCCACACCGTCGAACAGGGCTCGGGCGACCATGGCAAAGCCGATGTTCAGCTCCTCTACCCCCTCAATCGCGGCCACGGGGGCGGTGTTCTCGAAGTCGAGTCCGTGGCCGGCGTTGACCCTCAGGCCCACCGAGCGGGCGTGGCGCGAGGCGTCAGCGAGCCGGGCGAGCTCAGCCTCGCGGACGGCGCCGCGGGCGTTGGCGTAGGCGCCGGTGTGCAGCTCGACGAAGGGCGCGCCGAGGGCCGCGGCGGCGTCGAGTTGCCTGGGGTCCGGGTCGATGAAGATCGACACGGCGCCGCCGGCCTCCGCCAGGCGCGGCACCGCTTCTCTCAGCCGGGGCGTCTCCCTGAGGACGTCGAGCCCCCCCTCGGTGGAGATCTCGAGGCGGTTCTCCGGGACCAGACAAAAGGCCTCGGATCCGCTCTCCTCGGCGATGGTGAGCATGGACTCGTCGAGGCTGCACTCGAGGTTGAGCAGGGTCGTGACGGCCTCCCTTAGCCGGTGGATGTCGGCGTCCTGCATGTGCCGGCGGTCCTTCCGCAGGTGGCAGGTGATGCCGTGGACGCCGGCGGCCTCGCAGCGCAGCGCCCACTCGACCGGGTCGGGGAACGCCTCCCGGCGGGCCTGCCGGACAGTGGCCACGTGGTCGATGTTGACGTGGAGGCGGGGGATGGGGGCCGGAACGTGGTTGCTCACCCACGAATCCTAGGTGCCAAGAGGGGCGGCTCCAACGGGAGGCCTGCTACTCTTCCGTCCGTGCGCATCATCACCGGAGAATTCAAGGGGAGGCGGCTTGCCGCGCCCCCGGGCGAGGACACCCGGCCGATGCTCGGCCGCGTGAAGGAGAACCTGTTCAACATCATCGGGGGCGAGATCGAGGACGCGGAGGTCCTCGACCTCTTCAGCGGCTCGGGGGGCCTGGGCCTCGAGGCCCTGTCCCGGGGGGCCCGCCGGGTCCGCTTCGTGGAGCAAGAGAGCTCTGCCCGGAGGGTCTTGCGCAAGAACTGCCAGGCCTGCGGCGTCACCGATGACCAGGTCGAGCATGCCCCTGGCGACGCGCTGATCGGGGACGCCTGGCGGCGCCCGGACGGGAGCCGGTGGGCGGATGTGGCCTTCCTGGACCCGCCTTATCCGATCTGGCGGGCTCCTGGGGATCGCGCGACCATGCTGGCCGTGGTCCGCGCGGTGCTGTCCGAGGCCGTCGTGCCGGGGGGCGTGATGATGCTCCACACCCCCCCGCGGGATCTGCGCCCTGAGGACCTCGGGTTGTCGGACGACGACAAGCCGCGGGTCTACGGCAACTCGGCCCTCTGGTTCTTGCGCGCGCCGGACGCCTGAGCCGGCTCCCCCGGTCAGGGGCCGGGCGCGCCCGAGGCGGTGGGCTCGTCTGCGGAGACGGGGCGCCAGATCAGCGTCTCGAGGATGAGAGCCTCTTCCTCGGATTCGTAGAGGAGCGACTCGTCGAAGTGCAGTCGCGCCGACTCGCCGAAGGTGAGGCTGCGGGCGATCAGGCTCCCGAACAGCTCGAAGTCGGCCGGGACGTTGATCGACGCGTCCGGGGCGTAGATGGCCCCGCGGAGCACGGTGTTGGCGTTCAAGCTCACCGTGGCGGGGTCGGCGCCGCTGTCTGTATCACCGCCGATGAAGAGCTGGAACTCGCGCGCTGACTCGCTCGTGGTTCGAACCGACGAGTCACCGCTGATGTCCCAGTCGCCGGCGCTGTAGATCTCGACGGGCCCGTTGGAGCTGTCGATGACCAGCGAGCTCCCGCCGCCGAGGGTGAAGTTCGACATGACGACCTGCGCGGGGCCCTCGATGGTGATCGTCGCGCCGCTCTCCGCGGAGACCTCGTCGAAGCCGAAGAGGCCCGGCCCGATGGTGGAGTCCACCGTGGTGTTCAGCGGACCGCTCGACGTGACCGCGGGCGGCTCGATGGGCGGGAACGCCATGTCCTCGTCGAGGGAGCCCCGGTCGCCGGTGATGACCACGTTGGCGCCGTTCTCGAGGATCGACCCCCCCTCTCCGGTGACCGCGTCTCCGTTGATGAGGGTGTCCGCGCCGAGTGTCACGTTGCCGTTGGCGCCCACGCCGCCGTTGCCGCGCGAGGCCTGGCTGGCGAAGGTGCCCAGCGTCGGGTCGTAGCTGTTGGTCGCCGATCCCTCGCCCAGGAGCAGGCCGTCCATCGCGAAGGCCGCGTACTGAAAGAACCCGTCCGGGGCCGTGGTGAAGACGCACTCTTGACGCTTCCGTTCGCCCTCGCACGCGCCCGTCGAGATCACCTGGAAGCGCCAGGCGTCCAGCCGCGTCACCTCGGCCCAGTAGCGCGAGTTGGCCAGGTCTCGGGGGATCTGCTCGGTCCCGACGTCGACCGTGTCGCCCTCCGTGGGCTCGATCAGCCGCGAGCGGAGGAGGATGAAGGCCTCATCGATCCCGGCCTCGGCCGCGAAGTAGGCTCGCTGTGCGGAGCCATCAGAGCGGCGGCTGTCGGAGATCGAGAGGTCGACCCGGAGCATGGAGCTGCCCAGCCCAGCGAGGACCATCACGAAGATGATGACGGTCACGAGCACCGAGCCGGACCGGCGCGTTTCGGGTGAGGTCGTCGACGCTGTGTGGTTCAGGAGGCGTGCCATCTTCATCAGTTTCGCAGGAGGATCGAGCTCCGGAGGGTCCGCTGGATGGTCTCTTCGCGCCCGGGCGGGCGCTGCTCGAGGGTCACGGTGACCTCGAGCGCGGCGCCCATGCGCTCGATGGCGAAGCCCGACTCGTCTGCCAGGCCGTCGCCGTTGTCATCGACGCCGTTGAAGATCTCGCCCTCCGCGTACTCCGCGAGGCCGCGGGCGAGGACTCGCCGGCGCTCGGTGGGGAGCCCGACGTCCTCGATCAGCACGAGGATCCCCTCGTCGATGAGCCCGTCACCGTCATCGTCGGCGCCGTTGTTCGCCTCCGCCGTGTCGAACTCGATGCGCAGCGTCCGCGGCGCGGTGGTGATCGTCGTCTCACCCTCCCAGCCCACGGCGCGCACGTAGGTGAGCTCCGTCACCCGCTGGCCGGATTGGATCTCGGGCGAGAGCGAGCCCGTCAGGGCGAGGGAGAGCTCTCGCTGGATGACGTCGCTGGTGAGCCCCGTCCGGAGCTCCATTGCGCTGACCGTGGTCCCCCGGCTGAAGGCGTTCTTGCTCCCGTTGGCCAGGAGGCCGACCGAGGACAGCAGCAGCCCGAGGATCGTCAGCGCGATCAGGATCTCGAGCAGGGTGAAGCCGCCGCGATCCCCGCGGCTGGAGGAGGTCTGGGGGTACTTCATCGAGGTGAGATGAGGGTGACGATCTCGTGCTGGATGGGGCGCCCCTTGTGCTGCCACTCGACCCGGACGACGACGGGGAGCAAGAGGCTGTAGGCGTCCGCCACCTCCTCGGAGACCCCTGCGCCGATGAGCGCGGGCGCGACAGCGAAGTCAGAGGACATGAACTCCGGGTGGAGGGCGCCGGTGATCGGGTCGATGGGAAAGATGACGCGTCCCACGCGGCTGTCGGGGTCCTCGGACCGCGGCCTGAGCCCGTCGACCTCGAAGCCCGAGAGCAGGAAGCCCGCGAGGGGCTCGCCGGCGGGGTCGTCCGACGGGTCGTCGTTGTGCAGCGCGAAGAGGTCCTCACGGGGCTCGAAGGCGGCGAGGCGGGTCAGGGCCCGCTGCGCCGCTTCGCGTGCGATGGCACCCTCCCGGTTGGTGCCGTTGAGGTCGGCGGCGGCGGCGAAGAGCTGCAGGAAGCCGAGGGCGCCGATCATCAGGATCGAGGCTGCGATCACCATTTCGATGAGCGCGAACCCGGCGCGGGGTCGGCCGTGGCGGAGAGGACGCACCTGGGGATGGAGCATCGCGACGGGGTGGGGAGACGAATGGCACATGGTGGGACGGGGAGGGGACGCCCCGCATGCCCCCGTCATCGACCGATTCGAGACACCGCGCCGATGGTCCGCTGGCGATTCCGTAGCGTGTCACATTCGTAGACAGCCCGATGCGTCCCTGACGGGCTCCTCCCTCTCGCCTCCCCCTCGGAGTGTGTCCCGACATGATTCATCTGCTCTGCCTCGGTCTCCTCGCCCTCCCACTCCAGGACGGAGTTGACCCTGAGGGGTCGCCTCAGGGACGCGACGACTACCTGGGGCGGCGGATCGCCAGGACCATGCACTGGGCCGGCGCGCCGTGGCTTCTGCGGGAGACCCGCGAGGACGAGGAGAACGGCGCGGCGCTGCGCGAGTGGTTGGCGGCCGGGCCGGGCGATGCGGTCTGCGACCTCGGGTGTGGCAACGGTTACCACACCCTGCCCCTCGCGCGGGACGTGGGCTCCGCGGGCCGGGTCTTCGCGGTCGACCTGCAGCCAGAGATGTTGATGCTCCTGCGGGAGCGGGCAGAGGAGGAGGGGCTGGAGAACCTGGAGTACGTTGAGGCGACGGTGGACGACCCGCGGCTGCCCGAGGGGTCCTGTGACCTCGTGCTCCTGGTGGACGTGTACCACGAGCTGTCCCACCCGGTGCGGGTGCTGGATCACATCCGGCGCGCCCTGCGGCCCGGCGGCGAGGTGGTGCTCGTGGAGTTCCGCTCCGAGGACCGCTCGGTACCGATCAAGCTCCGGCACAAGATGACGAAGGCCCAGGTGCTGCGCGAGATGG
>CBFHHK010000028.1:0-7827 GCA_965655435.1 Planctomycetota bacterium | reverse complement strand
CGGCGGGTGGCTTCGAGCTGGCTCGTGAGACGGACGGCCTCCCGTGGCAGCACGTGATGTCCTTCAAGGTGGCGGCGCCGGCCCCGCGGCTCGAGCCCCGGGTGATGGCGCTCGGGTTCGCGGACGCCCTGTCGCGATCGGACCCGAGGATCGTGGAGCCGTTCCTCGCGGCCTTGGTGGACGAGGGCGGCGAGGCGCGTCGCTCGGCGAAGGAGGTGGCGGTCGAGCTCGCGGCCACCATGCGGGGCACCGGCCCGTTGTTCCCCGAGGCAGCACGGGTGGAGCTCTCCGCCGGTCCGGACGGCGCCGTGCGGGCGCGCTTCGAGGACGCGCCGGGTTCGGAGCGGAGGATCAGCCGGGACGAGTGCCTCCTGGCCGCAGACGGCGAGGGGGTGTGGTCCGTGGAAGCCTGGCGCCCGGCCGCCTCGTTCCCGCGCCCCCACGGCGCCCGGCGACCGTTCGTGGCGATGCACACCGGGACCGGGCCCGGCTCGCCGGCGGAGCAGGCGCGCCTGACCCTCGACCTCGGATTCGATGGGATCGCCTGGGGGAGCGATCGTGTCTCGGAGGTCCGGGCCGCCGCGGAGGTGGCGGGGGGGGACCTGTGGAGCGCCTACCACGTGCTCGACCTCGCGGACCCGGAGGGCACCGGGATCGATCAGCTGCGCGCGGCCATGGGCGCGATGGCGGGCGGCCCGGGGATGGTCTGGCTCGCTCTCCGATCGAGCTTCCCCAGGGACCTTGAGTGGCCCGTCGGGGTCGAGGAGCGCGGCGTCGCCCTGGCCCTCCTCGCGGACCTCGCGGAGCTCGCGGAGGCGACGGGCGTGGAGCTCGCGCTCTACCCGCACGCGGGGTTCTGGATGGAGACGGACGGGGCGGCCCTCTCCCTGGCCGAGGAGCTCGACAGCCCGCGGGTTGGCGTGTGCTTCAACCTCTGTCACTTCCTGAAGGTCCAGGAGGGGGCGGACCCCGCCGCCACCCTGCGCGCGTCGGGGTCGCGCCTCCTCGCAGTGACCGTGAACGGGGCCGACGTGGAGGGGGAGAGCTGGGCCAAGCTGATCCAGCCCCTGGGCTCGGGCGATCACGACCTGGGCGGCCTGCTCAAGGTCCTCGACGAGGTCGGGTTTGACGGCCCCGTTGGCCTCCAGGGCTACGGAATCAGGCAGCCCGCGCCGGTCCATCTGCGGGCGTCGATGGGGGCCTGGCGGGCCGCCCACGGGCGCTGAATCAAGGGGCTCAAGGAGGACGAGGTTCCTGTCGATGTCAGCGCTGCGGGGCCGCCACGGCTCCGCCCGAACCCGCGCCCCATGCTCGCCCTCTTCTCCGCTCCCCTCGCCGCGGCCATGCTGCTCCAGGCGCCCACACCCGTGAGCTTGGCGGCCTCGATCTCGCCGGCAGCAGCTCCCACCGTGGGGGAGCCCGGGGTGGACCCAGCCTCCCGGGGTCTCGCGCCGAGCGCGGTCGGCCGAGACGAGGTGCCCCTGGGCTCCGTGCTCGACCTGAGTCAGCGGCCGGAGCTTCGCCTCGGAGAGCCGCAGCGCGTCGTGGCTCAGGTGTGCCGGGAGACCGGCGACTGGAGCGCCTTCCTGACGCGCTTCGACCCTGCGGCGTTCCGGGCCTTTGAGTTCTGGGCCGACGAGCAGTTCCTCTGGCTCAAGGAGGAGTTTGACGCGCCCCAGGCGCGGCTCTTCGCGCGCCGTGGATCACTGGCGGCTGCGGCCCTCGCGGCCGCGGACTCCAACGACCGACTGGAGCTCGAGGTGGTCGTGCGCGAGATGCACGCGGGCCGAGCGTGGATCGAGGTGACCCGGGCTCGATGGGCCGAGCACCAGACGCCCGGGGGGACCGTCCTCCACGCGATCCGCGCGCTCGAGCTGATGGAGCGGAGCGCCTGGGTCCTCGCCAGCGACCAGTTCGGCCGGGCCCTGGCCCCGAACCTCCCGCCTCACGTACGGGCGGAGCTCACCCGCCTCAAGGACGAGTGCGCGGCGGAGATCGCCGCCCTGGCCAGCCGGTGAGGCCCAGCTGATGCGCACCGGTCGCTGAGCGCCGGTCTCCGAGCGCCTGCGACGGAGCGCCTGCGATGGAGCGCCGGTGGCCGAGAGCCAGCTGCCGAGAGCCAGCCGCTGTGAGTCTGTGGTTGAGTGTCCGTCGCTGAGCGTCGCCCCGCGGTCTCGTGGACGCGCCCCTGACCGGGGCGTCCGTCACGGAAGCCAGCGCAGAGATCCAGCGCAGAGATCCAGCGCAGAAATCCAGCGCAGAGGTCACGCGCTGGGGCCCCGCGCTGGGGCCCCGCGCGGAGGCGGATCACGGAGACATGCAGCCGGGGTTCGGCGCCACCGGACGCACCGGGGCCCGCGCTCCGGCGATCAGCCCGCGGGCCACAGCTGTGGGTTGGCGTCGCTGGCCGCGAGGTCGCCGGCGACCAGGCCAGGAAGCCACTTCCGCAGGTCATCGCGCTGGTGATCGTTCGAGGGCTCGGCGACCCGCATCTCGCCGTCCATGTAGATGACCGTCATCACCTTGCGCTCCGCGGTGCCGAGGTTGGGCGGCGCGCTGTGGTAGGTCCACCCGAGGTGGAAGGAGACGTCGCCGAGCTCGAAGGGTGCCCGGCTGCGCGTGTACCCGCCCTCGGCCAACGCGCGGTCGCAGCGAGCCTCGCTCTCGTCCGAGATCTCGAGGTCGCGGCCCTCCAGCAGTCGGTGGCTCCCGCTGGCGAACGTGAGCGGTCCCATGTCGTCAGGCACAGGCACGAGCGGGATCCAAGCCGTGATGCACCGGTCCGTGGCCATGGGCCAGTAGTACTGGTCCACGTGCCAGGGCGTGTGCCCGCCTTCTCCCTTCGTGGGCAGCTTGTAGAGCGCCTGGTCGTGGTAGAGGCGGATCGTCGGCACGCGCAGCAGGGCCGCGGCCGCGGAGGCGAGGCGGCGAGAGAAGACGAGGCGGCGGGCCTCATCCGAGCTCCGGTGGACGTCGCCCACCTGGATGAACGCGCGGTCATAGGTCGAGCGCTCTTCCCAAGGGATCCCGGCGTTGGGGTCCTCCCGATGAACCGCCGCGGAGAGGCCCGGCTCGAGGATCTCGAGCTCCAGCGGATCGAGGAGCCCCCGGAGCGTGATGTGCCCGTCGTGCCGGAATCGCTCCTGGACCTCCTCGGTGGGCTCATGGGGGAAGTTCAGATCCATCGCCCGTGAGGCTAGCAGCCGGGGCCGACCGCCGCTCAGGATCACCGCCGCTCAGAGTCCCTGCCGCTCAGAGTCCCCGCCGCTCAGCGTCCTTGCCGCTCAGCGTCCCTGCCGCTCAGGGCCCCTGCTAGCCGGGCCCCTGCTAGCCGGGTCCCCGGGTCGCAGCGTCGCTCGGAGCGGCAAGCTGCTCAGGGAGGCCTACCCCGCAGGCTCCGACGTCGCCCTCGACCGGTCTCGGCTCGAGCGTCGCCACGGCCGGCAGCTCCGAGGGCGGGGTTCCGGGGGGCGCGGTCGGGGGATGGCCAGCCCTCGGGGGCTGCTGTCGCTGGAAGGTAGCCCCCGGACGGCGCCCCCGGGCGGTGTCCCCTGAAGGGGCCCCCTGGCGGCGTCTCCGGACGGGGCCTCCTGACGGCGTCTCCTGAGTGGCCTCGGCGGGCTCGCTGCTGGGCGGGCGCCGGCGCCCCTCGGTCGAGCTCCCCGCGACCGGTCGTGGCGATCGTGGTTGCAACGAGCGGGGGGGCCGTGCGATCTTCGTCTGGACGATGCTGGTTGAACTCACGCTGCAGGACCTCGCCCTCTTTGAACGGGCGGCGCTGGAATTTGGAACGGGCCTGAATGCGGTGACGGGGGAGACCGGCGCGGGCAAGAGCCTCCTGGTGGATGCCCTGGAGCTGCTCCTTGGACGCAGGGCCCGGGCCTCCATGGTCCGCAAGGGGGCCGAGCGGGCGCGGGTCGAGGGCCGCTTTGTCCTGCCCCTGGATGACTACGGCGAGTTGGTCGGGCGCTGGCTCGCGGAGCACCTGCCGGAGGCGCTCGAGGAGCGGGAGCAGGAGGACGAGCTGGAGCTCATCCTGACCCGGACCATCGGCCGCGACGGGCGCACCCGGGCCCACGTGAACCACCGCCCCGTGACCCAGAAGCTGCTGCGCGGCCTCGCCGGTCAGCTGGTGGAGATCCACGGCCAGAACGAGCACCAGCGGCTGTTCGAGCCGGTGGAGCAGCTGCGCCTGGTGGACGCCTTCGGCGGGCTGCAGGACACGCTGGAGGGCTATCGCGAGCGGCGCGCCCGCTGGCTCGGGCTCGTGACGCAGCTCGAAGACCTCGAGGCAGGGGAGTCGGAGCGACTCCAGCGTCTCGACCTCGTCCGCTTTCAGGTCGGGGAACTCGAGGAGTCGAACCCGTCGGCCCTCGAGGCGGAGAACCTCCGGGCCGAGCGGAGCGTGCTGCGCCACGCCGCCGAGCTGGGCACCGAGCTTGGGTCCGTGCTCCACGGATTGTCCGAGGCGGACGACAGCGCGCTGGACCTGCTGCGACGGGCGGAGCGCACCGTGACCGACTGGTCCGGTCGGGTCTCCGACCTCGAGGAGCCCGCGGCGGGCTTCCGCGAGGCGTCCCTCCAGCTGGAGGAGGCGTGCCGCTCCCTGGGGGGCTTCCTCGATGGGGTGGACGTGGACCCGGGCAGGCTGCAGCACGTCGAGGACCGCCTGGGGCTGCTGGAGCGGCTCGAGCGCAAGTACGGCACCGATGTGGCGGGTCTCGAGGAGCGGCTGGAGTCCCTGCGAGGCGAGCTGGACCTCATGACCAACGGGTCGGTGGATCGTGACGCGCTCGAGGCCGAGGTCGCCGCAGCGCGGGGCCACCTCTCGGAATCCGCGAGGCGCCTGACGGCGGCGCGCGGCGCCCTCGCCGACAAGCTGCAGGGGTCAGTCGAGGGTGGGCTCGCCGACCTGGGTCTGGAGCGCGCGCGCTTCTCCATGGCGCTGGTGCCCCACGTTGAGGGCGCCGAGGCGGACCTCGAGGCGGACCGTCGCCGCTTCGGGGCGAGCGGCGCCGAGGGCGTGGAGCTCCTTCTCGCGGCGAATCCTGGTGAGGACCCGCAGCCCCTGCGCGCGGTCGCGTCCGGCGGCGAGGCGGCGAGGATCTTCCTCGCGCTCCGCGGCGCCCTGGCGGTCCGTCGCTCGACGCCGACCTTGATCTTCGACGAGGTGGACGCGGGCGTCGGGGGCCGGCTCGGGCCCAAGGTCGCCGGGAACCTCGAGCGGCTTGGAGACCACCACCAGGTGCTCTGCGTGACGCACCTGCCCGCCATCGCTGCGCGGGCGACCCGGCACCTCCAGGTCTCCAAGGAGGTGGACGGGGGCCGGACACGGACGCGCATCCAGTGGCTCTCGGGCGACGGTCGGGTGGCGGAGATCGCGGACATGATCGCCGGGGGGGCCGCCGAGCCCACGGCGCTGGCCGAGGCCCAGCGTCTCCTGGCGGACTGAGCCAGCGGGGAGCGTGGCGTGGGTGGTCCGGGTGGGGGGCTGGGGACCGCTCCCCTCGCCCCTCCGGCCACGGCCCCCTCGCCCGGCAGGACCCCAGCCCGGCAGGACCCCAGCCCGGCAGGACCCTAGCCCGGCAGAACCTCTGCCTGCTGGACCCTTGCCCCAGGAACGGGACGAGGCGCCGCTGGGGGGCGGCTGGCGGGGCCGCGCCCCGCCCGGGTCACGGGGGAGGAGAGTGAGGCCAGCGCGAGGTGGGGTCGTGGTCGGCGCGGGGATGGGGTTCTGGTGAGCTGAGGCCCCGGGGCCTGATCCGTGCGGCTAGGCTCTCGCGCTTGCCCATGGCCATCGCCCGTCCGCTCCGACTCCAGCCGCACGCTGTCCCCAAGGTCTGGGGCGGTGACGCGCTGCGCGAGGTGCTCTCTCCAGAGGACCTAGCCGAGGCGGCCTGGCCCGAGTCGGATCCGGTGGGCGAGGTGCTCCTCGTCAGTGACCAGGACCGCCACGCCTCGGTGGTCTCCAGCGGTCCCTTCGCGGGGCGCTCGCTCCGCGGGCTCATGCTCTCCGAGCGAGAGGCGTTGATGGGGGGAGGCGCGCTCGACGGCGACGAGCAGTTTCCCCTGGTGCTCAAGCTCGTGGAGGCGCGCACCAACCTGTCGCTTCAGGTTCACCCCGACGAGACCGCGGCGCGGAAGCTCGGGGTGCAGCCCAAGAGCGAGTGCTGGTACCTGCTCGACGCTGATCCCGGCGCGGAGGTCTTCCTCGGTCTCGGCCCCGGGGTCGACGCGACGTCCTTCGCCAGCGGCGCCTCGACGCCCGACGTGGTCGACCTCCTCGGTCGCTATCCCGTACGGGCTGGAGACGGCGTCGACGTGTCACCCGGTGTGGTGCACGGCATGGGGGCGGGGCTCGTCCTCGCAGAGGTGCAGCTGAACTCGACCACCACGTACCGCATTTACGACTGGGCTCGGACGGGCCTCGACGGGCGCCCCCGGGAGACGCACCTCGACGAGGCGCTCCGCTCCATCGACTTCAGCGCCGCCCCTCAGCCCCCTGGGCCCCTGTGCTTTCAGGGCTCAGGCGAGGCCGGCTCGGTGAACCAGATCGCCCCCCTCCGCCGGGGCGAGCGCTTCGAAGTGGACATTCTCGACGTTCACGACCCGGAAGAGATGGCATCTGAAGGACGCCCGACGGCGATCCTCGTACTCTCTGGGGCGGGCCGCCTCGACGTCGACGGAGTCGAGGACGAGGCGTTCCCTCTCACACGTGGGGGCACATGGGTGCTCCCAGCAGACCTCCCCAGCGCGCGCATCGTCGACGCGGACGGGGAGCTCCGGGTCCTCCGGGCCCGACCGACCATCAGGAACTGACCGCCGTGAGGCAGGACAGCGAGACATGAGTAGAGCAAGAAGGACCCGTCGTGGATCCAGCGCCAGGGGTGCCAGAGGCACCAGGGGCGGTCGGCCGCGTCTGAAGCAGGTGGGCGGCAAGCGGCTCCCCGCTCGGTCGTCGTCCGCACGGGACGCGAAGCGCGACGCCGAGATGGTGCGCCTGAACAAGTTCCTCGCGGACAACGGGGTCGCCTCTCGTCGCCGGAGCGACGAGCTGATCCTCGGCGGCAAGGTGCTCGTGGACGGGGATATCGTCACCGAGCTCGGCACGAAGATCGACCCGCGGACCCAGGTGGTGGACGTGGACGGGGTGCTCCTCAAGTCGGACCCCCGCGAGCGTCGCTACTACATCCTGCACAAGCCCGCCGGCGTGGTGTGCACGAACGAGATCCGGGAGACGAGGCCGCGAGCCATCGACCTGATCACCGACCCGAAGAAGGGCCGCATCTTCACCGTGGGCCGCCTCGACGAGGAGTCGAAGGGGCTGCTGCTGCTCACCAGCGACGGCGAGTTCGCCGAGCGCATCGCGCACCCGCGCTTCGGCGTCCCGAAGACGTACCTGGTGCGAGTCCCCGGGCAGATCACCGACGACGCCGTGCAGAAGATCCGCGAGGGCGTCTACCTCGCGGAGGGGCGCACCGCGGGCGCCAGGGTGATCGTGAAGCGGCGGACCGCGAATGGCTCCACCCTCGAGGTCACGATCCAAGAGGGACGCAACCGCGAGGTGCGGCGCATCTTCGTGCGCGTCGGCTACAAGGTGACGTCGCTCACCCGGACCCAGATTGGCCCCCTCGGCATCCGAGGCCTGCGCGAGGGCAAGTGGCGCGCCCTCAGCCGGGAGGAGGTCGAGGCGCTCCTCGCCGAGCACGAGTCGCTGGAGGCTGGCGCGGCCCCCGAGGGGCTTCCGAGGACACCTCCGCGGCGGTCCTCGGGTGGCGGCGGCCCGCGCGGCGGCTCCGTCCGTGGCTCGCGCTCCTCCCGCGGCGG
>CBFHHK010000027.1:26541-28524 GCA_965655435.1 Planctomycetota bacterium | reverse complement strand
CAGGTCCATCAGCCCCGACCAGGTGGCGGGGGTGCTGCGCGGCGTCCTCCCGATGGGGCGCGCGTCCACCGCGCGGACCCGCTGGCCCTGCGCGCCCTCGAGGCGCTCGAAGGGGCCGCCCGCCGCTCCCGCGAGCGCGGGGAGCAGGGTCCCAAACACCAGGGAGGACTTGCCCGCGCCCGAGGGACCCGTGATCACCTGGAGGGTCCCGAGGTGCACCGTGAGCTCCGCGCCGCGCAGGTTGTGGAGCGTCGCGCCCACTAGCCGAAGCGCTCCGCTGGGTTCACGCCGCGGCTCGTCGTTCACGAGCGGCTCGCCGAGCGGCGCCCCGGACATGGGCGCGCTGCGCACGATGAGGCCGCCCTCCGGCCCGGCCCCTGGCCCGACCTCCACCACATGGTCCGCCTGGCGGACCATGTCCGGGTCATGCTCCACCACCATCAGCGTGTTGCCCCGGTCCCTGAGCTCATCGAGCACAGCGGTCATCCCCGGCTGACCGGACGGGTGGAGCCCGAGGGTGGGCTCATCCAACGCCACCAGCAGCCCGCCCATGGGCGCGGCGAGCTGGGAAGCGAGCTGGATCCGCTGGGCCTCGCCGGTGGAGAGCGTCGTGCTCTCGCGGCCAAGGGACAGGTGGCCGAGCTCGAGCAGGACCATGCGCTCGAGCCGTCGATGCAGCTCGGGGAGGATCGCGCGGGCGACCTCGCTCCCTCCGACCCCGTCCACACCGTCGAGGGCGGGGCCCAGCTCGCGCGCGGAGAGCCGGAGCAGCTCCGGCAGGCGGCGGCTTCCGATGGCCGCCTCACGGCCGGGCCGTGAGAGGCGAGCGCCGTCGCACTCCGCGCAGGGAACCGAGCGGGCGAAGCGCAGGATGTTCGGGTTGCGGTTGCGCTTGAGGGTCTCCTCGATGACGGGGATGAGCCCGCGGTAGTAGTCCTCCTCCCGCGGCCGGGCGGTGATCCCCTCCCACCTCATGCGAGACTCGATGCTGTGCTTGCCGAAGGGGACCTTGAGCCGGCGCGTACCGCGCAGGATCACCCCTCGCTGCTCGTCGCTGAGCTCTCTCCACGGTGTCTCCACGTCGAAGCCGTGGGCCCGGCAGATGGTGTCCATGACCTCCAGGGTCACCTGGGAGTAGACGGTGTAGCCGCTCTTGAGGGTCGGCTTCAGGGCGCCATCGCGGATGCTCCTCGAGGCGTCCTCCACCAGGAGGTCCTCGCTCACCTCGTCCTCGACGCCGCTCCCGCCGCAGCGCTCGCAGGCGCCGACCGGGTGGTTGAAGCTGAAGTGACTGCGCGTCAGTGAGACCCCGCCCGGGTCCTGCGCGACGCGGGCGTAGAGGAGACGCAAGAGATCGAGCGTCCCCGTCAGCGTCCCCACCGTCGAACGGGCGCTGGCCCGCGCGTCCGTGGAGCCCATGGCGATGGCCGGCGGCAAGCCCTCAACCGAGTCCACCGACGCCCGGCCAAGCTTGCCGAAGAACTGACGGGCCCGGGCCGAGAGGGAGCCGAGGTAGCGGCGCTGCCCCTCACGGACAATCGTCTCGAAGACCAGCGACGTCTTGCCTGACCCCGACGGGCCGGTCACCGCGATCCACTGGCCGTGGTCGAGGTCGAGGTCGACACCGCGCAGGTTGTGCTCGCGGGCCCCACGGATCCGAAGCTCGCTCACGGGGTGCCCCCCCTCGCCGCGGCGAGCGCCGCCCCGATCTTCGGGAGGTCCTGACCGGCGGGAAAGCGGAGCACGGCCACCTCCGGGCCGGCGCACCCGGCAGCCTCTGGCCCCACCTCGTCAAACCGAACGCCGCGGGATACGAGGGCCTCCACCACGGCCTCAAGCTCCGCGGGGGACAGGGTGAGCAGGCCGGAACCGTCACGGTCCTCGAGCAGCGGCGGGACCGAGGCCACCGCCGCCTCGAGGTCCAGGAGAGCGCGCTTGCGGTCCACGCCAGCGGCGTAGCCCGTGAGCTGCCCCCGGGCGCCG
>CBFHHK010000027.1:0-26441 GCA_965655435.1 Planctomycetota bacterium | reverse complement strand
CCGCCGCCTCGAGGTCCAGGAGAGCGCGCTTGCGGTCCACGCCAGCGGCGTAGCCCGTGAGCTGCCCCCGGGCGCCGACGACCCGATGGCAGGGCAGGGCCAGGAGCAGCGGGTTGCGCCCCACGGCGGCGCCAACGGCTCGGACCGCCGCCGGTCGGCCGAGGCCCGCGGCCAGCTCACCGTAGGTGACGAGCGCTCCGTGAGGGATGAGGCGCAGGGCGCGCCAGACCTCCTGCTGGAAGGCCGTGCCGGCGATCTGCGCCGGGACGGTGAAGGCCTCCCGAGCGCCCCGGAGATAGGCACGGAGCTCCTCCTCGAAGAGGTCAAGGTGCGCGGTGGCGGCGCCCACCGCGTGGACCGCTTCGTCCGCACCCGGAGCCCTCGAGGGCGTCCCCAAGAAGCGCACTCCGACCAGCCCTCCCGCGGTGGCCTCAGCCTCGACCCAGCCGAGGGCCGGGTCGTCCGCCATGGACAGCTGGCGTCGAGCGGAGTGTGGAGGGGAGGCAGTGGGCACGCCGGATCATAGGTCCTCCCGCGCCCCGGCGTCCGGCACGGGGTGGAACGGAAGCGGCCGGCACCCCGAGGGGCGCCGGCCGTTCCGAGTCGACCCCGCCGCGCTGCGCACGGAGGTGGTCGAGGGTCACCCTGGAGATCAGGCCTGGGCGGCGGTCGCGGCGATCAGGCCGCGCTCCTCGAGGTAGCCGAGGATCTTGGCCGCGGACTCCTCGATGGACTCGTCGCCGGTGTGGACCGTGATCTCCGCGTTGGTCGGCGCCTCGTAGGGATCGCTGACGCCGGTGAAGTTCTTGATCTCGCCGGAGCGGGCCTTCTTGTAGAGGCCCTTGGTGTCACGCTCCTCGACGACGGCGAGGGGGGCCTCGACGTAGACCTCGACGAACTCGGCGCGCGCCGAGTCGACCATGCCGCGGCACTGGTCGCGGACCTCCTGGTAGGGGGAGATCGCCGCGGTGATCGAGCAGCAGCCGTTGCGCGCGAGCAGGTTGGCCACGAAGCCGATGCGCGCGACGTTCGTGTCGCGATCTTCCTTCGAGAAGCCGAGGCCCTTCGAGAGGTTGGTGCGGACGACGTCGCCGTCGAGGACCTCGACGTTCTTGCCGCGCTCCGTGAGGACGGGCGTGAGGTACTCGGCGAGGGTGGACTTACCGGAGCCGGAGAGGCCGGTGAACCAAAGGACAAAACCCTTCTGGGACATGGTGATGGTGGGTTGGTTAGGGATAGGGGTTGTTGATTGAATGGCGGGGTCCGGCGCTACCGGATCATCCCCTCGAGGTAAGGCACCTCGAAGCACTTCTCGTGCATGATCGGGCCGTGGCCGAAGTACCCGGCCTCACCGAACAGCTCGCCGTGGTCGGCGGTGACGATGATGTGGGTGTTCTTCGGGACCGTGTCGTAGAGCTGCTCGAAGACGCCGTCGAGGTAGCGGACCGTGTCGATCTGCCGCTCCTTGAGCTCGTCGAGCTTGTCCTGATCGAAGAACTGGAAGTCCTCTTTGAACTTGCTCTCCTCTTCGCTGTCGGCGATCTGGTCGTTCATCTTCCGGAAGACCCCGTTGACCCCGCTGATGCGCGGCCACATGGAGGAGTCCTCGTCCGGCTTGGCGTAGGGGTAATGCGTCTCCCCGACGTTCAGCAGGTAGAAGTGCGGACGCGGGCCGTCGAACTTCATGGTGGGCAGGATCGCCGCCATGTCGTTGTGGCTGTCCATCAGCTGGAAGCTGTCGAAGGCGCGGTTGATCCCCGTCTTCGGGTTCAGCACGGGCAGCGAGACGCGGGCGTGCGTGTCGTAGCCGAGCTTCTGCTGGAGCAGACCAGGCAACCAGAGCCCCGGGACCATGGCGCCGAAGTCGATGTCGGTGCCCTTGGAGCCGAGGCGCTTGTTGTAGTTATAGAAGTCCTCCTTGTAGTACTCCGACGCGTACACGTTCTCCGGGGAGGTGTGCGGCAGGAGGCCCGTGAGGAGGTTGTAGTGGGAGGGGGCGGTCCACGAGGCGTACGTGTACCGCTTCTCCACCTTGCCGCCCGACAGCTTCGTGATCGTCTTCGTCTCCGCCGACATGAACGCGTCGTAGCGGCAGGAGTCGAGGATGATGATGATGAAGTGGTTCTCCGCCTGGGGGTCAGGCTTCTGGACCATCCCGGGCCGCATCGGGAGACGCGGCATGGGACGCGGCGGGGTCGCCGGCTTCTTCTTGAACTTGTCGAACAGGCCCATCAGCTCACTCTCCCTTGGTCTTGTAGTAGTCGACGAGGATCGCGGCGGTGGTCTCGCGCATGATCCGGGGGTCAGGGTTCTCGCCGCTCACCAGCTGCTCGCGCACCTTGGTGCCGGAGATGAACACGGACGTCTTGTCCTTGTTGGCCTCCATGAGGCCGACGCGGCCGAGCTCCTCGAAGTACGCGGCGAAGCCGACGTTGACCGTCTTGATGGCGAGGTCGCCGCCGAGCTCCTCGAACACGGTCTGGGCGTCGAAGTCGCCCCAGATCGCGGTCTTGTCGTCGAAGGGCGCGTCCGCGTGCTTGCGGCCGATGATGAAGTGGGTGAAGCCCAGGTTCTGGCGGTAGATGGCGTGCATGACGGCCTCGCTCGGGCCGCCGTAGTACATGCGCATGTCCAGGCCGACGAGCTCGAGCTGGTCGTTGAGATCCTGCCCCTTCGACTCCCAGAGCTCGGCGTCCTTGTCGCCCTCCCCCAGGAGACGGTTCTTCACGAGCGCCTCGTAGGTCTCCATGCGGGTCGAGGCCGGGACGTCGTCGCCCTTGAGCTGACCCACGAGCGGGTTGAGGATGACGCCGGTCTTCTTGCCGGTGTCGCGGAGGATGACCTCGGCCCCGTAGACCAGCGCGTACTCGTGGGCGCGGTGGAGCGGGTTGCGGGTCTGGAAGGCAATGGACTGCTCCCAGCCGCGGTCCATGATGAGGCTGCGGGTCTGGGTCGGGCCCATCACGCGGCCCGCGAAGGGGCGGGTGTCCTCGGCGGGCGCGAGGGTGATGGTGCCGCCGACGAGCTTGGTGCGCTCGTCCGCGGTCCACAGGCGCGCGCCGGGGTGGTCCGTGCGCTCGGTGCGATAGATCGCCTTGATGAAGGCGGCCTTGTCCCAGTCGTAGGCGCCGCCGTCGACCTCGAGGACGCCGAAGACCTCTCCGTCGGAGCAGAGGGCGATCTTCGCCCCGTCGGTGCACGCGGCCGCCTCGGCGTCGGTGACCGGGAGGATGATCGGGATGGTCCAGGCCCACTTCCCGCCGTTGCGCTCGATGGCCTGCTCGGAGAGGACCGCGTCGTAGTCCGCGCGGGCCATCGGCCCCTCGAGGGGCGAGAGGGTCCCGTCCGCGATGCGGTAGAGGGTGGTGCGGTCGACCTCGTTCACGTCCACCTTGGCGAGATCCGCTCCGGCGCTCGCTGCGGCGGCGTCGATGCGGTTGACAGGGGCCTCGAGGCCACCGTGGACGGGAAGAATGGAGACGTTAGCAGCAGTCATGTTGGTGGGGATTGGTCTGGGCGAAGCCCAGTGCTGGTGATCAGAGGTAGCCGAGGTTCTCGAGCTTGCGCTTCACGTCGTCGAGCTCTTCCTGGGTGAAGTCAGAGCCCGCCAGCCCCTCCGTGGGGGCCACCTGGACAGAAGGCGTATCGCCCATCAGGTCTCGGAGCACGAAGACGATGAAGTCCGTGGGCGAGTTGAATCCGGAGCCATCCACCACCTGCTGGATCTTTCGATACAGAGGACGGGGGATCTTGACGGTGACCTTCGACTCTCTCACGGCGGCTTTCGGGATGCGTCTTGGTAGCGACTGAGGGACGGATTGGGGTGAGCCAGAGGGGCGCGACACTCCAATCGCACTCCTATCGTACTCCTATCGGAGCCTCGCGGGTCAAAGTTGAGTGCGATTGGAGCGTCTCGCCCTGAGACCTCCTGGACCGCCGACCCGCCAACCCGACCACCTTGCTCACGGTGCGCGCCCCACGCCCGTAGCCGCAGTAAGCTTCCCGCGTGACGCCGGGCAGGCCCTCCCAGAGGAGCCTGCCGGCTGATGCTCTCGCGCAGGGGCTCTCCCGCCGAGCCCTTTCCGCCGAGCCCGTTCCGCCGAGCCTGTTCCGTGGGCCCCCTCCAGGAGCCCCTTCCAAGAACCCGCCCCTCAGCCCACCCCGGGCGGCCCCACATCCCATGCAGTTCAAGAAGATCCTCCTCCCCCTCTCGCTGACCCTCTCGCTCGCTGCTTGCGGCGGCAACGAGTCCGCCGACCCGGCTCAGCTCATCCAGCAGGGACAGTACGACGCGGCCATCGAGGCCTCCGAGAGCCAGCTCGCCTCGGTCGAGGCGGGCTCCGCCGACCACAAGGAGCTGGTCATCGTCTACGCCGAGGCCCTGGCCGAGAGCCGCGCCGACGAGTCCCGGGACGCCTTCCTGGCCTTCGCCGCGGAGCACCCGGACATGGTCGAGCCGGTGGACTACAAGTACGTGGTCAGCGGCCTGAGGACGCACGCCGCGTACCTGCAAGCCATCGACGTCATGGACGCTGGTAAGAAGCGCTGGGCCGAGGACAGCACGATCGACGAGCTCGTCGAGGCCCTCAAGCAGGACATCGCCAAGTCCGGCGACGCCGACAGCATGGCCAAGATGAAGGGCCTGGGATACATGTGAGCCGGAGGGGCGCTGCCCCTCCTCTCCCTCCTCCGCCGGGGCCGCGCCGAACCTCCGGGCGGCCCCGCGCGCGTTCACCCGCCCAGGGTCCCGTGCGCCCTATCACGGGCATCTCGGCCCACGCGCCAGGCTCCCCCCAAGATGCTCGATCCGAGCTGCTCGGCATCCTCCCCTGAACCCATGCCCGGCCCCCTCCGAACGTCGGCCACCTGCGCCCTCGCGGCGCTGCTCGCGGGCTGCGCCGCCGCTCCCCCGCGCCCCCGGGTCCCCGTCAGCGTCTCCGCTGCCGCCCAGCCAATGGTCCAGCCGATGGTCCAGCCGTCGGCCCAGTCCTCGGTCCAGTCCTCGGCCCAGTCGACGGCGCCAGGGGACTACTCGAGGCCCACCTCCGGCCGCCTCACGTTCACGTTCGGCCAGCGCCAACTCGACGGGGACTTCGCGCCCACCGATGAGCCCCAGGCCTTCGGGATCGAGTTCTCGAGGGTCACCAACGGCGACGCCCTGGGCTTCGAGCTCGGCCTCCAGTTCGCGGACGATCGCGTTCGCGGCGCCCGGCTCTCAGGAGGTGGAACCGGGAACCTCGAGCTCTTCCAGAGCGAGTTCTACGCTGGCCTCCGGGCCCAGGCTGGCGCGGGTCCCCTCCACCCCTACCTCGGCGCTGGCGCCACCTGGGTGACGAGCGAGACGCGGGTGAGCTCGGGCGGACTCGAGGCGCGGGAGAGCAGTGGAGACCTCGGCGCCTACGGGCACGCGGGCCTGCTCTTCGAGGTCTCCCGCTCGGTCCACATCTCGGTCGAAGGTCGCATGACCTTCTTCACGGATCACTCGATCGATGGGGACCGCTTCGAGGGCGACTATTCGCAGGTCACGATCGGCGTGGGCGCCACCTACTGATCCGCTCCCGGCGGCGCGGACGGCCCGGAAGGCCGAGCTTCAGCCGCTCAGTTTCCGATGGGCGGGAAGACCCGCGCGGGGTCTCTGTCGACCCAGACCGTCGGGACGTCGTCGGTCCCCGCCGGCCCGGAGGGTTCGGTCGGGTTGGATGAGCCGAGGGCCCAGATGGCGCCCGATTGCAACACCCGGACGACGCTCCCCGACTCGAAGGAGTTGTCGGCGCTCGCGCCATCGTCGATGAGGAAGCCGAGGAAGTTGTAGGCGCCCGAGAGGACCCCGGTGGTCCCGAACGCGAAGACGGCGAGGTCGGTGTGCCCCTCAGCGTTGCGCCGCTGGCCCGCAGCGATGAGGGTCCCGTCGGGGCCGATCGCGAGGGACCTCAGGCTGGTGTCCCGCCCGAAGTCGATCTCCGGGTTGTTGGTGGAGCCCTCGCGGAGGGTCACCACGCCGGTCCCGGTGGTCGGCGAGGAGAGGCTCCCCGCGAAGGTGGTGTCAGCGTTGCCGTCAGGGAGGAGCCGCCAGAGCGCCGGCTGGTCGCGGACCACCGCGCCGCCGAAGGCCCCGGTCAGGGAGCCAGCGAGGACGAGGTTCGAGGCGCCGTCGAGGCTGGCCTCACCGCAATGGGCGCCGTACGTCGCTCCGCCGAAGAACCGCAGGGGCTCCACGGTCCCGCCTCCAAAGCCCGCGACGGCGCCGCCCGAGGCGGGGTCGAGGGCGAGGATGCGGATCCCGCCGCCGGCGTGCCCGATCACGTAGAACCGGTCGCTCCCGGCGACCACCTCTGAGGCGCCCTCGTTCCCCACCTCCGGGATCGCCGGCGCGTACACCACGCCGGCCGCCCCGAAGCCCGGGTCGAGCGTCAGGTCCGAGAGCAGGCTCCACGTGGCGTAGCTCCGGGCACCAATGCCCTGGAAGCCCACGGCGACGAACCCGCCCGAGGCCGTCGACGCCAGGTCGAGGACGGCCTGATCCGTGATCGAGGGGTTGGGCAGGTCCAGACGAGTGGACCCGCTCCCATCGGGCGCCACGCGCCACAGGGAGGCCTGAGAGAAGCCGCTCGAGGAGCTCGCGCGGGCCCAACCACCGACAATGACGTCCCCCGTGATCCCGTCCACTGTCAGGGACGTCGCCCCGCTGACGGCGAAGGGCGACACCTCGAGCGTTCGCACCCCCGAGACGCCGAAGGTCGGGTCCAGCCGCCCGTCGGGGAGGTTGGACCCCACCTGGGACGCGGGGCTCGCCCGAAAGCGGGCGACGAACGCCGTCGAGGGGGTGCCGCACCCTGGCTCGAGGCAGTCGTCGGTCCGCCAACCGCAGGCGAGGACCTCGCCGGAGGCCAGCTCCACCGCGTCGGAGATGAAGGCCCGGGCTCCCGCGCCGCCGAGCTCGGGGTGATTCTTGATGTCGAGGAAGGCGCAGCCGCCGCCGAAGTAATTAGCGTCGAAGCTGAACTGCGCGTCCGCCGAGTTGTTCGGCTGCGGGAGCACTGAGATCCGCAGGCTGTTGATGCCGCTCGTCTTCGGCGAGCAGTAGCTGAGGAAGTAGAAGCTGTTGGCGAGGTCCCTCACCTGGCCCCCGATCTCCTCGAAGGCCTCGGCCAGCTCGCCGAACTCCGTCGCCGTGGCGGTCCCGTTGGGTCCGAGTGCCGCGAGCACCGCGGCGTCGTACTCCTGGCCCACGCCGATGGTGAAGGCGGTGTGCTCCGTGCCCTCGAGGCTGACGCCATCAATGGCGTCGAGGGCGTCCTGCAAGGTGACCGCTGGCCCCGCCTGATGCGTCCCGTCCGTGAAGGTCACGAGGGTGAGGGACCGGTTCTCAACGCCGCTGTTGGCCGAGCTCGCGTCCACCTCGTCCAGCGCGCTGATGCCGTCCACCACCGCCCCATAGAGGTTCGTCGACGTGCTGAACGGCGGCTCGTCATTCAATGCATCGACGGCCGCGAGCAGGAGCGCACGGTCGTTGGAGAACCCGAAGTCGTAGCCCGAGATCTCGTGGATCATCGGCGAGCCGTCGAACCAGCTGACCTTGACGTAGTTCTCGGGCTCGGCGGTGACGGCCTCGATGAACTGCCGCGCTCCCTCCTGCACCTCGGCGGCGCCCGCCGATTGGACGCTGTTGCTCCGATCGAGGACCAGGTGGAGGTAGGAGCGGAAGACCTGGGGCTGAGCCACCAAGCGCTGGGCGCTCTCCGTCTGGGAGACGAGCTGCTCGTTCTCGTAGACGTTGAAGTCCGCGCCGGCGAGGTCCGCCGCGGGCGAGCCGTCCCCCTCGGTGACCTTCAGGAAGACGCTGACCCTTCCGGGCAGGTCCACCCGTGCGTCCGGCGAGAGGGCTGTGACCCTCGCCGGAGTCCCGGCACCCGGCGCCTGGCTCCCGCCGCCGCCTCCTCCGCAGGCGGTGAGCGGCGCCAGAGCGAGGGCGCCCGTGAGCAGCAGTCGGAGGGAGCGTGAGCGGCCGCGATGGGCCGCCTCGAGAGCAGTTTGGATCTTCGGCATGGATGGGAATCCCACGGGACGCCGAGGACCGCCCCCCGGCCCCGCGCGGGCTGCCAAGACTGTGGAGAAGTGCGGGGGGGAGACTCAAGGGAAGTCCCCCATCGTCCTCGTATCCCTCACGGTCGACCCGCAGTTCACCCAACGGCTCGGAGCCCTCGCTCCCCCCGATCGAGCGTCGGGCCCGCGGAAGAAGAGCCGGCTGCACCGCCCCTTCGCGCCGCTAGCCCTGGTCCAGGGCCTCGCCGAGCGCCGCGAGGCAGAGCTTCACGTTGCGCTCCGTGGAGCCGGCGCCCATGAGGCCGACGCGCCAGGTGTTGCCCTTCATCGGGCCGAGGCCGCCGCCGATCTCGAGGCCGTAGTGCTGGAGCAGGTGCCCCCGGACCGCGGCGTCGTGGACCCCCTCAGGAATGGCGACCGTGGTCAGCGGTGCGAGCCGCTCCGCCTCCGGCACCCTGGGGGCGAGCCCGAGCCGCGCGAGCCCCGCGCAGAACATCTCGGAGTGGCGGCGATGGCGCTCGAAGCGGGCGTCGAGCCCCTCCTCGAGCACCAGTCTCAGGGCCTCATGCAACCCATAGAGCATGTTGATGGGCGCGGTGTGGTGGTAGCTGCGCTCCTCACCCCAGTAGCCTTGGATCAAGGAGAGGTCCAGGTACCAGGACTGCACGGGCGTCTTGCGCGCCCGCATCTTCTCAACCGCGCGCGGCGAGAAGGTGACCGGCGCGAGCCCGGGAGGGCAGGAGAGGCACTTCTGGGTGCCCGAGTAGGCCGCGTCGACGCCCCAGCCGTCGATCTCCACAGCGTGACCAGCGAGTGAGGTGACGCAGTCGATGAGCAGCAACGCGCCCAGCTCATCCGCGAGCTCTCGCACCGGGGGGATGGGCTGGAGGACCCCCGTGGACGTCTCGGCGTGGACGACCGCCACCAGGTCGTAGCGGGCATGCTCCGCGCCCGCACGGAGCGCGTCGGCCTCGAAGGCCCGGCCCCACTCGCCCTTCACCTCCGTCACCTCGGCGCCGCACCGGCGAGCGACCTCGGCCATGCGCGTCCCGAACACGCCGTTCACCCCGACGAGCACTCGATCGCCGGGCTCAAGGAGGTTGACCATGCACGTCTCCATGCCCGCCGAACCGGTCCCTGACATGGGCATGGTCAGCTGGTTCTCCGTCCGGAAGACCGCACGAAGCATCCCGCCGATCTCATCCATGACCCCGAGGAACTCCGGGTCGAGGTGCCCGAGCGTCGGGCGAGCCATGGCGGCGAGCACCGCGTCGTCCACGTCGGAGGGGCCGGGTCCCATGAGGACGCGGCGCGAGGGGGTCAGGCTGCTCGGGAGGGGCATGTTCAGGCGCGGCTGGGGCACGGGCTGTGAGGGCTCGCCGGGGCACCCCGGATCGCCGCTGACATCTTCCGGCCCTGGAAGCTGCCGTCCACCTCGCGCAGGCCACTTCCGCCGGCTCGACGCCCGGCGGCGGCCACGGTGAGGGTGGCGAGCGCAGAGCATGGCCTCTCGGTGTTGCCCCGAGGGGTGCGGGATCCGCTGGTCGCCGTGCCGAGGCGGCGTGGAGTCCACGACCCACAGGGCCTGGGCAGCGCCGCTTCCAAGCGGCGCAGAGTCCCGGCGGCTCAGAGTCCCGGCGGCTCAGAGCCCCAGCAGCTCAGAGGCTCAGCAGCTCAGAGGATCAGCGGCGAAGCATCCCAGCGGCACAGCAGCTGAGGGGGGAGGGCTCGGTGGCGGCGGGGACTGCAGCGGAGGAGCATCGCACCGGCGAGCTGATTGGCGACGCAGGGGCCGGCGACGGGCACCGAGTCCAGGGCTTCCACCGCATGCAAGGCTCCGGAGGGATCAGAGAGGACTGCCGCCTCGGAGGCCGGAGGAGCACTCGCGAGAGCTCGCCCCGACTGTCCCAGAGCGATGCACGACCTCTTGCCCTGGGCGCTCGAGCGCCGCCAGCACGCGAAGCCCTGCGGCGATTTGCCCGCATTGAAGTACGCTCAATGTAAGGCGGCCGTGCTGGCCGCGCCTCCCCGTTGGCCCCTTCCCACGCACCCCATGTCCCGCTTGATCTCCCTACTTGCCATTGCGGCTGCGACGGCTCCCTTCAGCCAGGCACAGCAACAATCGATCTTCGTCGACATCGGCTCCGCCACTGCTGGCGCCGGGACGCCTGATAACACCTTCGGAGGCGCCGCGGGTGCCCCCGGACAATGGAACGAGTTCGATCTCGACACCGTCGCTGGCCCCATCACGGTCTCACCGCCCCTCAACGACATCAGCGGCAACCCCACCAACGTGACGATGACCTGGGATGGACTCACCATCACGCCGTTGAGCCTCTTCTTCGACGAGGCCTGCTCCATCGGCAATGACCAGGCCCTGATGGATGACTGCGGCTACATCGGCGGTCCGAGCCAGATCCGGTTTGATGGCCTCGGCGCGGGCACCTACACCGTCATCACCTACGGCATGGCACCGGATAGCGCTGCGTTCCTCACCAACGTCGCGGTCCAGGGCTCCGTCGATCCTGCCCAGGACGTCGGCGGGGACTTCTGCCTCGGGTACGTGCTCGGCGTCACGCACGCCCAACATGTCGTTGCGGTCGGCGCTGGACAGCCCCTCATCGTCGACATCGCGGTGGCGGCATCGTTCGACAGCATCAACGGGATCCAGGTCTTCCCGGGCTCGGGTCCGGGCTTCGGGACGAGCTTCTGCGGCCCTGCGGTGACCAACTCCTCCGGGGCGCCCGCGGAGATCAGCGTCAGCGGCTCCCCGGCCGTGACCCTGAACGACCTGACCCTCGTGTGCAGCTCAATGCCCATGAACTCGTTCGGCTTCTTCCTCGTGAGTCAGACCCAGGGCTTCGTGGCCAACCCCGGCGGGAGCCTGGGCAGCCTGTGCCTGGGCGGCGCCATCGGCCGCTACGTCGGACCCGGTCAAATCCTGAACTCCGGCGCGGCGGGCGAGATCATGCTCCCCGCGGACCTCACGATGATCCCGAGCCCCACGGGCTTCATCGCCGCGGCTCCCGGCGACGTCTTCAACTTCACGACCTGGTTCCGGGACTCGTCCATGGGCACCGCGACCTCGAACTTCTCCCAGGGCATCGAGGTCACGTTCCAGTAGGCGGCATCGGGAGCGGGCGCGAGCCCGTCAGTCCGGCCAGCGCTCCGCGCTGGCAGCGGCCTAACGAAGGAGGCCCAACGAAGGAGGCCCCGCGGCATGCGCCGCGGGGCCTCCCTCTCGATGGGGCGCCGCGAACGGCGCCGAAAGCATCAGAGCGTCGCCGAGAAGCGCGTGCCCTCGAAGGCGGCGATCAGCGCCTTGGGGTCAACATTCGCTCCTGCGCAATCGACCGTCGCGGTCTTCTTGTCGTAATCCACCACGACGTCGGACTCTTCGATTCCGTCGAGCTCAGCAAGTGCAGACCGCACTTGCGGGGGGCAGCCCGCGCCTCATGTCATGCCCGTGAGCCGAAGCGTCACGGTCTGGGCTTTGGCGAGGCCCATGTCGGCGGCGTTGCCGTCGGCCGGGGTGGTCGTCGTGTCAGTTTCCGTGGTCTCGGCCGTGCAGGCCACAAGGCCGAGCGCGAGTGCCGCGGGGAGGAGGGTCTTGAACATGTTGATCTGGGTGATGTTGACGGGACCCGCATAGTGTAGCCCAAGTTGGTCAGCCCCCGCAGCGGGGCAAGAGTGCGCCCTCCCCCTCGCTTCCCTGCCCCCCCTGATCCTTCAGCCATGATGCCCCGCGACCTGGAAGGCCGGATCCTGCTCGAAACGGGAACTCTCCTCGTCATCGATAAGCCCCCCGGCCTCCCGTCCACTGGTCGCAGCCTGGACGATGACGATTGCCTCCAGCACGCGGTGATCGAGCGAGCCGGGGGCATGGTCTGGGCGGTCCATCAGCTCGACGCGGACACGAGCGGCGTCAACCTGTTCACCACGGAGAGGCGCCAGGTCGCCGCCCTGAAGGGGGCGCTCTCCGCGCCCTCCGCGCGAAAGCACTACCTCGCCTTGGTCCACGGGCGGCCGGCATGGGAGGCCCGGACCGTCACCGACCCCATCGGAATGGTGGACGGCACCAGCCTGGGGGTGATCGCCAGCGGGCGCTCGGCCCACACGGAGTTCGAGGTCCTCGATCGCGGTCCGGAGCACTCCCTGCTGGGCATCAGGATCCGAACCGGGAGGACCCACCAGGTCCGGATCCACGCCGCGCACCAGGGGCACCCGCTCGTTGGAGAGGAGTGGTACCGCTCTCCCCCGTGCTCGCTGCACCCCCGCCAGGCCCTCCATGCGAGCCGCCTCATCCTTGAGGGCCCGCCTCGCCTCGACGTGGCGGCGCCCATCCCCGAGGATCTCAGAGAGCTTGCCGATGGGCTCGGCCTCTGCCTCGACCGGGCCATGCCCCGCTGAGCCCTCCGGCCCCGCATCGGTCCATGCGCGCCGGGCGAATTCGTGCCCGCGGGCGCCATGCGCCCCCTCCCGTCCCATGAAACAGCAACGCCGACAAGGAGCCGCCGCGCTCATCGTCCTCTCCCTCGCCGCGAGTTGCGCGCCAGAGCCCCCGCAGGGCGCGAGCCCCGGACGAGCGGGAGCGGAGCGAGCCGCCCCTGTGGAGGTCGCCGCGATCGAGGTCGGCCCCCTGACCGAGCGGCGGGTCTTCACCGGGACCCTGGAGGCCTCGGCTGAGGTCGTCGTCGCGCCGCGCGTGGCCGGCAACGTCGAGCGCCTCTCCGTCGACATCGGGGACCCCGTCGAGAACGGCCAGGTCATCGCGTGGATCGACGACGACGAGCTGGTCCAGGCCGTGGCGCAAGCCGAGGCGGACCAGGCGGTCGGCCGCGCCACCCTCGAGGAGGCCGAGGCCTCAGCTAACCTCGCCAAGCGTGTCCTCGCGCGCCAGACCCAGCTTCAGCAGGAGGGCATCGCGTCCTCGGCAGAGCTGGAGAGCGCCGAGGCCGCCGACGCCGCCAGCCGCGCCATGGTCGCCGTCGCGAAGGCCCGGGTCGTCCGCAGTGAGGCCTCCCTCGAGACCGCGCGCGTGCGCCTGGGCCAGACGCGAATCGTGGCCGAGTGGGAGCCCGCCACCCCATCATCCCCCGCGCGCCCGGCAGGCGATGGCGACGGGTCCCCCACCGGACCCTCCCGATACATCGCCGAGCGATTCGTCGATGTGGGCTCGATCGTCAACTCCAGCACGCCGATCCTCTCCCTGGTCGCCTTGGACCCCATCGTCGCCGTGATCTTCGTGCCCGAGCGCGACTTCTCCAGGCTGGCCGTGGACCAGCGCGCGAGCTTCGCGACGGACGCCTATCCCGGTCAGTCGTTCGAGGGCCGTGTGGCACGCATCGCGCCGGTCTTCCGGCGCAGCACTCGGCAGGTCCGGGTCGAGCTCGAGGTCGCCAACGCGGACCTGCGACTCCGACCCGGGATGTTCGTCCGGGCCACCCTCGAGCTCGACCACACGGACAGCGCGACGATCGTCCCCGTGGACGCCCTGACCGCCCGCGTCGGGGTCGAGGGCGTCTTCGTCCTCCCGCACGGGGGCAGGACCGTGCGCTGGGCCCCGGTTCAGCGCGGCCTGCAAGAGGGCGGCCAGGTCCAGGTCCTCGGGGACGGGCTCTCCGGCCGGGTCGTGATCCTCGGACAGGAACTCTGCGATGATGGCGGCGAGGTGAGCGTCTTCGACGCCGAGCCCGGCCGAGGCGCCAGGTCGGATACCGCCGCAGGGTCGACCTCCACGGCAGGGTCGACTTCCACGGCGGGGTCGACCTCGGCCGCAGGGTCCAGGCCGACCACCAGGCGATGAGCCTCCCCGCCGCCAGCGTCCGGCGCCCAGTCTTCGCGACCATGGTGTCGCTCATGGTCGTGGCCCTCGGCGTCTTCGCCCTGGGCCGCCTCCGGATCGACCTCCTGCCCGAGGTGGAGATGCCCTCGTGCACGATCCGGACCAGCTACGAGGGCGCCAGCCCCGAGGTGGTCGAGCGGCTGGTCACCCAGATCATCGAGGAGGTGGCCGCCACGGTCCCCGGAGTCGAGGAGATCGAATCCACGTCCTTGGAGGGGTCAAGCCGCGTCACGGTCCGCTTTGGATACGGCGTCAACATCGACGCGGCGGCGATCGACCTGCAGGCCCGCGTGGACCAGGAGGTCGACGAGCTCCCCGACGAGGTGACCCGCCCGCGGGTCCAGAAGTTCGACATCGGCAGCTTCCCCATCGTGATCCTCGGGGTCAGCAGCAAGCTCGACCCCGTGGCCCTGACCCAGCTGGTGGAGGACCAGATCCGCTTCCGCTTCTCGAGGATCCCCGGCGTGGCCCAGGTCGACCCGTGGGGCAGCTTCACGCGCGAGGTCCGGGTGGAGCTCGACCCGCAGCGACTGAACGCCCTGGGGATCCCCCTCGACCGGGTGCTCACAGCGCTCCGAGAGGCCAACCTCGACCGCCCCGCCGGCCAGCTGGAGGAGGGCCGCTATGAGGTCACTCTGCGCGCCCCCGCGGAGTTCCAGACCCTCGACGAGATCCGCAACACCGTAATCCTCGAGCGCGGCGACGGCGCCGTCACCATCGGCCAGATCGCGCTGGTCAAGGACACCTACGAGAAGCTCGACCGCTACGTGCGGGTGGACGGTGACCTCGGGCTCCGCGTCGCCATCCGCAAGCAGTCGGACGCGAACACGGTGGAGGTCGCCAAGGCCATCCTCGAGGAGGTGGAGCGCGTCAACGTGGCGTACCCCCAGCTCAACGTGGTGGTGACCTCCAACCAGGGCGACTTCATCCGCCGCTCCATCGACAACGTGGCGAGCTCGGTCCTCTACGGGAGCGCGTTCGCGATCCTCGTGCTCCTCTTCTTCCTCCGGAGCCTGCGCAGCACCCTGGTCATCGCGGCGTCGATCCCGATCTCCATGGTCGCCACCTTCGCGCTCCTCGAGCTCGGGGGGCTGACCCTGAACCTCATGACCCTCGGGGGCCTCGCCCTCGGCGTCGGCATGATGGTCGACAGCTCGGTGGTCGTCCTCGAGAACATCTTCCGCCGGCGCGGCGAGTACGGAGAGGACGCGGTCACCGCCGCGGTGGCCGGCGCCGATGAGGTCGCGAGCGCCATCCTCGCGAGCACGATCACCACCCTCGTGATCTTCCTCCCCCTCGCCTTCATCGAGGGCGTGGCGGGAGCCCTGTTCGGCGAGCTCGCCCTCGTCGTGGTCTTCAGCCTGATCTGCTCGCTGCTGGTCTCCCTGAGCCTCGTCCCTGTCCTCGCCTCCCGGCTCCTGGCGCGGCCGAGCACCCAGGGCTCCCTCGCCGCCCTCGCCGAGCGCGGCTTCCAGCGCCTCGACAGCGCCTACGCCGGCCTCCTGCGCCGCGCGGTCCGCCGCCCCCTCGTGGTCATCGTCCTCTCCTGCGCCGCCCTCGGCGCCAGCCTGCTGCTCTATCCGCTGATCGGGACCGAGTACTTGCCTCCCAGCGATGAGGGCGAGGTGCGCGTCACCGGCGAGATGGCCGTGGGGACCCGGCTCGACCTGGTGGACCGGCAGACCCGCCGAATGACGGACCTCGCCATGCCGCTGGTCCCCGAGCTCGTCTCCAGCGTGGTCTCCGTGGGCCCCGGCTGGCGCGGCACCGTCTCGGCCCAGGGGGACATCCAGATGTCCCTTGTCCCGGCGCGGGAGCGCACCCGCTCCAACGCCGAGATCGCCGACGCGCTCCGCGCGGCGCTCTCCGGGCAGGTCGCGGGCATGTCGATCCGAACTCGCGCGCCCCAGGGGCAGTTCCTCCTGCAGCGCGTGCTCGGGAGCGAGGGCGGCGTGGAGATCGAGGTCCGCGGGCCTGACCTCGACGTGCTCGAGGGCCTCGCAGCCCACGCCGCACGCATCGCCGAGGCGACGCCGGGCGTCACCGACGTCACGGTCAGCCGGCGCGCCGGGACGCCCCAGCAGGAGATCCTCGTGGACCGAGAGAAGGTCGCCGACGTTGGGCTCTCCGTCCGCGACGTCGCGCGGGTCCTCGAGGTGGGCTTCGCCGGCGCTCGCGCGGGCGAGTTCCGCGCCGACGGCAACTCGTACCGAATCCTCGTCCAGCTCGAGGACGCCGAGCGCCGCTCGATCGACGAGGTGCTGGACATGACCCTCAGCACTCCTGGGGGCGACGCCGTCGCCCTGAGGAACCTGGTCGACGCGAACCCGAGCCGCGGGCCCCTGGTGATCGAGCGCAAGGATCAGCAGCGCGTGGTCACCGTCTCCGCCAACGTGGCGGGGCGGCCCGAGGGTTCGGTCGCCCGCGACCTGCAGGCCGAGCTCGGCGCCTTGCCCAGGCCCAGGGGACACACGGTCGAGGTGGCCGGGACCTTCGAGGAGCAGGAGAAGGCCACGCGCGAGCTCGTGCTCTCCTTTCTCCTCGCCATCGCTCTGGTCTACATGGTGCTCGCCTGCCAGTACGAGTCCCTGCGCGACCCGCTCGTGGTCATGCTCTCGGTCCCCTTCGCCGCCATCGGCGTGCTGGTGACGCTGCACCTCACGGGGACGACCCTGAACATCCAAAGCGCCATCGGGTGCATCGTCCTGGGCGGCGTGGTGGTGAACAACGCCATCCTCCTCGTGGACCAGGCCGCGCGCCTCGTCCAGGACGGCGCGCCCGTACGGGAGGCCGTGGCAGAGGCCGGGCGGCGGCGCCTCCGTCCGATCCTGATGACGACGCTCACCACGGTCCTCGCGCTCCTGCCCCTCGCCTTCGGGATCGGAGAGGGCGCCGACGCCCAGGCGCCCCTCGCGCGCGCCGTGGTCGGCGGGCTGGTCGGGTCGACCCTCATCACGCTCCTGCTGATCCCCGCCGCCTACACCCTCGTGCGCCGCTCGGAAGCGCCCGAGCCCGCGTGAGGCGGACGCGCGCACTGACGACCCCGCGGCGCGCGGACGGGCGGGCGCCCGAGTGAGCCAAGCGGGGACGCTGGTGAGCCCGACGGGGCCGCCCGGACCCGTCGACCTCCCCGTTGGCAACCACCAGGGAGCCCGCTCCACCCGCTGGCCTGCTCAGCCGGCCGACTCAGCCGGCCGACTCCTTCGAGACCGCTCCGCCGGAGCGGGTGGTTCCTGGCCTGCACCCGGCCCGCTCGCCGCTTGGCCTCGTCCAGCCGCCGCCGTCAACCCGACGGCCGCCGGACGCTCAGCGCCCGACGCCGCCGAGGAGGTGCTCCTGAATGAGCGCCCACTCGGTTTGACGCGAGTGCCAGGCGAGGTCGCGATCCCGGATCCCGTGACGCGTCTGGGGATACGCCATCATCGACCAGTTGGTCTTGCCCGCCTTCATGAGCGCGTGCGACATCTGGAACATGTTCTGGACGTGCACGTTGTCGTCCATGATCCCGTGGTGCATGTGAAGGAAGCCATTGAGGTCCTTCGCCACGCCGAGGACGCTGGTCGCCTCATAGCCCTCGAGGTTGTCCGACGGCGTGCGCATGTAGCGCTCGGTGTAGATCGTGTCGTACATGCGCCAGTCGTAGACGCCTCCCCCGGCGATCCCGAGCTTGAAGCGGTCCGTGCGGCAGAGGCAGTTCGCGGTCATGGTGCCGCCGAAGCTGTACCCCGTGATGCCCACCCGGTCCCCGTCGGCCCAGGGGTTCGCGGTGAGCCAGTCCAGCACGTCCACCATGTCCTCGACCTCCTGGAGCCCGACCCGCCGGTAGAGCGCCGAGGTCGCGTCGTGGCCTCGGCTGGTGGAGGAGCGCACGTTGGTCTGGAGCACGAGGACCCCCTGCTGCGCGAGGAACTGGAAGAAGGTGCTCCCGTTCCAACGGTTCCGCACCGACGGCGCAGCCGGCCCCGAGTAGGTGGAGATCCACACCGCGTAGGAGCCTGCGGGGTCGAAGTCCGCCGGCTTGAGCAGCGCCACGTCGAGCTCCACGCCGTCGCGCGTGGCGACCTGGTGGAGCTCCCAGGCGCCGATGCCGTAGTCCACGGCCGGCGCCTCGGCCCGGCCGAGCTCCTTGACGATGATCCCCTCCGCGTCACAGACCCGGACGACTCCGGGGTTCGTGAGGCTGGAGAAGCGGTCGATGAAGTAGGTCCGCTCCCCGTTGAAGGTGACCGAGTGGGACCCCTCATCCGAAGTGAGGCGGACCAGGCCGGTCCCGTCCAGCGCGACCCGATAGAGGTTCGAGTTGATGTCGCCGTCCGCGGTGGACTGGAACCAGACGTGACCCGGGGCGTCTCCCTCCGGGGCGTCCACGTGCTCGACGCTCCGGAGGTTCCAATCCCCGGAGGTCACCGCGCCCAGCAGCTCACCGTCGAGCTGATAGCGGTAGAGGTGATCCGTCCCCGTCCGATGGCTCCGCCAGAGGAACGTGCCGTCTCCCAGCCAGACCGGGGGCTCCGGACGCTCCGTCCAGCTGGACGACTCCTCGCGGATGAGGACCTCTCCCTTGCCCGTCTCCGGGTCGACGCTCAGCAGGTCCATCCACGTCTGGATCCGGTCCTGAACGTAGACGAGGCAGCGGTCGCCGTCCGGCGTCCAGCCCACCCGCACCACGAGGATCTCCTGCCCCTCGTAGGCGGAGAGGTCCACCCAGGCCGTGGCCGCGGTCGCCGCGTCAGTGATCCCGACCCGGACGATGGGGTTCGGGTCGCCCACCTTCGGGTAGTTGGTGACCTCTGACTTGACCCGGAAGGTCGAGTCCTCGATGTGATCCACCACCGTGAACTCGTAGACGGGGCTCTCGTCCAAGGCCAGGAACGCGAGGTGCTCGGAGTCAGGGGACCAGAAGTGCCCGAGGAAGTTGCCGCGGCCGTAGATCTCCTCCTGGTAGACCCAGTCGAGGATCCCGTTGAACTGGTCCGGGCCACCGTCACTGGTCACGGGGGCGACGTCCCCGGTCGCGGTGTTCACCATGAAGAGGTCGTTCCCGCGGACGAAGGCGAGCGCCGCTCCATCGGCGGACATCCGGTCGTACCGAATCTCCCCGTCGGCGCCACGGGCGAGGACCCTGGGCGCCTCACCGACCCGGTGGAACCACAGCTCCTCACCGAGGTATGCCATGCGCGCCGAGCCGTCGTCTGAGAGCTGCTCCGGGCGCCTCTCGAGGCCCCTCGCGATCCGCTGTGCCTCCTTCTCCGATCGGCCCCCCTGGGCCTGAATCAGCTCGGCGAGGCCCTCGAGGGGAGCGGCCTCCGGCCCCCCCTCTCCCTCGGGCCGCGCGGCAGGCTCCCCCAGCTTCCCCGTCCGCACATCGAGCCAACGAGCCTCCTCGCCCCGGCCCACCTCCACGTGCTCGCCGTCCCAGGCCCAGCGGACGCGCGGGAGCGACGGCGAGAGGTTGATCGGCTCGCTGCCCGGCCGCCGGCTCGTCTGCTCCAGGGTGATCCGCTTCGCCGAGGCCGGCGCGAGGGCCTCTACGGTGCCCTCCGCGGGGGCCTGCAGGCTGATGGTGGCCGTGGAGAGGAGGAGAGTCGTGGCGAGCATTGGGATCCGGGGTGGACAGAAGACGGCAGGTCGATGTCGCCGTATTTTATGCCCGGACAGTGAATAGACGGGCGCTCTGCCCGTACGGACGCTGCAAGGTTTTCAACAGCTCCCAGACCACACTCCGATCATGCTCGCCCTCACGCCCCTCGCCCTCCTCATCTCCGCCAGCGGGAGCCCCCAGCCCGCGGCCTCGGATCTCCTCGCGGCCATCCCCGAGGACGCGCTGATCGCGGTCCACATCCCCGATCCCCGCGCGATCATCGCCGCCCGTGAGACCAACGCCATGGTCGGCTTCATGCTCGACCCGGAGTGGGAGTCGATCGCCGCGCTCTTCATGGGCGAGAGCGAGGAGAGCGTGGGCATGCTCGACGAGCTGAAGGGGCTCCGCCAGCGAGCCATCGAGGCCATGACGGACGCCGCCGGGATCGTGGCCTTCGCGACCACAGCGCCTGAGACCGGTGAGGACATGACGGTCGGCGTGATCGCCCAGGGCGGGCCCAAGGTGGCCGCGATGATCGAGGAGATGTTCGTCGGCGAGGCCGCCTCGACGCTTCAGCTCTCGCCGTCGCTGATCGCGAGGGTCACCCCGGCCTCCGAGGGCCGCATGGCCCGCGCCTTCGCCACCACCGGGACCCTGGTGGTCGGGATCGAATCCGAGTCCGGTGAGGCCGCAGCGAGAGAGCTCGCGGCCAAGTGCCTCTCCGGCGGGGCCAAGCGCCCCGGCGGGCCCTTCGGCGTCCCCGGCGTGGCGGTCGAGCGGCGCGAGTGCGCCGTGGAGATGGCCGTCAACCTCGGGCCTATCTGGGACTCGGCGCGGGCCGAGGGCTTCAACAGCCCGATGGAGGAGCAGATGTTCGAGATGATGGTCGGCGGTACCAACTGGATGTACGGCTACGCCTCTCTCGGGAGCGGCGAGAGCACCGACTCCGCGTTCGTCATCCCGTACCTGGAGGAGTCCGACCTCGCTGGCCTCTTCGCGAACTTCGGCAGCGCCGACCTCTCGACCTTCCGCAGCGTGCCCGCGAGCGCCCACACGGCCTCCGCGATGTCCCTGGACCTCGAGGGCATCTTCGACTGGGCCATGGACCTCGTGAAGGCCGACTCCGAGGAGGGCTACGAGCAGGTCATGGGCATGATCGGAGGGATCACCGAGATGTCGGGGATCGACCTCATCGAGGATGTCCTCGGCAACATGACCGGACAGTTCCTCGCCTTCTCAGCCGTCAAGTCCGAGGACGACGCCGCGAGCACCCAGCCCGGCCTCTTGGATCTCGCCATGGCCGGCAACCTCGCGGGCGATGACGTCACCATGATCGCCTTCGTCGAGGACACCGAGGTCCTGCTCGAGGCCATCGAGTTCGCGCTCGAAATGAGCGGTATGGGCGAGATGGTCGAGTCCGGCAGCATGGAGAGCGGCGAAGCCTACTCCTTCGAGTCCTGGGCACTCGACCCGGACATGGGGATGGGCTCCATGAAGATCGCCCTTGGCGCCGGCCGCCTGATCTTCTCCACCAACTCCGCGCAGCTGAGCGACTACGTCGCAGGCATCGGCGCCGAGCGCACCTCGTCGTTCGGGGCGGACAAGAAGGTGGCCGCGGCGCTCACGCGGCTCTCCGGGGCCGCTGTGAACGTCCAGAAGACCGGCAAGGTCCTCGAGTCCATGGCGAGCTCCCTGAAGATGATGGGCTCGATGTTCAGCGAGGTGGCCTTCGCCGATCCGGGCTCTGACGTCGACAACAGCGTCAACGCGATGTTCGCGCGCATGGCGCTGGCCTCTGACCGCGTGGTCGAGCTCGGCCGCCGCTACTTCGAGGGCACCACCTCGGGGGACATGGTCATGGAGCAAGGCAAGATGCGGTTCCGCACGAGCAGCCGCTGAACCAGCGCTCCGCCAGAGCGGCGGGTGAACGAACGAACGCGCCCCGCACGCCCCTCTCGGGCGGCGGGGCGCGTTCATTCAGCCGCAACCCGCAGGCGCCGCGGTCGACTCAGCTGCGCTGGCGCTTGTACTGCTCGAACGGGTCCTCCAGGGGCTGCTGCTCGGCGCCGGGTGCGGGCGCGGAACCCTCATGGGGCAAGGGGGGCGCGGGGCCCGGCGTAGGAGCGAGGGCAGGCGCGGGGCGGTGAGCCTCACCGTGCTCCGGGGTCATGTCTGCCGGCATGTCCACCGCAGCGGCCGGCAGCGGGCTCGACGGCATCGGGGCCTGCCCGACGACGCCGGGCTGCCATTGCACGCCTGCCGCGTGGAGGCTCTCCACGAGGCCGTCCTTCTGAATCGCCTTGGAGTACGCCTCCTCGGGCGCGACCTCTCCGTCAGCGACCAGCTTGGTGAGCGCGTCGTTGAGGAGGATCATCCCCGACTTCGCCCCCATCTGCATCACGCTCATGATCTGGTGGGTCTTGCCCTCCCGAATCAGCGAGCTGACGGCGCTGTTGACCGCGAGGACCTCCAGCGCGGCCACACGGCCGCCCTCCTGCTTCTTGCAGAGGGTCTGGGCCACCACGCCCTTCAGCGAAGAGGAGAGCATGGTCCTGATCTGCGCCTGGCGGTCCGCCGGGAACTGATCGATGATCCGGTCAACGGTCGACGGCGCGGTTGTCGTGTGGAGCGTCCCGAAGACGAGGTGGCCTGTCTCCGCGGTCTCGATCGCGATCTCAATGGTCTCGAGGTCTCGAAGCTCGCCGACGAGGACGATGTCCGGGTCCTCTCGGAGCGCCGCCTTGAGGGCGCGCTTGAACGACGCGGTGTGCTGCTTGACCTCACGTTGGTTGATCAGGCACCGGTGGTCCTGGTGCACGAACTCGATGGGGTCCTCGATCGTGATGATGTGATCGGCGCGGTTCTTGTTGATGAAGTCGATCATCGCGGCGAGCGTCGTCGACTTGCCGCTGCCCGTCGGACCGGTCACGAGGACCAGTCCCTTGGACAGCATGCAGAACTCCCGCGCGATGTCCGGGAGCCGGAGCTCCTCGAAGGTCAGCAGCTCCTCCGGGATGACGCGGAAGGTGGCCGCCGGGCCGCGGCTATCCACGAAGAGGTTGCCGCGGAAGCGCGCCAGGCCCGGGATCTCGTAGGCGAAGTCGGCGTCGAAGGTCGCCTCGTAGGTCTCCCACACCGACGGGATGCAGATCTCCTTGAAGATCAGCTGCATCTGGTCCGGCGGAATAGCGTCACACTCCTTCACCGGCACGATGTCGCCATGCAGTCGAAACTGCGGCTTCGTGTTGGAGGTCATGTGAAGGTCAGAGGCGCCTACCTCGACCATTCGTTTGAACAGCGCGTCAATCCAGGCCATGTCTTCGTAGGGTTGGTTTCCAGCGGGGATCGCCGGCCTTCGGGTCCAGGAGCGGCTATCGGCAGGAACGGAACATTCCTCAAGCCGATACGCTCATCGGATGACGCGTCTCCATCTCGACGACACATCTCGGTCACTCCGGTGCCGCCTGAGCCCCCCCCAGGCGCCCTGCCTGGGCCCGAACCGGCCCTCCACCCGGCCCTCCACCCGGGTCCTCCCGGCGACGCTTTGGGCGGGCGCTATCGCTGCCCTGGCCGCCCTCCAAGCCTGCGGGCCCGGCACTGAACCGGGCCCCGCGCCCCATCGGCTGGCTCCCGGCTCCTGGCGGGCGACCCTGGCCTCCCCCGGCGGAGCGATCACCTTCGGGCTCGACGTCGAGGAGTCTGAAGGGGGCCTACGGGCCGTGCTCGTCAACGGCGAGGAACGCCAGCCCGCTGGCCTCATCGAGGCCGAAGGTGACGGTGAGCAGCTTCGCTTTCAGCTCCCGCCCTATCGCTCGGCCATCGTGGCGACCCCTGACCCGGACGGCCGCGGCTTGACGGGATACTGGGAGCGAGACCTCGGTGAGGGTCCCACCCCGCTGCTCCCCTTCGCCGCCGTCGCGGGCACGGACACCAGGCCCCCGGCGCAGCCGGACGCTGCTGCACAGGACAGGATCTCCGGACGGTGGCGGGTCCGCTTCGAGGGTGACGAGCAAGACGCCGTCGGTCTCTTCGAGGTCGCCCCCCACGGGCGCGCCTCCGGGACGTTCCTCACCACCCTCGGCGATTATCGCTACCTCAACGGCTGGTTCGACGGGGAGGCCCTGCGGCTCGGCTGCTTCGACGGTGCCCACGCGTTCCTGTTCGAGGCCCGCCTCGATCGTGAAGGGAGCCTCCGGGGAGACTTCTGGTCACGGGACTCCTTCCACACGACCTGGACCGCCACCCGCGACGACGAGGCCGGGCTCCCCGACGACTTCGAGCTGACCCGCTGGACCGAGGGTGAGGACCTCAAGGAGCTGGCCTTCCCCGACGTGAACGGTGAGACCCAATCCCTCGGCGAGCTCCTGCCCGCCGAGTCCGCCGGGCTCCTCGTGGTGTTCGGGACCTGGTGCCCGAACTGTAATGACCTCACGAAGACGCTCGTGAGGCTTCAAGGCCGCCACCCGGACCTCCGCATCGTCGGCCTGGCCTTCGAGCTGGGTACGGACCCCGCGAAGCACCGCGAGGCTGTCCGCGGCTACGTCGCCCATCATGGGATCAAGTACCCCGTTCTCGTCGGCGGCAGCGCGTCCAAGACGCTGGCGAGCGAGGCGTTGCCCATCGTTGACCGCGTCCGCGCCTACCCCACCACGGTCTTCCTGGCGCGAGGCCGGCGGCCCACCGCCGTCCATACGGGCTTCAGCGGCCCCGCCACGGGCCAGCGCCACGAGGCCCTCGTGGACCGCTTCGAGTCCGAGATCGAGGCGCTGATCGGCGCCCGGTAGCGCCGCGCTCGGTTGGTCTCCGCCCGGCCGCCGAGGCTCCGGCCAGGGACCGGAGCTGGCCAGCGAGGTGACCTCGCCTGGCGGCGCCCCAGGGTGGAGGCCCAGCCCTTCTACTGGCCCTGATTGTTGGCCTGGCTATTGGCCCCGCTACTGGCCCCGCTACTGGCCCCGCTGCTGGCCCCGCTTCTGGCCCCGCTTCTGGCCGGACTATTGACCCCGACCGCAGGGGCCACCGGGGGGGGCCACCAGGGCCTCATCAGCCCCCCAAGGGACGGCTGAAGCGGTGGGGAGGACGGGAGGGGAGGAACCGCCGGCCGAAACGTCTTATCATCCTGGCATGCCCTTCCTCGTGCTCCTTCTCCTGCTCGGCGGCGTCATCGCCGCGCCGGGCGTCCTCCTTGACCGCTCATGGAAGGTGGGAGACCAGGTGCAAGCGGCGATGGAGCGGGGCGAGGCCCCCAGCAACGAGGTCGTCGAGGTCTCGATCCTCCGCCTCAAGAACGCGCGCTACCGCCGCGGGCGCCCGTTGCCCGAGTGGGTCCAGGAGCTGGATGGCAAGAGGATCAGCCTCTGGGGCTACATGGCCATCGGGACCCTCGAGGGCCTGAGCGAGTTCGAGCTCGTCCCTGAGTCCTGCGAGTGCGGCAAGTCGAAGGTCAACCACTTCGTTCAGGTGACCCTCGACGACGACGTCACACGCTTCATCCCGGGCCGGATCACGCTGGAAGGGACCTTCAGCTGCGGCGAGGTGGAGGAAGACGGCTTCATCACGAGCCTCTACCGCCTCTCCACCGACCAGCTCCCCTGAGGGGGAGCTCGCGCGCCATGAATCGATTCGTCTGCCTCGCCGCCGTCGCGGCCCTCGCCCTGTGCCCGTCCGCTCCTGCACGCGCTCAGGACACCCCCGCGCGTCAGTACACACCGGAGCAGATCGACCGCCTGATCGTCCACGCCCAGTCTGGCTCCGCCGTCATCCGGCCCCAGGCCGCAGAGCGCCTGGCGAGCATCGGCAAGCCCGCCGCCGACCGCCTGCTCAGCTTGGCCGGCACCTCCCTCGGGGAGCTGGCGCTGCTCGGGCCGAGCCTCATCGAGGTGCTCGGTCGCTTCGATGACCCGCGCTTCCACGCGCTCCTCTGGCCCGCGATGGAGGACGCCGAGTTTCCCTGGCGGCCGGCCGTCTCCCGCTCCCTGGCCCACCGCCCCCTGCCCGCCGAATGGGATCGCCTCCAGGGCTTCCTCAAGGACCCCATCGCCCCCGTCCGGCTCGCCACCCTCGACGCCCTCGCCCTGCTCTCCAGCGGTGATGGCGCAGGACGCGCGGATCGCTTCGAGTCGCTCGCCGTCGCGCGCTTGAACGACGACAACGACGTGGTCCGCCGCAGGGCCGCCGTGCTCCTCGACGGCCGCGGCCACAGCCGCGCGCTCCTGTGGCTGCTGGAGGACCTCCAGCGCACCGACACCTACTTCGACCTCCCCACGGGCGAGGCCGCACGCTACGCCGCGGTCAACGCCCTGCAGGCCCTCGACATCGACCTGGCCGGCTTCGAGGCGTTCCTGCCCCCCACCACGGAGCCCAACCAGCAGGCCCTCGCGAAGCTCCGGCAGCGCCTGCTCGCCCGCGCCAGCGCGTCCGAGTCGAGGCTCCCCGAAGCCGCGCGCGGCCTCGTGCCCCGGGCCGTCCCCGCCATCGCGCAGCTCGGTGGGCCCGTCGAGGGCGCCCGACTCGGGCTGCTCCTCAAGTCCTGCCGGCGAGGGGACTACTACCTGCGCTGGACGGACGACGACCAGCTCATCATCGGCTACGGCAACCCCGCCAGAGTCCAGCTCCCCGAGGGCACGACCCGGCGCCTCATGGCCGTCGCGGACGCCGCCCAGGAGGCCAACCCGGGCAAGGTCTACTGGGGCCGACCCGGCTGTGACATGGAGAGCTTCCGCATGCCACGCGTGGGCCAGCCCGACGCTCGCCTGCAGCAGCTCATCCTCTCGAAGGACGAGCGGCCGGCCCCCGACCTGCGCCCCCGCGCGCTCTCCACCCTGGGCGCCGCGATGGCCGCGTCCATCCCGACGGGTGACGCGCTGGACGCCAGTGACCCCCGCACGAGGGACCTCGCGCGGCGTGTTCGCGGCGCCTTCGCCTCCATTGGCGGGCCCGTCGGGCCTCGCTGATCACGGCGGGGTCCTGCGGCGC
>CBFHHK010000026.1:0-28596 GCA_965655435.1 Planctomycetota bacterium | reverse complement strand
TGGGCCACACGGTCGGCGACGATGGAGGAGTTGCCGTGGGCGATGTTGGCGAAGGGACCGGTGTGCACGAAGGCCAGGGTGCCCTCGGTGGTCTGCATGATCGTGGGGTCGATGGCGCGCTGGAGGATGGCGGCCATGGCGCCTGCCACCTCGAGCTCATCCGCCGTCACGGGATCGCCCTTCCGGTTCGCGCCGATCACGATGCGGCCGAGGCGGCGCCGCACGTCCGCGAGGTCGTTGCTCATGCCGAGGATGGCCATGACCTCTGACGCCGAGGTGATGTCGAAGCCGGTCTCCCGCGGGACCCCGTTCTTGGGGCCGCCGAGGCCGGAGGTGACCTGGCGCAGCGCGCGGTCGTTGACGTCCAGGACTCGCCTCCAGGTGACCGTCGCGGGGTCGATGTCGAGGGGGTTGTCCAGCAGGATCGAGGCGTCGATGGCGGCGGCCAGCAGGTTGTTGGCCGCGGTGACCGCGTGGAAGTCGCCGGTCAGGTGGAGGTTGAAGTCCTCCATGGGCACCACCTGGCTGTAGCCGCCCCCGGCCGCGCCGCCCTTGATCCCGAACACGGGCCCCATGGAGGGCTGCCGAATCGCGCAGGCGGCCTTCTTGCCGAGCTTGTTGAGGGCCAGGGAGAGCCCGACGGTGTGGACGGTCTTGCCCTCGCCTGCCGGGGTGGGGGTGATGGCGGTGACCACCACGTAGCGCGACTCGGCTGCCCCGGGCTCTGCGGCCAGCTTGTGGTCCACCTTGGCCATGTAGCGGCCATAGGGTTCGAGTCCATCGGCGTCGAAGCCGTACTCACTGGCGACGTCTTGGATGGGGCGGAGGGTGACGTCTCTGGCGATATCTAGGTCGGAGCGCATGCGCCAAAAGGTAACGCTTCGTCGCTCCCCTGAGGGGCTGCGGATGCGGCCACCGCATGAGGTCTCGAATCCGAGACCCTCAGCTTGCCCGTCGGCGGCTCCGGAAGCCGTCCAGGGTGACCGCGCCCACGATGATGGCGCCGACCAGGATCTCCTGGACAAAGTTCGGCACCCCCGAGAGGTTGCAGCCGTTGGCGAGGGTGGCCATCAGGAAGGCCCCGATCATGGCGCCGAGGATGGTCCCGGTGCCACCGGAGAGCGAGGCGCCGCCGATGACCACGGCGGCGATGACGTCCAGCTCCTTGCCCATGGCGGTGGTCGGGTCGCCGACCGTGAGGCGGCCGAATTGGAGGACCCCAGCGAGCCCCGCCATGGCGCCGGCGAACACGTAGATCGCGAACTTGGTCCGCTCCACGGGGACGCCGCAGAGGCGGGCCGTGGGCTCGTTGGAGCCGATCGCGGTGGTCCAGGTGCCGAACACCGTCCGGCGCAGGAGGAAGGCAGCGGCCACGGCGGAGAGCCCCATCAACCAGACTCCGGGGGCGAGCACCAGCCAGTCCGGTACGTTCTCGCGGATGAACCCGGGCAGCCCGGACAGGTCGGGGTTCTTGGACATGAACTGCTTCAGCCACCCGCTGGGGGCGTCCACCTTCTGCTCGTCGGCGAGCCACTTGGCGGCTCCCCGGGCGGCGCCCAGGGTCCCCAGGGTGACGATGAACGGGGGCAGCTTCAGCAGGGTCACGAGGCCGCCGTTCACCGCACCCACAGCGGCGCCAGCCAGGACGCCCAGGAGCGCCGAGGGGACCTCACCGAGGCCGGCCTTCATGGCGAGGGCCGTGACCACCGAGGCCAGGGCGATGGCGGACCCCACGGAGAGGTCGATGCCTCCGGAGCGGATGATGAAGGTGGCGCCGACCGCCGCGAGCCCGACGATCACGGTCTGGGTCGCGATGGTCTTCGCGTTGAAGACCGAGAGGAACCCATCTGGCGCGACGGCGCCGAAGAGCGCCACGACGACGATCAGGCCCAGGAACGGGCCCAGGATGTCGGCGACCTGGCGGGCCGCAGCGGCGCCGCGGCCGGGGGTCGGCGGGTCTTCGGCTTCCATCAGCGGGTTCCTCCTGTCGCGGCCGCGAGCGCCGCGTCCTCGGTCCATTCCTCGCGGGGTCGAGCCGCCCCGAGGACGCCCCGGTGCATCACCGCGATGCGATCACAGGTGCCGAGGAGCTCCGGCAGGTGGCTGCTGACCATCAGGATAGCCTTGCCCTCGAGCGCCAGTCGGTCGAGCAGCCGGTACACCTCGACCCGCGCGCCCACGTCGATGCCGCGGGTGGGCTCGTCGAGCAGCAGGACATCCACCCCGCACTCCATCAGGCGCGCGATGGCGACCTTCTGCTGGTTCCCGCCCGAGAGGTCCCGAACCGGCTGGCGGGTGGAGCTCGCCCGGAGCGAGAGCCGCTCGCGCCAGGGCTCTGCCGCGGCCTCCCGCGCCCTCCGGGACACAGCGCCCACGCGGTTGGCGAGCCGGCGGACGCTCGAGAGGGTGACGTTGTCGGCGATGGACAGCTCGAGCGCGACCCCCTCCCGGGCGCGGTCCTCGCTGAGCAGCCCGACGCCGAGCTCCACCCAGCGGCTGGGCCGGGGGCGCTGGACCGGGGCTCCTCGGAGCTCGACCTCGCCGGAGACCATGGGGTCGAGGCCGTACAGGCTGCGGAGCATCTCCGTACGCCCGGCGCCCACGAGGCCGAAGACGCCCAGGATCTCGCCGGCCCGGAGCTCGAAGCTGGCGTCCCGTGGGGCCGAGGCGCCGGCGAGCCCCTGGACGGAGAGCACCGCGGCCCCGGGGGTCCTCGCGGACCTCGGGTAGGTCTCCGAGACCGAGCGCCCCGCCATGGTCGTCACCATCTCATCGGTGCTCGTCTCCAGCACATCGCCGCGGCCCACGGTCTCCCCGTCGCGGAGCACGGTGAAGCGGTTCCCGATGGCCTTCACCTCGTCGAGGAAGTGGCTGATCCACAGCACGGTCACGCCGCTGTCGACGAGGCGCCGGGTGACCCTGAACAGGCGCTCCACGTCCGGCGCGGAGAGGGAGCTGGTGGGTTCGTCGAAGACGATGATGGTGGCGTCGAGGCAGAGCGCGCGGGCGATCTCGACCAGCTGTCGGTCGCCGGGGCCGAGCTCACTGACCAGCGTCTCGGCGCCGAAGCTGCTGACCTCGAGGTCCGTGAGGACCTGACCGAGCCGCTCCCGGGCGGCGTCGAGCCGCTTCACACCGAGGCGCGAGGTCTCGCGGCCCAGGGTGACGTTCTCCAGGACAGAGAGGTGGGGGCAGAGGTTGAGCTCCTGGTAGATCATCGCGACGCCGCGCTCCCGGGCCTCCCGGGGCGAGGACGGCGCGAAGGGGGCGCCGTCGATCCAGAGCTCGCCGGAGTCCGGCGGCTGTGCCCCGGCCACGATCTTCATGAGGGTGCTCTTGCCCGCGCCGTTCTCCCCGAGCAGCGCGTGGACCTCGCCCACGTCCGCCTCGAGGTCCACGCCGCGGAGGGCGTGGACGCCGCCGAAGCGCTTGGTGACCCCCTGGATCTGGAGCCGCGGCGGGCGCTGCCGCCGGAGGACAGCGCCGGCTCCCATCACTCGTCGAGGATCGAGAGATCGGGCGTGAGCAGGGCCTGGACCGAGGGGTCGTCGATGGACGAGGAGGGGACCACCACCACGCCGGTGTCGATCCGGGGATCCACGGCCTCGCCTCGCACCGCGGCGACGCAGGCGCGCACGGAGAGCTCGCCCATACGCACGGGGTCCTGGAGCACGAGGGCGTCGATCTCTCCTGCGCGGAGCGCCTCCACCAGCTTGTCGCTCGCGTCGAAGCCCACGAAGGCCACGTCGTCGGTGCGCCCGGAGTCCTGCAGGGCTCGCAGCATCCCGAAGGCCGCGGACTCGTTCGGGCAGAAGATGCCGTCCACGTCCTTGAAGCTGTTGAGGAGGTTCTCGGACGCCTGGTAGGCCCCCTCGTTGGTGGCCCCCGCGTACTGGTTGGAGGAGATGACCTCGATGCCGGCGGCCTTACCGATGGCCTCGAGGAAGCCCTCCTCACGCTCGAAGGTGCTGGCGGAGCCCTCCTGGTAGCGCAGCAGGATCACCGCTCCCTTGCCCCCCATCATCTCCGCCAGGGCCTCGCCCGCGAGCTCGCCCCCGCGGCGGTTGTCGGTGGCGACGAAGGAGGTGCGCCCCGCCCAGTCCAGGTCGCTGTCCGCCACGACCACGGGGATGCCCTGCCCGCCGGCCTCCTCTGCGGGGGTGACGAGGGCCTTGCGGTCCATGGGCATGAGGACGATCCCGTCGACGCCCCGGACGACGAAGTTCTCGACGATCTGGATCTGCTCCGCGCGATCGTCCTCGCGGATGGGACCCTTCCAGATGACCTCGACGCCGAGGTCCCGGGCGGCCGCCTCGGCCCCGGCGTGGACGGACTTCCAGAACTCGTGGGTCGTGCCCTTGGGCACCACGGCGATCTGTAGCGCGTTGTTCGCGGCCTCGCTGCTCGAGGAATCACCGCACGCGGAGAGCGCGAGGAGGGAGAGGGCGGCGGCCAGTCGAGGTGCTTGATTCATGACGAAGGGGGAAGTCGCGGTTGAACCAGCCTAACCGCTCGGGCGCTCTTGCTACGTTGACACCCCATGCCCATCGACGCCCATCAGCACTTCTGGACCTACGACGAGGCGCAATACGGTTGGATCGCCGAGGGCGGCCTCCATGCTCTCGAGCGCGACTTCCTCCCCGAGGACCTCCGTCCGCTGCTCGATCAGCGTGGCGTCGACGGCACCGTCGCGGTTCAGGCCCGCCAGGACCTGGTGGAGAGCGAGTGGCTTCTGGGGCTCGCGGCCGATCACCCCTGGATCCGCGGCGTGGTGGGCTGGGTGGATCTCGCCTCGCAAGGCGCAGAGGACCAGCTTGATCGCCTGGCGGCGGCGCGGGGTGGAGCACGGCTCGTGGGAATCCGGCACGTCGTACAGGACGAGGCAGCGGGCTTCCTGGACGGGCCGGACTTCCGCCGCGGGGTGGCCGCGGTCGGGGCGCGCGGGCTCGCCTATGACGTGCTGGTCCTCGAGCATCAGCTGGAAGAGGCGGTCCGCTTCTGCGCCGCCATGTCCGGCCAGCGCCTCGTGCTCGACCACGTGGCCAAGCCCCGCATCGCGGCGGGTGAGATCGACCGCTGGGCGGCGCTCATGCGAGAGCTTGGCGCCATGGAGCACGTGACCTGCAAGGTCAGCGGCATGGTCACCGAGGCGGACCACGCGTCGTGGACCTACGACCAGCTGACCCCCTACATGGACGTGGCCTTCGAGGCCTTCGGTCCCAGGCGGCTCATGTTCGGCTCGGACTGGCCCGTGTGCACCCTGGCGGCGCCCTACGCCCGGGTGCACGAGGTGTTCTCCCGGTGGAGGGCCTCGCTCTCGATGGTGGGCGCCACCGTCGACACCGACGCGGCGGTGAAGGCCGCCTATGGGCTCGGCTGAGGGCGCCCGCGGCGACGTGGAACCGCTGGCCGAGGTCCTGTGCTGGGGCCGCTTATTGGCGCCTCCCTGCTGAGTCCTCCTGCTGGGCCTTCCAGCTGGGCCTTTGAAATGGGGCCTGGTGGTCGACAGCCTCCAGGCTGGAGCACCTGCCTGGATCCACCCGTCGAGCGTCGCCCACGGGCTCGAGCCGGCCGGGTCCTCACCCGTGGACCCCGCCGGCTAGCGAGCGAGGATTCGCTCGGCCTGGGCCCGCATGGGGTGGGCCGGGGCCATGACCTTGGCCGCGTCGAGGGCCAGGAAGGCCTCCTCGCGTCGCTTGGCGTTGAACAGGGCCATGGCTCGCAGGTAGGCGGGCTCGGGCCGCGCCGGCGAGGCTGCGCTCCACTGGTCGATGCGGAAGAGCGCCTCATCCCAGCGCCCCATGCCCCCGAGCGCGGTGACCCAGGCCTGGAAGCCGAGGTCGTCGAGGGGGGCGGCGCGCGCGACCGTCTTGAAGTGCTGATCCGCCTCCTCGAAGGCGCCAGACTCGGAGTCCAGGAGGCCGAGCATCCGGTGGGCGTCGAGGTCGCCCGGGCTATCTTCCAGGACGGCATCGAGCTGGGCGCGCGACTCCGGGATTCGCCGGAGCTCCATGAGCGCGCTCGCGAGGTACAGCCGCGCGGTGCGGTTGTCCTCGTCCACCGTGAGGACCCGCTCGAACTCCACCGCGGCCGCCGCGAACTCCCGGCGGCGGACCATGGCCTCGCCGCGCTGGAAGTTCATGGCCGCGGATCGGGAGCGGGTCATGATGTCCCGGCGCACGGAGTCTCCGAGCTGGACCTTGCCCTCGTCGGCGGCCCTCTGGCGCGCGGTCACGGCCGCGGCCTCGTCGACCCGTTGGAGCATGGTCAGGCCCTGGCCCAGGGCGGTGGCCACGGCGGGGTCCCCGGGGAAGCGCTCGTGCAGCCCGGCCAGCCGCTCCACAGCGGCCTCCGTCTCCCCCTGGTCAAGGAGCGCCCTTCCGATGCCCAGCGTGGCGTAGTCGTACTCGTACTCGAGGCCGTCCGAGACCTCGCGAGCCTGCTCGAAGGCGGCCAGGGAACCGGCCGCATCGCCACTCGCGAGCAGGAAGTCGCCGAGCCGGGCGTGGATTGGCGGGTAGTCGTCTCGTAGCTGCCCCGCTCGCTCGAAGCGCCCCGCGACGTCCTCGACCGCGCGCTCCAGCATGGTCCCCAGCACGGCGTGGTCGTAGACCGCCTTGAAGAGGGTGGGGTCCAACTCGATCGCGACGCCGAGGCACGCCTCGGCCTCTTCCAGGAAGAAGTGGGCGTCGAGGGCGAGGCCCAGCTCGCTCCACCGCCGCGCGTCCTGTGGAGCAGCCAGGACCGCCGCTCGGGCGGCGCCGAGGGTCTCTGCCACGAGCGGCTCCATCGTGCTGGTGTCCAGGGCCGGAGGGGCGGGGGGCGCCACGTTCGGCTCCGCTGGGCCGCAGGCTCCTGTGTGCAGGGCGAGGGTGAGGAGGAGGGTCGTGAGGGGGACTCGGCTCATCGGAGGACCTCGCCGCTTCCGCGAAGGAGTCGGTGTACGCGGCCCGTTGTCAGGCCAGCGAAGCGCTCGCGGAGGCCGTCCGGCCAGCGGAGCTCGACCTCGACCCCGCCCCTGGCTCCGGGGATACCGAAGTGCGCGCGGGGGTCACGGCTGGACTGGTATCCGTCCGACGCGCGAGTGGTGCGGGTCAGCTGAAACTCCGGTGTCGTCACGCAGACCTGGACGCCGAGGCCGGTGGCGCTGGCATCGTCGAGCCTTGGGTCGAGCGTGATCCAGTCGCCTGCGCGGGGGGCGTCGTTCCGTAGGACGCGCGCTGCGCTCTCGTTGCCGCTGACCACGAGGTCCACGTCGCCGTCTCCGTCGAGGTCCCCCTGGAACACGCAGCGGTCCACGAGCAGCGGTCCGGTGAGGGCGAGGGCGCGCTCCTTCTCATCGGTGAAGCGGGCACCGTCGGCGATCAGGAGTGAGTTGGCCTCGGCGAGCTGCGCCCAGGCCCCCTCGAGCTCGCAGCCGTCGGGGACCGGTCCGATACGAACGCGCCCGTTGGCGATGGCGAGGTCCAGGTCCCCGTCCAGCTCCACGTCGAAGGCGGTCACCCCGAAGCCCGTGTTGGGTCGGGTCATGACCCCGAGGCCAGCCTGCCCCGTGCGGTCACTGAACGCCCCTGCGCCGCGCGCGCGGTACAGGGTGTGGGTCTCCTCCTGGAGGTGGGTCATGAAGAGGTCCGAGAGCCCGTCCTGGTCCAGGTCCTCCACCACGACGCCCATGCTCGCCTCGGCGAAGCCGTTCTGGTTCAGGGCGATCCCGCGGGTGGACCCCTCGTCGCGCCAGCCACCCTCGCCGTCGGGGACCCAGAGTTGGTTGGCTTGGCCGTCGTTGGCCACGTAGACGTCGAGCCGCCCGTCGCCGGTCAGGTCCTCGAGGACGACCCCCAAGCCAGGGGCGGGCACGCCGATGAGCCCAGCCTCGGCGCTCGCATCACGGAAGGAGCCGCCCTCGTTCATGAGCAGCACGTCGTGGACCGGCGCCCCGCTGCCTGGCGGGCAGTAGGTCCGCCGCCCCGCGGCGTCGTTGCAGATGATCTTGGGGTCGAGCTCGATGTACCGGGCCACGTAGAGGTCCAGGTCCCCGTCGGCGTCCAGGTCACCGAAGGCCGCCGAGGTGGACCAGCCCTCGACCCCTGCACCCCACGCCGACGTCGCGTCCTTGAAGCGCCCGCCGCCCTCGTTCAGGAAGAGCGCGTCGGTCCCTTGCTGGGAGACGTAGAGGTCCACGTCGCCGTCGCCGTCCACATCCCCGGCTGCCGCGCCCATGGCGTAACCGGTGAGGGACTCGAACCCGGCGCCTTCGCTCACGTCCGTGAAGCTGCCCTGTCCGTCGTTGCGGAAGAGCGCGTGCCCCTCGCCCGCCTGGGCGGTCGTGGAGGAGCCGGGGTCGGCGCCGCCCTGGAGGAGGAGCAGGTCCAGGTCCCCGTCACCGTCCATGTCGAACAGCGCGCCGCCGCCGCCCATGATCTCGGTGAGGACCCAGTTCCCGGCGGCCCCGGAGCCGTGGGAGAAGCGGACGCCGCTGGACGCCGTCACGTCGGTGAACAGCTGGCTCGCAGGTCCATCGGCGGCCTTCGGATCAGGCGCGCCCCCGGCGGACGTATCGCCCCCGCAGCCGTGGAGGCCCAGGCTGATCAACCCGAACCAGGCGAGGGGGCCGGCGGAGATTCTGCGATCGCGAGCCTTCATGGAGGGTGGATCCTATCGGCCCGCCAGCGGTTCGGGCGCGAGTCACTCCTGGCCTCTCCCAGCGGGCGACGGGCACGGCACCAGTTTGACGCAAGCGGTCGCGTCGTGAGCCGCCGCGGTTCCGGATCGAGGCCCCAGGTGGAGATCGCGGTCGACGCCCGGCGGTTCGCGAGGCGGCCTTCGGGCTCCACCGGGTGGGTCGATCGGGGATCTCGGGTCCGGGACACTGGAAGGCCATCGTTGAATGGAGGGGCGTGGCTAGACTCGAAGGGGACCCGCTCGCTTGCCCCCTCAAAGCCATGGCCTCCACCCGAATCGCGCTACTCACCCTCCTCCTCGGTCTCGGGCTCGGCGCAGGGATTGGGTTCCTCCTGGGAGGGGATAGCCGACCGGCCGTTCAGGCCGCGGATTCGTCCATCGTTCGCAGGGCCGAGCTCGAGCGGGGAGGACCGGCGGATGCGCCGTCCCTCGCGGCCCTGGGTACGGCGGACCGTCGGTCGAGTTCAAAGATCAACACCGACGCCAGCGGTCGCGTGTTGACGGGGGAGGCGGAGGGGTACTCTGACGCGACGCTCGCCCGCATCTCCATGGAGACGGAGGGCGCTGAGGATGGCCTGACCGGCGTGGGGACGATCACCGGGACGGTCTTTGACGGAGACGGAGCGCCCCTCGCCGGGGCCACGGTCGTGACCGGGGACTTCTACTCCGCGGGCGAGGGAAGCAGCCGCGGGCGGAGCACGGAGAGCGTCGGGCGGGGATGGTCTGGACCGACGGAGGTCCGCGGGGCGCTCGCCGCCAACGCCAAGGCTCTGCTCGAGAAGCAGCGCCGCCAGCGAACCGCGACGACCGACGCCGCGGGCGGCTTTGAGTTCGCGGATCTGCCCGCGGGACGCTTCTACCTGCGGCCTTACCTCGAAGGGATGGCCTTTACCGGCCAGACCGTCCGCGTCGGCGAGAGCGCCCAGTTCATCGGCAAGCCCGTGTCGGAGTACCACCTCGACCTGCGTCTCCCCGACGGAACGGTCCCGGAGGAGGCGACGGTCGCGCTCATCGGCGAGCGGAGGACCAGAGGGTCCTACCGGTGGACGAGCGACGACCCGACGATCCGCCTCATCCGCTCCACGGCCTCCTTGAAGGCCATGGTTGGCCGCGTGCAGGGCGGCGAGTACGGGCGACGAGACTCCTCCGAGCTGGCCTCTGACATCAAGGTCATCGACCTGGAGCACGACGGTGAAGGGCCACACCTCTTCGAGCTCAAGGCGCGCTCGCTCCTGTGGGTCACCATCGAGGACGAGTCCGGCCTCGTGCCGCGGATCGAGCCCTGGGTGAAGATCGTCGAGGCGGCCAAGGCCGAGGGCGAGGACTCCGAAGACCTCTTCGACGAGGGGAGGTCGCTCACGAGGACCCCGTCCGGCGCCTTCAGCGTGGCGGATCTGGACGCGGGCAGCTACCTGCTCGGCGCTGGGCTCGGAGCTGGACCCGTGCAGGTCACGGCCGAGGTGCTGCTCGATGGCGGACTGATCGAGCAGTCGCTCACCCTCGGCGGAGTGGACATGGCGGAGTTCCTGGTCGTGCGTTGCACCGGGCCGTCAGGCAAGAATCTGCTCGACGTCTCCTTCTCACAGCGCGAGGAGCGCACCAACGGTGGATCAGGCAGTGGGGGGGTGGAGTCGATCGCCCGGAGCCCGGGGACGTACTGGCTGCCCATGAGCGAGGTCCTCGACGGCAACGAATGGAGCAAGTTGACCTCGGTCGAGTTGACGGCGACCGCCGAGGGCTACGGCGAGCTCATCCAGCCGCTGGTCCAGGGACAAACCGAGGTCTCCATGTCGTTCCAGCGCAGCGCGGAGCTCCTGGTTCGGGTGACGGGGGATCTCTCGCCCGGGTTCATGGTCAGCGCGGTGTCCATCGTGAAGAAGGACGACGGCGGGGACCGGCGGCTGCGTTCCTCACGCAGCGCGACCCGTGTGAGCAGTGAGGGCGTCGCGCGGATCCTCGGGCTCCAGCCCGGCCTCTTCCGGGTCGAGCTGAAGAAGGCATCCAAGGGCAACCGCTCAAGGGGCGGCGCGGCGATCGCCTGGCAGGAGATGACCGTACGGCCGGGCGCCCAGGAGATCTCGTTCCGCGCTCCGACCTTCCATCGGTTTGTGGTCCACGCGCCGGACCTCTCGGAGGGAACCGGGTTCTGGCTGGAGCGGGAGGGGTCCAAAAGCGACGGCTGGTGGGGCGGCAGCGCGAGCGCAGAGCTCGACGATCAGCACCGCGCGACCTTCGAGGACGTGGCAGCGGGCGAGTACAAGCTCAAGACCTGGTCGAACTCGGGGCAGTCCTCGATGGAGGTCACCGTCCCCTCGGGCGAGGTCCTGTTCGAGGTCAAGACCATCAACGCGTACCGCGTGGGGTCCGTGAGTGAGGGCAAGCTCGGGGACGCGGCTGGCCTTCAGGTCGGGGACCTGGTGACCGCCATCAACGGCAAGGCGGTCGATCGAGAGTCGTTCTGGAACCGTCTCACCCTGGACTTCGGCACGGAGGCGGTCCGGCTCACGGTGGACAGGAACGGCGCGGTGATCGAAGTCGAGCTGGGGCCCGGCAAGCCGGGCGAGAACATATCTCGGCAGATCGGCATCAACTGGGAGCCGACCAGCCGCTGAGACCCTGCCCCTCGCCGGGAGCGCCAGGCCAAGATCGTTCGGGCGGGGGGCCGCCAGTCACGGGGCGGGGCGAGCTGCGGTCGCTCTCGCTGCGCCGCAGTTTCGAGCCTCGTCATGTGGAGGTCTGCGGGCCCGGTGTTCGAGGGCGGACCGGTCATCGGCCCCTCCCGTCGGGGACCTCGAGAGAGAGGAGGCTTCCTCAGGCCAGCGGCTCACCTTGCTTGAGCTTCAGCCCGAGCAGGGCGACGGTGCTCACTGTGGCGAGCCCGGTGAGGTAGTAGGCGGGGGCGGCGAGGTCGCCGGTCTGTGCGATCAGCCACGTGCTCGCCAGCGGTGCCGTGCCGCCGACAATGCCGAGGGTCACGTTGTAGGCGATGCCGATCGCGCTGGACCGGATGCGGGTCGGGAACATCTCTGCCATGAGGGCGGGGATGGGGCCCTGGTTGAGGGCGATGACCACCGCGAACACCACCTGCGCGCCCAGGACGTAGGCGGCTACGCCTGTATCGATGACGAGGAAGAGGGGGTAGGCGAGCACGGCCATCAGCACCATGCCGGTGAGGAGGACGCGTCGCCGGCCGAGCCGATCGGACAGGGAGCCAGCCACCGGGATCAGAGCCAGGAGCGCCACCATCGCGATCGAGTTCACCGCGTAGGAGTGGGGGACCGGGGGGTCGAGGATGTCCGAGAGGTAGGTGGGCATCCAGACGAACAGGATGTAGAAGCCGCCGGCGAAGAGGAGGAGCAGCGCGCACAGGTGCAGGATCGGCCCTCCCGCCTCCCGCAGCGCGAGCACCACCGGCGACGGCCCGGCCTCCGGCCCGGCCTCCGGTTCGGCGCGCGCCTCGAAGACGTCGGATTCCGGCAACCCCATGCGCAGCCAGAGCCCGGCCCCCGCGATGACGATTCCCAGGAGGAACGGGATCCGCCATCCCCAGTCGGCCACGGCCTGAGCTCCAAGGGTGTCACGCAGGGCGGTGACCAGGAGTGACCCCAACAGGAGCCCGCCGGTCGCCGTGAAGAGTGTCCAGCTCCCGTGAAGCCCGCGCTTCTTCGCCGGCGCCATCTCGACGAGGTAGGAGATCGAGCCGATCAACTCACCGCCGATCGACACGCCCTGGATGAGCCGCAGCAGGACCAGCAACAGGGCGGCCCAGCTGCCGATCTGTGCGTGGGTGGGGAGCAGCCCGACGAGGACGGTCGGGAGCGCCATCATCAGGATCGAGAGCTCGAGGGCGCGCTTGCGCCCCATGCGGTCGCCGATGTGGCCGAAGATCATCCCGCCCAGGGGCCGCATCAGGTAGCCGGCCGCGAAGACGCCGTAGACCCGGATGAGGCCCGCCAGCGAGTCATGCGCCGGGAAGAACTGGTTCGCCATGGCCGGGGCCAGGAAGCCAAAGACGGCGAAGTCGTACCACTCGAGGATGTTCCCGAACGCGCCCGCGATGACGTGGTTCGATCTGTTGCTCTTGCTCATCTGGTCTCCCATTCAAGGTCACGCCGAGGGGGGTCAGCCCACGAGGGCCAGCGACGGGCGCCAACCGCGGTGAGGCAGGAGACCATGAGCGGGTGCGCGCGCGGCCCTACCCGCGACGAGCCCGCCCTTGAAGTTCGGCGGAATTTGTCCCGTGGGGAAGGGGCCTCACGGGGAGCTTCCCAGGGGCCGCCTCTCTGGTTCGACGTCGCGTAGGCCGCCTGTGCCCCGCCCCAGGGTCGACCCGCCGCTCTGCTACTGGACCCGCTTGTGCACGGCGACCGTGAACTGGGTCCCCGGCTCGCTGACGAGCTTGGTCGGGCGCGCCTCGCCCGGCGCCCCGAAGCTGATGGTCAGCCGGTCCCCATCCACCTGGTAGATGCCCTTCAGCGTGCCCCCCTCGAAGCGCCCGTTGGCGACGAACTCGTCCATGCTCCTGGGGGTCGTCGTCGTGTCGACCGTGTACGCCCCACGGATCGTCGTGCCGCTCATGGGCTCGATGCTGTACTCGCTGGCGCCGATGTGGCGCACCGCCCCCTCCAGGTGGTCGAGGTCGATGTCTTCGCCGCCTCGGTTGATTTGTAGGAGCAGCCAATCGCCCACGATGGCGGGGTCCGGCCCTTGAGCGGCCGCGGGATCGTCCGCCTGTCCATGGCTGCTGCAGCTGGCCAGCGCGACGAGGAGGGAGAGGCTGAGGGCCGCGGCACGGAGCGGGGAGCGCATTTGTTGCATGTTGAGGGGCCCCAAGGGAGCCGGGCATGGGGGAGCGACAGGGGTTGAGACCAGCATCACAGGTCGTGCGCTCACGCTACCGATGGGCCAGCGAGTAAGCGAGCCGTCCGCTGTCCGAATGCTTCGGCCTGAACCTCGATGCGAGGCCTCGCGGGGTCGGGGAGGGCCTGAAGCTTGGGGGTCGCTCCAGGCCCGGTACTGCGCCACCGCAGCGGCGGCTCTACGGCGGGTCAGCCTCGCTCGAAGAACCACACCGCGGGCGTTCGCTTCGTCGGCGGTTCGAACTCGTCGATCTTCTGTTGGAGCTCGTTGCACGCTTTCCGGGCGGCGTCCAGGCGGTCCTTGAACTCCCCGTAGACGCGGTCAAAGGCGGCCTCCTTCTGCTCCTCCGTCTTCGCCTTCTCCTCCTCGGCGTCGAACTTCTCATTGAAGGCCCTCGAGACAGCATCCGAGGCGTTGGAGGCGGCCTCGTGCTCGACACGCAACCGGGCGAGCTCCGCGACCTGAGCGTCATCGAGCGTCGGCGCCTCGGCGCGCCAACGGGAGTAGCCGCCGACGATCAGGTCGAGGTCCCCGTCGTTGTCCCAATCCGTGACCTCGGGATAGACCCCCTCGACGGGCCCGGTGGGGGAGGTGGGCAGGTCCCCACCCCGGACCTGGAGCAGGGTGCGGGGCGCTGCGAAGCTCGGCGCTCCATCCTTTCCCTCGTTGACGAGCAGGTAAATGCCAGCGGTGCCGTCGGAGCCGCCGAAGGTCCCGTAGACGAGATCCAGGTCGCCGTCGGCGTCCCAATCCACCAGCCGGGGTGCGGTCATCTTGGCCTTGTTCTTGAGCGGCGCGCCGCCCGCCATCACGCGCACGTTCTTACCCGTGAAGCGGGGCTCTGAGGGGGACCCCTCGTTCAGCTGTAGGTAGAGATGCCCCTCCTCGTAGGTCCCCTGGAGGAGGTCGAGGTCGCCGTCGCCGTCCCAGTCCATGGCGGTGGCGGAGATGCCTCGGAGGTTGGCGGGTTGGCCATCGGGCATGGAGCGCCCGGTCGTGAGGTGTTCGTTGGTGTCGAAGTCGTAGTAGTACGACACGAGCACGGACTCGCCGGCGCCATCCAACAGCCGCTCAGGCTCCGCGAAGCCCGCCTCGCTCCCCCAGCTCACGTGGGGCGAGCCGTCGAAGGTGGCGGTGAGGTAGTCCAGGTGCCCGTCGGCGTTGAGGTCCACGAACTGTGAACCCATGCCGATGCATCACCAGTTGTTGAAGTCCAACTGCTTCCCGTCGGTGCGCTCCATCGGCTTCTCCGGGCCCAGCCCGTCCGCTGTGCGCCGCGACCAGGTCACACGCCCCGACAGGCCGCCGAGGACGAGGTCCTTGATCCCGTCTCCGTCCACGTCGAAGGAGGCTGGCGAGGGGTACATCTTCCTGCGTCCCAGCTCCGCGTCGCCGGCCATGAGCTGCACGGGCGCCTTGAAGAGGATGATGTCGTCGCTGGCGTCCCCGGAGGGCGCCAGGGCCGCGAGGGCCAGGAGGAGGTGAGTCATGGTCGGGGGGGGCGAGTGGCCGCGGGAAGGTGGTTCGGGGTGGTGTCCTGGCCCCAGATACCACCCACCCGCGCGAATGTTGCCATTGGGAGCGGCTCTTTGTTCCATTTGCGCTCCCGAGGCGGATCCTCGCCCCTCGAGGCTGGGGCCTCGCTAGCGGTTCGTCTTCCGGGCCATGGGCGAGATGACCAACGTCGACGGGGCGTCGAGGATCGACGGCGCGCGCCGGGCACTTGGAGCGCCGGTGGACGTGGCGCCACTCGTGGAGAAGTGGCCGCGAATCGACGTCTGGTCGGGACCCGCCGACACCCTCTGTCGCGCCGGCCACCAAGGTCGGAGACTGGCCGGTGGAAGAGACCGCCGCGCGGCCCTCAGGGTCATGAGGGTGGCGCAGCGACCGCGTCCGGGTCAGGGAGCCCGGGTCGGGATGACGGTGTGGTGGAGGCGACGGGTGAACTCGCTTGGCCCAAGTTGCCTGGGTCGCGGGCGGGTCCCTGAGTGGGCCTAGGCGACCTTCTCGAGCACCCTCAAGGAGGACTCGATGACTCGGTCCTGGTGCGGCTCCAGCCCGAGCCACATCGGTAGGCGTACGAGTCGGCCAGCGAATTCCTCGGTCGTGGCGATCTCCCCCGAGACCCGGCCGACCTCTTGACCCTTCGGCGCGCTGTGGAGCGGGATGTAGTGGAAGACCGTGAGGATGTCCTCCTCACCGCGCATGAGGTCGATGAACCGGTCCCGCCGAGCCCGGTCGGGTAGCAGCAGGTAGTACATGTGGGCGTTGTGAGCGCAGTGATCGGGAATGATCGGGCGACGGCACAGCTCCCCCTCCTCCGCTGCAGCGAAGGCCTCGTGGTATCGGTCCCAGATCGCCTTTCGCCGACGGGTGATCTCGCCAGACTCCTCCAGCTGGGCCCAGAGGTACGCGGCGATCAGGTCGCTGGGCAGGTAGGACGATCCCACGTCCACCCACGTGTACTTGTCCACCTGACCCCTGAAGAAGGCGCGTCGGTTGGTCCCCTTCTCCCGAACGATCTCTGCGCGCAGCGCAAGCTCGGGGTCCCGGACGAGCAGCGCCCCTCCCTCTCCTGAAATGATGTTCTTGGTCTCGTGGAACGAGAGCGTCCCCATGTCCCCCAAGCTCCCCAGTGGCTTTCCGCGGAAGGTCGAGCCGAAGCCCTGGGCTGCGTCCTCGATCACCGCGATGCCGTGATCGCTGCCGACCCGCATGATCTCGTCCATCTCACACCCGACGCCGGCGTAGTGGACGGGGACAATGCACTTGGTCCGCGACGTGATCGCGTCCGCGACGAGCTCCTCGTTGAGGTTGAGGGTGTCCGGTCGGATGTCGACGAACACGGGGGTGGCCCCCAGCTTGGCGAAGGCGTTGGCGGTCGAGACGAAGGTGTAGCTGGGCAGAACGACCTCGTCGCCCGGTCCGATGTTCACGAGGATCGCCGACATCTCCAGGGCGGCCGTGCACGAGTGCGTGAGCAGTGAACGTGCGATCCCGAACTGCTCCTCCATGAAGGCCTCGCACTTGCGGCTGAACATGCCGTCTCCTGCGAGGTGCCCCTGGAGGTGGGCCTCCGAGATGTACTGGAGCTCCTTGCCCGTCATGAATGGGCGGTTGAAGGGGATGGTCTTCAAGGGGTGGTTCACGGGAGGCAGGCGTTGGGCTGGGCCAAGGCTGGCGCCGTCGGTGGCGCCCTGCCTTCAGCCGCTGGCTCTCAGTCGTCGGCGACCATGTAGGTCGGGGCGCCCGAGGAGCGACCATGGATGCGAGCGATATACTCGCCGATGACACCGAGCGAGAAGAGCTGCGCTCCGGAGAAGATAGAGAGGACCGAGGCGAGGAACGGGAAGCCGGGCACGGTGCTGCCCTCAACGAGGACACGGCCGACCACGAAGGCGAGGATCAGGAGCCCGAGGGCGGAGAGGCCGAGGCCGATGAACGTGGCGATCTGGAGGGGGAGCGTGGAGAAACCCGTCATCATGTTCATCGCGTGCTTGATCAGCTTCGGCACCGTGTAGCCCGACTCGCCGTGGACGCGTGGCTCATGGCGCGCGATGACAAAGTCGAAGGAGGCGGTGCTCCAGGTGAGAAGGACATCGATGTTCACGTTCGGCCCCTTGAAGTCCTCAAACGCGTCGCGCAGGTCGGTTCGAAAGATCCTCCAGGCGCTCACCCGTGCCGCAGCCTCGGCGCCCATGCCCGAGGACAGCACCCACTTGGTGATCCGGGACGCGAGCCCCCGCGCCAGCCCGTGGGGCTGTGCCTCCGGAGCGACGTAGAGGACGTCAGTTTCATCGCCGAACGCCCCGAGGAGCTCCGGGATCTTCTCCGGAGCGTGCTGGAGGTCGTCGTCCATCGTCATGCAGATGAACCCCTTCGCAGCGCGGATACCGCAGAGGAGTGCGGAGTGTTGCCCGTAGTTCCGACGGAGCCGGATGCCGCGTGTGTGGTCCTGTTCTTTGGCTAGCTCCTGGATGACGGGCCACGAGCCGTCGGGACCTCGATCCTCAACGAAGATCAGCTCGAAGGGCTGCTCGATCGACTGGAAGGCAAGCTCGATTCGGTGGGCAAGTTCGCGGAGCGAGGCCTCCGCGTTGTAGACGGGGATCACCACGCTCACGAGCTCGGTGAAGGGCGGCCGTACGGTGGGGTTACTCAAGTTCAATGCCCGCGGGCTGTGGGTCAGGAGCGTTCGGCGGTGCTCGTACGGAAGACCCAGAGACGCTGCCCAGCGTACATCATGGCCGCGCAGGTGACGATTGTGATGGCCTGGACGAGCGCGTGGTGCATCCCGACCTCGTCGACGAGGACGAGGTGGACGAGGAGCGACCATGCGTACCCGAGAGCGTAGAGGGTGACGAAGCGAGGCAGCGCCGTGGCGTTCCGGCTGCGGGCCTCAAAGGTCCAGATGCTGTTCCCCAGGTAAGCGAGAGAGAGGCCAGCGACATACGCGACGGTCATCGCCCAGGTGTGGCTCTGGAGAGCGGGCTCCAGGGCGAGGTAGCCCACGAAGCAAAGAGCGTTTTGCGCCAAGCCGACGGTCCCAAACTTCAGGAGGCGTGTCAGTTCGTTCGCCGCGGGACGATTCATCGACGAGGTCCCCGTGCAGGTTGAGAGGTCATCACGACGGGGTTTGGGGGAGGGGGGCGATGACCTCGACGGGGACACAGCAGCGCTCGAAGAGCGCCTGGCGTGCCTCGCTGCGACGCAGGGTCTTGGCTCTCGCGTCGGGGATGGGCCTGACGATCTCCTGGAGCAGCAGCGCGCCGATGCCTTGCTCCCTGAAGTCCGGGTCGGCGCAGACCCGAAGGTCATCCCCGATGACGCCCGCATGACCAACAGGCTCTCCTTCCAGGAAGTAGGCGATGTCATTCGCGGCGTTGGCCACCATGTAACGCTCTTGGTCGGCGTCGGAGGAGGAGCGCTGGTCGAGGAAGCCCGCCCGATTCGAGGGGTGCGACCTCATCCGGCGGATCGGTCTGCAGTGCTCGGGTTTGACGTCCGAGATCGAGAGTCGTGGCTGCTGGGTCATTTCGACGTTCGAGAGGGGCCGGCGTCGAGGAGGTCCCAGTGGTTATCGGTGATGGAGCAGCGGTGGTGTAAGACCAAAGGCGACATCGGCGCCGCGCTCTTCACCCCCGGCGCCAGAGCAAGCGGGACGTGCCCTCATCCGGTCCAGCATGTTAGCTTCGCCGGCGGGTCCATGGGCGCCCCCCGGGTGCGTGTCCGCATGGGCCCCCTTGTGTGTCCGACGGCGCCTCATCCGTGGCTCTAGTCCCTCCCGAAGTGGTACATCGACCAAGACTCCCGAGAGTGCCGTCGTCGGTGGACGTGGCGCCGCTCGTCTTCTTTCGGGTGGTCTTCGGCCTGCTCGTCGCGTGGCACCTGGTCGACTACATCCAGTACGACTGGGCGCGAAGGGTCTACGTCGACCCCGTCCTGCGCGTGCCCTACGCGGGCTTCGAATGGCTAGCGCCGTGGCCGGGGGACGGGATGGTGATTCACTTCGCCGTCCTCGTTGGTGCGGCACTCGCGGTGGCGGCTGGTCTCCGCACTCGGCTCGCCTCGGTGGTCCTCTGCCTCGGGCTCGCGTACACGTTCCTGCTGGAGCGGACGCACTCGAACAACCACGACTACCTCATCGTCCTGCTCGCGTTCCTCGCCTGCTGGCTGCCCTTGGGCCGCGCCGGCTCGCGGGACGTACGCGCCGATCCGTCGAGGGAGGTGGACGAGGTGCCCGCCTGGACCCTCTGGCTCCTGCGGGGTCAGGTCGCGGTGCTCTACCTGTTCGGCGCGCTGTCCAAGTGGAACGCGGACTGGCTCCAGCAGGGCGAGCCCTTCGGCCCCCACGTGTTGGCGGTGGCGGAGGCTCAGGGGTGGCCCTTCGCCGAGGTCCTCGCGGGCCGTGAGGCCTGGGTCGCCTTGTCGTGGGCGGGAATGCTCTTCGATCTCCTGGTGATCCCCGGGCTGCTCTGGCGGCGGACGAGGGCGGCCGCGGTGGTGGCCTCCGTGCTCTTCCACAGCATCAACCAGGTGCTGTTCCCCATCGGCATCTTCCCGATGCTGGCCCTCTCCCTCACCTTCCTCTTCCTCGACCCGGCCTGGTCGCGGCGGGTCCTGCGCCTCGGCGCGCCGTCCTCGCCCCCGCGTCGCTGGTCACCCTCCGCCAGCGCGCAGCGCCTCGTACTCCCGGCCCTTGGCCTCTGGTTCGCGGTCCAGCTGATCGCCCCGCTGCGTCCCTGGCTCCTGTCCGGTGAGCCCGCGTGGACCGAGCGCGGGACGCTCTACTCTTGGCGGATGATGATCTCGCGCAAGGACTGCGAGCTTGACTTCGTCGTGACCGCCGGGGACCCGCCCCGGTCGGTGCCCATGGACTGGCGGGCGCTGCTCACGGAGGACCAGCTGGACATCCTCGCTGGGAACCCCGAGCTCATCGTGTGGTTCGCTCGGGAGCTGCGCGCTCGCGCCGAGGGGCAGGGGCACGGCGAGGTGGTCGTCCGGGCGAACGCGTACTGCGCGCTCAACGGTCGGGCCTTCCAGCCGCTCGTGGATCCCGCGGTGGACCTCAGCCGTGCGGAGGGGTGGGCCTGGATCACGCCCCTCGAGGGCGGCGACGTACCCTGATCCCCACGTGAGCTCGTCGGGCGATTCGGCGAGGCGATTCGGGTCCGAGGTCCCTGGCCTCTCGCAGGGGTCGCGACCACCGCGATCAGCGCCCAGCGGTTAGCTTCAGCGGACCATGAGCGAACGCACCTACCTCGTCACTGGCGCCCTCGGCTGCATCGGCGCCTGGGTCGTCGAGCGCCTCCTGGAGAAGGGAGACCGCCCGGTGGTCTTCGATCTGGGCACCGAGCCGCGACGGATCCGCGACCTCCTGGGCGCCGCGGCGCTGGACCGGGTGTCCTTCGCCCAGGGGGACATCGCGGACCCCGCGGCCCTCGGCGACTGCATGGACCGGCACGGGGTGGACCACATCGTCCACCTCGCCGGGCTCCAGGTGCCCTTCTGCCGCGCGGACCCCATGGCCGGCGCCCGGGTCAACGTGCTGGGCACCGTCAACGTCTTCGAGCAGGCGGCCAAGCGTGGCATCCAGCGGGTGGCCTACGCCTCCAGCGCCGCGGTCTACGAGCGAGAGGACGAGGATCGCGCGGGTGGCGCCCCGTGCGAGAACGCGTCGCCGACCCCCAATACGCACTACGGTGTCTACAAGCTCGCCAACGAGGGCACCGCGCGGGTGTCCTTCCTCGAGCACGGCACCTCGAGCGTCGGGCTCCGGCCCCTGACGGTGTACGGCGTGGGCCGTGACCAGGGCATGACCAGCGGCCCCACCAAGGCCATCAAGGCCGCGGTGGTGGGGCGCCCCTACACGGTGGGCTTTGGCGGTCGCACGGACTTCCTCTACGCCGGCGACTGCGCGGACGCCTTCATCGCCGCGGCGGACCGGGGCCCCGAGGGGGCCCACGTGTTCAACCTCGCCGGCGAGTCCGTCGCCGTCACCGCCTTCGTGGACGAGCTCTGCGCCCTTGAGCCTGCCGCCCGCGACCTGGTGCGCGTGGAGGGCGGGGAGCTCCCTGTCCCCGGCGCCATCGACGGCGCGCGCATCGGGGAGGTCCTCACGGGCCTCCCGAACACCTCCATCCGTGACGGCATCGCGGAGACCCTCCGCCGCTTCCGCGAGCTTCACGCCGCCGGCACCCTCGACACCTCTGACCTCGACAGCTGAACCCGCTGAACCCCATGGGCCCCAAGATCACCAAGGTGGAGACCGCGTTCCTGCGCGTCCCCCTCGAGCAACGCCAGATCACCGACTCCCAGAGCAAGGTGGATGAGGTCGAGTTCCTCACGGTCCGCCTGCACACCGACGCGGGCGTGATCGGCGTCGGCACCAACTGGTCCTACACCCCGGGCCTGCGCGCGGCGCAGGTGATGGTGGAGGAGAACTACGCGCCGGTGCTCATCGGCAAGGACATCACGCTCCGCAAGGCGCTGGTGCAGGAGATGTTCCTGACGAACCACTTCGTGGGCCGCGTGGGCGCCTCGCGCGTGGGCATCGCCGCCGTGGAGTTCGCCCTCTGGGACATCCAGTGCAAGCGGGCCGGAATGCCGCTCTGGCACTACCTCGGCGCCGCCCGTGACAAGGTGCTCGCCTACAGCACGGACGGGGGCTGGCTGACCTGGAGCCAGGAGGACCTGGTGCGTGACGCCAAGGCGCTGATCGACCGGGGCTTCCACGCGGTCAAGATCAAGCTGGGCCGCGACGATCCCCGCGAGGACTACGACCGGATCGGCGCCGTGCGCGACGCGGTGGGCCCGAAGATCCGGATCATGACGGACGTCAACTGCGCCTGGACCCTGAACACGGCGCGCTTCTGGGGCGGCAAGCTCGCGGACTTCGACGTGTACTGGCTCGAGGAGCCCATGGTGCCCGAGAACGTCAAGGCCCACGCCGAGCTGCAGCAGGCCATCTCGATCCCCGTTGCGGTGGGGGAGACGATCTTCACCAAGTACGCCTTCCGCGACTACATCGAGGCCGGCGCCGTGGGCATCGTCCAGGCCGACGCCACCAAGCTCCTGGGCATCGACGAGTGGCTCGAGGTGGCGGCGCTCGCGGGCGCCCACGACCTGCCCATCGTCCCGCACACGAACGTGCAGCAGAAGCTCCACAGCCAGCTGGCGGCGGCCACGCCCCACTGCCCGATGCTCGAGAACTGCTATGAGTCCATCAAGGACATCTGGGTCGAGCCCATCGACGTGGTGGACGGCCACTATCAGCTCCCGACCGCTCCCGGCGTCGGCCTCGAGCTGACCGAGGAGACCCTGTCGCGCTGCACCGTGACCACGACCAGCACGGTCTAGGGACGCGGCCCGCCAGCAGGCGACTGAAGGGCCAGGGGCACAGAAAGCCAAAGAGCGCGGGCCGCGAGCGATCGCGGTCCGCGCTCCTTGCGCTCATGGGCCGGTTGGGCCCGCCTGGTCCATCCGCGCTACTGGCCGCCGGCGCCGCTCGCGTGACCCTGCTGCTGCTCTTCCTCGGTGGCCTCGCGGATGCCCACGACCTCGATGGCGAAGTTGAGCGTCTGCCCGGCGAGCGGGTGGTTGAAGTCCACGGTGATCTCGTCGCCCTCGACCGCGGCGATCGTCCCCATCAGCGGGTTGCCGTCGGGGTCGGTGGCCTGGAACTGGATGCCGGCCTGGAGGGTCGCGTCCTCGGGGAAGCGGTCCCGCGGGACCTTCTGGATGGCCTCGTCGATACGCGGCCCGTAGCCCTCTTCGGGGGCCACGTTGACCTCAAAGGACTCGCCGGCGGTCTTGCCGCCCATGGCAGCCTCGAGGCCCGGGACGATGTTGTTCGCGCCGTGCAGGTACGCGAGCGGGTCCTGGCCCTCCGAGGAGTCAATGACCTGACCGTCCGAGAGGGTCAGTTTGTAGTGCATCGTGACGACGGCGCCGTCCGCGATCGTGTTGGTGTCGCTCATGGGGGCACCCTAGCGGCCCTCAGGGCCTCGCTGGGGAGGAACTCGGGATCATGCTCCGGGCGGGTCTGGATCCGGCGGCTATGCTGGTCCGCCCCAAAACCGGAGTCAGCCTCCGAACGACGCCCCCAGCCCGCTCTCGAACCTTGAAGATCGTCTCCTTCCTCCGCAATGACGCCCTGTGTACCGGGGCGCTCCTGCCCGGTGACCTCGTCCTGGACTTCACCCACCCCGCGGCGGGCCTGCCCTCGGCGGACGGGCCCCTGGAGTGGTGCGACCTGGACGGCGCGCCGCACCAGGCCGCGCGCAGGCTCGTGGATGCGGTCGAGAGCCGCACGGACGAGCTCGCGGCCTCGGGCGCCATCGTCCCCATGGGGAGCGTCACCCTGGAGTCGCCGGTCCCGCGCCCGGGCAAGGTGATCTGCATCGGCCTGAACTACCGAGACCACGCCGAGGAGAGCGGCATGGACATCCCTGAGCTCCCGCTCGTGTTCAGCAAGTTCTCCAGCTGCGTGGTCGGGCCCGAGGCCAAGGTCGTCCTCCCGCCGGGCGCCAAGGAGGTCGACTACGAGGCGGAGTTTGGCGTCGTCATCGGCCGCACCGCGAGCCGCGTGAAGGCCGAGGACGCCATGGACCACGTGCTCGGCTACTGCAACGTCAACGACGTGAGCGCCCGCGACTTCCAGTTCGCCGACGGCCAGTGGCAGCGCGGCAAGTCCTGCGAGACCTTCTGCCCTGCCGGCCCGTTCCTCGCGACCGCCGACGAGATCGCCGATCCCCACGCGCTCCGGGTCCAGTTCCGGATGAACGGCGAGACCCTTCAAGACTCGAGCACCGACCAGCTCATCTTCGGCATCCCCGAGCTGATCGCGCACCTGTCCGGTTTCGTCACCCTGGAGCCTGGCGACCTGATCTCCACCGGGACGCCCCCGGGCGTGGGCTTCGCCCGCAAGCCGCCTATCTACATCCAGCCCGGCGACGTGATGGAGGTCGAGGTCGAGGGCCTCGGCGTGCTCCGGAACCCCGCCGTCGGCGCGGAGGGATGAGCGGCGCTGGTCTCGGGACTGCGCGGCTCGGGCGCACCGACGTCGAGGTCACCACCCTCGGCCTCGGGACCGCGCCCCTGGGCGGGTTGTTCGAGGCTGTGGACGACGAGGACGCCGCGGCGGTGCTCGATGCCGCCTGGGAGGGGGGCATTCGCTTCTTCGACACGGCGCCCTGGTACGGCTTCGGGCGCGCCGAGACCCGCGTCGGCCCCGCGCTGCAGGGGCGCGCTGGGTGGAGCCTCTCGACCAAGGTGGGCCGCCTCCTGGAGCCGAGCGATCATCCGCCGGGGCCGGAGAACGGGTGGCCGGATCCCCTGCCCTTCGCCCCGGTGCACGACTACGGCCGCGAGGGCGTGCTGCGGAGCTTCGAGGAGAGCCTTGAGCGCATGGGCCTCGAGCGGGTGGACACGCTCTTCCTGCACGACATCGGCCGCATGACCCACGGCGGGGAGCATGACCAGCACTTCGCCGACGCCATGGGGGGCGGGCTGGTCGCCCTCCAGGAGCTGAAGGCTGCCGGCCGCATCGGCGCTATCGGCATCGGGGTCAACGAGACCGAGGTCCTGCTGGCGGCCATGGACCACGCCGACTGGGACGTGTTCCTGCTGGCGGGCCGCTACACGCTGCTGGAGCAGGGGGCGCTGGATGAGCTCCTGCCGCGCTGCCAGCGGGCCGGCACGAGCGTGGTCGTCGGCGGCGCCTACAACTCCGGGCTCCTCGCCGGCGGCCGCACCTGGAACTACGCCCAGGCGCCCACCGAGCTCATCGAGCGGCGCGACCGGCTCGCGCGGATCGTCCGGGAGTTCGACGTGGCTCTGGAGGCCGCCGCGCTCCAGTTCCCGCTGGCGCACCCCGCCGTGGCGTCGGTGCTGGTGGGTTGCCGGACCCCCGAGGAGGTGCGCGCCAACCTCGCCCACTTCGCCGCGCCCATCCCTGCCGAGCTCTGGCCGCGCCTCGTGGCGGACGGGCTGCTCGACGAGCGCGCCCTGGCCTGATCGCCGCTCCCAGGAGCGCAGCAGCTCAGAGGCGGATGCGGTCGCCGTCGTCGAGGATCGAGGAGCCTGCGGCCCGGACCGCGGCGGCGGCGTCGCTGGTGGGGTCGGTCGCGGGGTTGGAGTGGTTCAGGTGGGTGAAGACGACCTTCCCGCGCTCCGCCTCGGGGAGCGGCGCGATCCGCTCCAGGGTCTCGACGATGAACGGGTGGGGCACCTGGGACATGTCGCGGCCGGGGAGCTCGGCGGGGCCGAAGAAGGTCCCGTCCACCAACGCCACGTCCACGCCGGCGATCACGTCCTCCAGGCGCCGGTCCCACTTCTCCCACTTGTCAATGTCCGGCAGGTAGAGCACGGAGCGCTCGGGTCCGCGGATGAGGAAGGCGACGGTGTCGGTGAACTCGTCGCGGTGGGGGACCTGAATCGCGGTCACGGAGAGGTCCTCCGCGAGGTTCAGGGTCTCGTCGGGCTGCAGGACCTCGGGGCGGGCGTAGCCGCCGTCGAAGAGCAGGCTCCAGGGGCCGTTGGAGCCCAGGAAGCCGGCCATGCGCTCGGTGCCGATGAGCGGGACGGGGGCCGAGCCGTAGGCCTCCCGGCCGAGCTGCAGCAAGCCGACCACGTGGCCGAGGTGAGCGTGGGTGATGAAGATGCCGTCGAAGAGCGCGGGGCGTCCGGGCGCGTCCTCAGGCGGCCCGCCGAGGCCGGGGCCGCGGGCGCGCTCCACCTGCCGCGCGATGTCCGGGGTCGCGTCGAAGAGCCAACGGCGCCCGTCCCGGGGGTCCACCAGCAGGAGGCTCGTCACGAGGCGCACGCGGGACGGGTCCTCGCGAGCCGCGGTGCAGCACTCGCGAGCGCACCCGATCTGGGGGAGTCCGCCGTCTTGAGCCGTGCCCAGCGCGATGATGAACGGGGCTGGATCCTGGCCGATCCCGAGCATCCCGGCCGGAGGCAGCAAGAGGAGGTCGGAAGGGGGGGGACCCACTGGCGCCGCGCACCCCGTCAGTCCCGAGCCGAGGGTGAGCGCGGAGAGCGCCGCGAGGGCGTGGAGCTGTCGCAGGTTGGAGATCACCCCCGAAGTATCGCACAGGCTCGCCGGTTGGTCGCGCTCCGCATGTTCTCATCGTCTCCATGGAAGGTGGCACGGAGGCGCGACTGGAGGAGGTGCTGCGGCTGGGTACGGAGGCCTGGCATGACTTCTGCGCCCAGCGGGCTGGCGAGTTCCACCGGGTGATCCCGGCCGATCAGCGGCTGGCCATCGACATGCTGAAGGACCAGCGCAATCGGGCGAACACCTTCCTTGAGCTGGGGTCCGCCACGGGCGTGATCACCGTGCTCGCCGACATCATCGGCTTCGAGGCGGTGGGGATCGAGATCGAGCCGGCGCTCATCACGACCGCCGAGGACCTCGCCGAGGAGGTGAGCTCGGGCGCGCGCTTCGTGGAGGGCAGCTTCGTCCCGCCGGACTACCGCGACGAGGTGGGGCTGCTCGAGAGCGACTATATGACGCCCACCGAGGGCGCCGACGCCTACGGCGAGCTCGGCATGGAGATCGCGGACTTCGACCTGGTCTACGCCTACCCCTGGCCCGGCGAGGAGGACTGGCTCATCGAGATGGTCCGCCGCTTCGGCGGGCCGCGCACGTCCCTGATGATCTACACCGTCCGTGACGGGTACGAGCTGCTCTGAGCGCCCGCGTCGGGCGGTCCGACCTCGGCCCTTGGTTCAGGGCGCGCTCCTTCCAGCGTGAACGCTGAGTCGACCTGTGCCTGAGTCGCCCGCCTGCTGAGCTGCCCTGCTGCTGGGGTCGTCACTCGCTGGTTCGCCCGGGTTCAGGGTCTCAAGGTCGCTGGCCCTCAAGGTCGCTGGCCCTCAAGGTCGCTGTATCCGCCGGTCGCGTTCGCGAACTTCCTCGACCCGCTTTGGGGAGGGGGGATGGAGGCGGCACCCGGACTCGAACCGGGGAATAATGGATTTGCAATCCATCGCCTTACCACTTGGCTATGCCGCCTCTGCGCTCAGTATCGCCAGGACAAGTCCCGGGACTGAAGTCGCCGGGGAATCATAGGGGCCCCCCGGCGCCCGTCAACCCGAGCGGGCGCCCCAGTTGGCGACACGCACCATGGAGGCCTGGATACTGTGGTGGTCCGGATACTGGGCGAGCCGAGAAGCGCCGGGCGCGGCGCAGAGGACCCGGCGGCCCTGCTAGGATTCAGCGCGGAGGGGATGTGGCGGAATTGGTAGACGCATCGGACTTAAAATCCGAAGGCCTTGGCCGTCCGGGTTCGATTCCCGGCATCCCTACCAGCACTGGCTCGTGGGCCGGGAGGCCCGACGGGGCCGCGGCGTGCCTGGTCCTGGGGCTCCTCCTGGGGACCGGTGGCTGCGCGGGGCCGGGCGCCGGCGGAGGTGAGGCCTCTGCGGTCAGCTCGGGAGCGGACGCCACGGGCGAGCTGCTCGAGGTCGACGAGGCGGAGCTGCGCGATCGGATCCGCGGGGCGTGGCTGGGACAGATGATCGGCGTCACCTGGGGTTTCCCGACGGAGTTCTATGCCCGCTACATCTGGGAGCTCTTCCCCGACCTTCACCAGCGCGATGGTGCGCCGGCGAATATCTACGTGGCCTTCGAGGGCCAGCCGATCCCCCTCGACCTCTTGCCGGCCTGGACGCCGGAGCTCATCAACGGCGCCTACACCCAGGACGACCTCTATGTGGAGGTGCCCTTCATGGAGGCCCTCGCCGAGCACGGTGTGAACGCGGGGTGGGGCCCCCTGGGTGAGGCCTTCGCCGCCTCGGAGTTCCCCCTCTACCACGCCAACCTCGCGGCGCGGGACAACCTGCGGCGCGGGCTCCCCCCTCCCGCCTCGGGGCACTGGTCCAACACAGGAGAGAGCGACGACATCGACTGGCAGATCGAGTCGGACTTCGTCGGCCTGATGGCCCCGGCTCAGCCGGCGGCGGCGGTGGACCTCGCCTTCCGGATGGGCCACATCATGAACCACGGCGACGGCGTCTATGGCGGGGTCTTCGTGGCGACCATGCTGTCCACGGCCTTCACCGCGGGGTCCGTGCTTGAGATCGCGGAGGCCGGCCGCGACGTGCTCCCCCCGGGGAGCGGCTACCGCCAGGTCATTGATGATGTGTTCGACATGTGGGAGGGCGGTGAGCCCTTCGACGTGAACCTCGACGCCCTCTACAAGCGCTACGGCGCCCTGGATCGGTGCGCCGAGTGGGCCGGCGCCGCGGACCCCCTGAACATCGACGCCCGCCTCAACGGTGCCTTCATCCTCCTGGGGCTGCTCTACGGAGAGGGGGACCTCGCCCGCTCCATGCGCCTCGCCATGGCGGCGGGCCAGGACAGCGACTGCAACCCCTCCAACGTTGGCAGCATCCTCGGGGCGTTCATGGGCGCGGAGGCGCTGGCCCAGGACGATGACCGCTGGCTCTCGGCTCTGGACGAGTCACGCACCTTCGAGACCACCCCCTATCGATTGGATGAGCTCGTGGAGCTGAACCTCGAGCTCGCCCGCGGGGTCGTGGAGC
>CBFHHK010000025.1:2444-28759 GCA_965655435.1 Planctomycetota bacterium | reverse complement strand
TGAGCGGGGGGGGGCTCGGCTCCTCGTGCGCGATCGGCGGAGGCCCATGGCTGCCGCGGCCGCGGCCCCCCGCCGCGGATCCCCCCTGCGGGTCCCGGTTTCCCGACGTGGGCGCGAGCAACGCCGCGCCTCGACCCTTAGCCTCACGGGCATGGGTCGACTCTTTCTCTTCGACGGCACCGCCGTCGCCTATCGATCGCACTTCGCGATGATGCGCTCGGGTCTCTCGGCGCCCGACGGGCGCCCCACCGGCGCGACCTACGGCTTCACCATGGCCCTGCGCCGGATCCTCCGGGAGGAGGCCCCCGACCTGGTGGCCGTGGCCCTGGACGCGAAGGGGCCGACGTTCCGGCACGAGCGCTACGCCGAGTACAAGGCGACCCGCGAGCGCGCTCCCGAGGAGATGATCGAGCAGCTGGAGGACATCCGCAGGATCATCGCCGCGCACGGCGTCGAGCTCTTCGAGATCCCTGGCTACGAGGCGGATGACGTCATTGGCACCCTGGCCAAACAGGCCCGCGAGGCCGGCCACGACGTCCGGATCGTCACCGGAGACAAGGACCTCATGCAGCTCGTGGACTCTCGCCTGCAGCTGCACAACATCTTCAAGCCCGGCGTCGACCTCGTGATCGAGGGCCTCGAAGAGGTGGAGGCCAAGTTTGGCACCACCCCCGATCACGTGATCGACGTCCTCGCGATCATGGGCGACGCCTCCGACAACGTCCCTGGCGTGAAGGGGATCGGCGAGAAGGGAGCGAAGAAGCTCATTTCCGAATTCGGGTCCGTCACCGGCATCCTCGAGCGCATCGAAGAGGTGAAGGGGAAGACCAGGGAGAAGCTCGAGGACGACCGCGAGAACCTCCTCCTGTCCCTGGAGCTGGTGACCATCGACACCGCCGTCCCGCTCGAGCGCGGCCTCGAGTCCATCACCCCCGCGACGCCTGACGTCTCCGAGCTACGGGGCATCTTCCAGGACCTCGACTTCCGCAGCCTCGCCGAGGAGATGAGCAGCGACGTCGAGGTGGACGGCGCTGGCGACCGCGAGGATGTCCTCGTCCGCACCGAGGCCGAGCTCGACGGGATGATCGCCGAGCTCACCGAGGCGGGTACCTTCGCCTGGGATACGGAGACCACCGGCCTCGCGGCACTCCAGGTGGACCTGGTCGGCATGTCCTTTTGCTGCGAGGCGGGGCGCGCCTTCTACGTGCCCTTCAACCTCGACCCGCCGGTCCTCGCGGGCGGTCCCCCCGCGCTCCTCGATCGGCTCCGGCCCCTGATGACGGACCCCGAGCTGTTCCGCATCGCACAGAACGAAAAGTACGACGCCCTCGTCATGGGCGCCCAGGGCGTGGACGTACCGCCCCCGGCCTTCGACACCATGGTGGCGAGCTTCACGATCCACGGCTCCAGCCGCCGCCACAACCTCGATCACCTCGCTCTGGTCGAGCTCGGCCTCACGAAGATCCCGACCTCTCACCTGATCGGCACCGGGAAGAAGCAGATCACCATGGCAGAGGTGCCCGTCGACGTCGTGGGCGAGTACGCCTGTGAGGACGCCGAGGTGACCTACCGCCTCTTCGAGCGCCTCTCCGTCGAACTCAAGGAGACCGAGAACGAGCCCCTCTTCCACGACCTGGAGATGCCACTGGTCCGGGTGCTGACGCAGATGGAGCGCAGGGGGATCCGGCTCAATGTTCCGGCCATCCAGGAGCTCGGCAAGGAGCTGGAGCGCGACATCGATGCCGCAGAGCAGGACGTCCGCCGGCTGGCAGGCGAGCCCGGCCTCAAGGTGAACAGCCCCAAGGCCCTCGGCACCATCCTGTTCGAGAAGCTCCGCATCCAGGAGGAGGCCGGCGTCAAGCGGGTCAAGAAGACCAAGACCGGCTACGCCACCGACCAGGCGACCCTGAACGAGAACTACGCCGACGTTGAGATCGTGCGCCGGCTCCTGGAGTATCGCGAGGTCGCGAAGCTCAAGAGCACGTACGTGGACGCCCTGCCCAACTTCGTGAACCCGAAGACCGGCCGAATCCACTGCTCGTTCAGCCAGGCGGTCGCCGCCACGGGACGCCTCGCGTCGAGCGACCCCAACCTCCAGAACATCCCTGTCCGCACCGAGCGTGGGCGCAGGCTGCGCTCCGCCTTCGTCCCGCGCGAGCCTGACGAGCACGGCAAGTGGGTCCTCCTCGCAGCGGACTACAGTCAGGTCGAGCTCCGGGTCCTGGCCCACCTCTGCGGCGACGAGAAGCTCGCCCAGGCCTTCCGAGACGGGAAGGACATCCACGCCTCCACGGCGTCGGTGATCTTCGATGTCTTCCCCGAGATGGTCGACCGGACCATGCGGAGCCAGGCCAAGGCCATCAACTTCGGCCTGCTCTATGGCATGGGGCCCCAGCGGCTCGCGAGGGAGACGGGGCTCACCGTCCCCGAGGCGCGAGACTTCATCGACCGCTACTTCGCCGCCTTCCCGAGCGTCCGCGGCTGGATCGACGGCGTGCTCGCCGGCGCGCGCGAGCACGGCTACGTGGAGACCCTCATGGGTCGCCGCCGGCAGATGCCCGACATCAACTCCTCGAACCAGCGGGCGCGAGTGGCCTCCGAGAACGCGGCGGTCAACACCCCGGTGCAGGGGTCGGCGGCCGACATCATCAAGTGCGCCATGATCAAGCTGGATCAGCGCCTGGACGAGTCGGACCTCGCCGCCCAGCTCCTCCTCCAGGTCCACGACGAGCTGGTGCTCGAGGTCCCGGAGCGTGAGCTGGACGCCACCATCGCGATGGTCAAGGACGCCATGGAGAACGCGGTGGAGCTCGACGTCCCCCTCGTGGTGGACTTCGGCTGGGGCGCGGACTGGCTCGAGGCCCACTGAGCCCCTGGCGCGCGGCAGGCCTCCCCGAACCTCCCCCGAGCTCTCAGGGCCTCCCCCGAGCTCTCAGGGCCTCCCTGGGCCCCACCGCGTGCCCGCCAGCCGCGGCGAGGTGGCCCCTGCTCCCCGTTCGGGACGGCTGCCGCGGGCGGGCTCTCTGCGCGCCCATTCGCCGCTCAAGGGATCCATGGATCGCGCCGATACCCCTGACGGTGACGCCACACCCAAGGAGCCCATCGACCATGCCCGCACCGAAAAGAGACCCGCAGACCCTGACCCTGTCCGAGGCGACCTTCGCCATGGGCTCCACCCCGGATCGCTGCGTGCTGCTCGACGGCACAGGGTGCATCGTCGAGGCCAACGAGGCCTGGTCCCGCACCTCCCGTCAGACAGATATCGTCCCGATGGAGAACGCCCGTGCGGGCGCCGACTACATGGCCGCCATGGGGCGCGCGGCGCTCAACGGGAACCGCGAGGCGGGCTCCATGCACGCCCAGATTCGGAAGATCCAGACCGGCGGAGCGGACCGCGCGCGCCTGGAGTTCGACCGCCCCCTCCGCACCGGCGGGGTGGTCCGAACCGTGGCCACCATCGAGCAGGTCACCGGCCGCGACCAGCGCCTGGTCCTGGTCGCCTTCACCACGGAGGTCACCAAAGGGGCCGTCCGCCCCACCGTCATCCCCGAGGCAGGCTTCAGTGTGCCGGCCGGGACCCGGTTCGAGCGCCTGGCCGAGGCCCTCGAGCACTGCACCGCCCACGCCGCGGTCCTCGACGGCGAGGGCCGCATCGTGGCGGTCAACGCCGCCTGGCGGCGCTTCACCATGGAAACCGGGGGCGACCCTGCGCGAACCGGCGTGGGCGTCGACTACCTGGCCGTCTGCACCGCGGCCGCCAAGGGCGGCGACGGGCGGGCCAACCGCTTCCTGCGGGAGCTCCAGGCCGTCCTTCGCGGCGAGCGCCACACCTTCACCGCGGACGCCCGCGTGGGCACCGGCGGCGAGGCTCGCCCGTTCCGCGGACGCGCCACGGCCCTCAACCTCGAGGACGGGGCCTTCGTGCTCATCACCCACACGAACCTCGACGCCGCGAGGACGCCGACACCGTCGACCGTCCGCACGGCTGCGTGAGTGACGGGCGCCGGGGTTGCCGCTGCCGGAGTCTCCGCTGCGCGCGACGTGGTGAAGACGGCACCCCGCCTTCCGCGCCCAGGGCGCGTGAATTCCCGACGTTGAGGCCCGGAGGCTGGGCAAGGGGCGCCACCCGCCGGTGATCTTGGGCGCTGGTCACGGACCGGCCCCGCACAGGCTCCTCCGCGGCTCCTCCAAGGCCCAGGCCAGGCCAGCGACGCCGTCGCCTTGGCCTCGCCCGATGCCCGGGCGCGGCGGTGGTCCGAGGCGGCCGCTCCTCGCCACGCTGGCACTCCGCCGTTAGCTGAAGCTCCCATGGCGATCTCGGCGACGAGGGGTTTCGATCCCGGATTCTGGTCGGGGACCCGGAGCAGAGGCTCTGGTCAGGGGGCTCGGCCCAACCGCAGACGGCTCGCCCGGAGGACGACGGGGACGGGTCCCCGCAGCTGGCCGAGGGCGCCCCTTGCTGGCGAGGACGGGGCAACCGGAGGTGGAGCCTTGTCCCCGCACCGCTGGCCCCCACCGCTGGCCCCCACCGCTGGGTCCCCACCGCTGGGTCCCCACCGCTGGGTCCCCACCGCCGGGCCCCGCGGCGCCCCTAGTCTTCGATCGGGAAGTCCTCGGCGCCGCCGGAGGGCTCTCGACCGGGGCCGGACTCTCTCCCGTCCCGAGGCGAGGTCTCGCCCATGGTGCCGGTGCCGTCTCGCCCGCGGGGAACGCCCTTGTCGAGGATGGCCGCCGGCACGACGACGCCCCGCCCGAACTTGCGCCGCAGCTTGTCGAGGCTCGGGGTCACCTTGGCGAGTTTCTCCGCCGAGGCGAGGTAGTCCTTCCTGGAGGAGGGCTCCGCCATGGCCCCGTTGAACAACGTCTCCTGCACCGGCTGACGGACGTCCTCCAGGCGGCTGATCTGGACCCCCAGCAGGCGCAATGGGCGGTCGTCGATCCGGTTGAGCAGCTCGCTCGCGACGGAGTAGATACGCGGCCCGAGGTTGGTGGCGTGGGCGAGGGTCTTCGTACGCGTGACGGTCTTGAAGTCGCTGAAGCGCGCCTTGAGGGTGACGGTCTTCCCACGGAGGCCCTTGTCGCGCAGGTAGAAGGCGACCTCCTCCGAGAAGCTCATCAGCAACCCTCGGAGCTCCTCCTGGTCCGAGATGTCCTCCGCGAAGGTGCGCTCCATCCCGTGGGACTTCTCCTCCCGCCGCGGCGTCACCCGGCGGGGGTCGATGCCGTGGGCGAGGTCGTGGATCCAGATCGCCGAGGCGCCGAACTGGCGGGCCACGACCCGGCGGGGTCGGCTCGCCAGGTCCCCGATGGTCCTCACCCCCATGGCCTGGAGGCGCTTCGCCGAGCGCGGTCCGACCCCGAAGATCTTCGACACGGGCAGCGGGTCGAGGACGGACCGTTCCTCACCATGCTGGATGACGCGGAAGCCGTCGGGCTTGTCGAGGTCGGAGGCCAGCTTCGCCAGGAACTTGGTCGGGGCCACGCCGACTGACGCCACCAGGCTCGTCTCCCGGAGGATGTCATCCTTGATCCGCCGCCCGATCTCTTCGGCGTCACCGAACAGCCGCTCGGACCCACTCACGTCGAGGAAGGCCTCGTCGAGGGAGAGCGGCTCGACCGTGGGCGTGTACCGACGGAAGATCGCCATCACCTGGCGGCTGACCGCCGTGTACTTGTCGAAGTCCGGCGGGAGCAGCACCAGGTCCGGGCACATCCGCCTCGCCACGGCGGTGGCCATGGCGGAGTGCACGCCGAACCGGCGCGCCTCGTAGCTCGCCGCGGCGATCACCCCCCGGCTGGCGGCGGGGCCACCGACGCACACCGGCAGCCCCTGCAGCGACGGATTATCACGGATCTCCACGGACGCGTAGAAGGCGTCCATATCCACGTGGAGGATCGTCAGCGGGGGCGGAGTGGCCATTTTGGGTGGGGCGGCCGCGGCGGGGCGCGGGGCTCCCCCAAGTGTCAACGCGGGGCTCTCCACCCGCAACCGGTCGCGGGCGAAGCCCCGAATCGGTAGGGTCTCCGCCTCAATGCGGTTCGAGAATGTCCACATCGAGGCCCTGGGCCTCGCCTTGCCCCAGCAGGTCGTCACCTCGACGGACCTCGAGGGGCGGCTAGGTGCCCTCTATGGGCGCCTGGGGGTCTCCGTGGGGCGACTCGAGCTCATGAGCGGGATCAAGGAGCGGCGCTTCTGGAAGCCCGGGACCCGGCCCAGCGACGCGGCAGCCCGCGCCGGCAAGGACGCCATCGAGCGCTCCGGGGTCGACCCGGCGAAGATCGGCTGCCTCGTTCACTCCTCGGTCTGCCGTGACTTCATGGAGCCGGCGACGGCCTCCGTGGTCCACGCGCGCCTCGGCCTCTCCCCTGAGTGTGAGGCCTTCGACCTCTCCAACGCCTGCCTCGGCTTCGCCAACGCGATGTCCCTCCTCGCGAGCCGGGTCGAGCGCGGAGAGCTCGAGGCGGCCCTGATCGTGAGCGGCGAGGACGGCGGCCCGTTGGTCGAGGAGACCATCGCGGCGCTCCTTCGCGACGGCGTGACTCGCCAGGACCTCAAGCGGGCTTACGCCTCCCTGACCATCGGCTCCGGCGCCGCGGCCATGGTCCTCACGAGCTCACGCATCTCGCGCTCCAGCCACCGCCTCCTCGGTGGCGTCGCTCGCGCGGCGACCGAGCATCACGAGCTCTGCAGCGGCGACCGCGTCGACGGTTCGAGCGGCCCGCTGATGGAGACCGACTCCGAGGCCCTGCTGCACGCGGGCAACGCCCTGGCGGCCCGGACCTGGCCGACGTTCCTGGAGGAGCTCGGCTGGACCCCGGACGAGGTCGATCGCATCGTGACCCACCAGGTCGGCGCCCAGCACAAGCGGACCCTGTTCGAGCTCCTCGGGCTCGACCACGCGCGCGACTACACGTCCATCGAGACCCTGGGCAACGTCGGCTCGGTCTCTTTGCCAGCGACCCTGGCCCTCGCGGCCCGCGACGAGTTCATTCAACCCGGTCACCGCGTGGCCATGCAGGGCATCGGCAGCGGACTCCACTGCTTGATGCTCGGCCTGGAGTGGTGACCACCGAGAAGGCAATGGCCTCCATGTCCCCCGACTCTCTCCTCGACTGCGTCGTCCTCGAGCCCGGCCGCCCGGCCGAGGCCTCCGTGATCTGGTTCCACGGCCTGGGTGCGAGCGGGCACGACTTCCCTCCCATCGTCCCGGAGCTCGGGCTCCCCGCGGACCACGCCGTCCGCTTCGTCTTCCCGCACGCGCCGCAGATCCCCGTCACGGTCAACGGCGGGATGGTGATGCCCGCCTGGTACGACATCCTCGGCATGGACTTCGAGCGGCGCGTGGACGAGGCCGGCGTCCGGAGCTCCGCCGCGCACGCGCGCGCCCTGATGGAGCGCGAGAAGGCAGCCGGCATCCCCGCCTCCCGCATCGTCCTCGCGGGGTTCAGTCAGGGCGGCGCCATCGCCCTCCACGAGGGGCTCCGCCATCCCGAGCCCCTCGCGGGGATCCTGGCCCTGTCCACCTACCTCGCCTGCGACGGGAATCTGGACGAGGAACGCTCCGACTCCAACCAGGGGACCTCGATCCTCCAGTGCCACGGCACCGAGGACCCCATGGTCGTCCCGCGCATGGGCGAGGCCGCCCGCGACCGCCTCCTGGGGCTCGGCTACCCGCTCGAGTGGCGGACCTACGCCATGGCCCACCAGGTCTGCCCCGAGGAGATCACCGACATCGGCGCCTGGCTGCGGGGCGCCCTCGGGCTCTGAGGCGTCGCTGAGGCGCCGCTGGGGCGCCGCTGAGGCGCCTCCGGGGCCGCTCCATCGAAGGCGAGGGCCCGACCGGCTCCCCGGGACCCGGTCCCTGCCCCCCTCAAGGCGGCGGCAACTCCCGGAGCGGCGCCTGCGCCGGAGAGGGGACCCGAGGGGTGAGATCCGTTTTCACCGATTGGAGGGTCGACCGGGTGCCTCGACGGGTACAACCTTCGCTCGCAGCCTTCAGGAAAATCTGAAATGCGTTGCGAGCGCGAAGCCTCTCCCATGCAAGACCCCGCCCAAACGCCCTCCGCCACGCCTCCCACGGGGGAGCTGGCCGCGACGGGCGAGCCGAGCCTCCTCACCGAGGCGGGCTTCTCCGGCCTCGAGCCGGAGCTCCACGCGGAGCTGGCGACCTTCGAGGCCTTCTTCAAGACCTTCGGCTTCAAGCGGATCCACGGGCGCGTGTGGGGCCTGCTCGTCCTCTCTGGGTGCCCCCTCTCCGCCAAGGAGATCGTGCACGAGCTCTCCATCAGCCAGGGGGCCGCGAGCGCCACGATCAACGAGCTGGTGGAGTGGGGTGCGGTCTCGTCGACCTTCGACACGACCCGCCGCTGCAACGTCCATGAGCCGGTCGGCAACACGCTCTCCATCGTGGCCACCGTCCTCCGCCGCAGGGAGCAGGTCGCCTTCGAACACTTCAAGGTGGGCGCCGAGCGCATGCTCGAGATCATCCGCCAGCGCAACGGCGCCAAGGACCCCCGGGTCCTGACCCTGCGCTCGATCATCGCGACCTGCGACCTCGCTGACGCGGTCATGCAGCTCGTCTTCTCCAGCGTGTCCAGCGCGCTGGGTGACCCGCAGAGCCTTCTCTCGAAGGCGATCGGCACCGCGTTCAAGGTGGGCGTCGGCGTCCCCGCGCGATTCCTTCAGGCCGGCGCGGCGGCCAACCAAGCATCGGACGCACTGTCCGAACCACAAGCGGCGGACGACCCGTCCGAACAAGAGGAGGCCAAGCGTGCCTGACCACTCCAGCAAGCCTCGCATTGTGATCACCGGTGTCGGTCTCACGAGCCCGAACGGCAACGATCTCGAGACGTACCGCAAGAACCTCCTGGCCGGAGTCTCCGGGGTCTCGCCCTACGAGATCCGCTACTTCGGCGAGACCGTCGCCGGCCAGTGCGACTTCGACAACCAGCGCCACCAGAGCCGCAAGACGCTTCGCCGCGGCACCCGCGCGGGCTCGGTCGCGATCTATTGCGCCAACGAAGCCGTGCAGAGCGCCGGCATCGACCTGGACGCGGTAGGGAAGCACAACGTCGGCGTCTACGTCGGCACCACCGAGCACGGGAACGTGGAGACCGAGCAGCAGATCTACGAGATCAGCAAGTACGACTACGACACGTCGTACTGGTCGCACCACCACAACCCCCGGACGGTCGCGAACAACCCCGCCGGCGAGGTCACCCTGAACATGGGCATCACCGGCCCCCACTACGCCATCGGCGGGGCGTGCGCCGGCGGCAACCTGGGGATCATCCAGGGTGCCCAGATGCTCCAGCTCGGCGAGGTTGACGTGGCCATCGCCGGGGGCGTCTCGGAGTCCATTCACACCTTCGGCATCTTCGCCAGCTTCAAGGCCGAGGGCGCCCTCGGCGAGAACGCCGATCCCGCCAAGGTCAGCCGCCCCTTCGACAGCGATCGCAACGGCATCGTCGTCAGCGAGGGCGGGTGCCTCTACGTCCTCGAGCGCTACGACGACGCCGTGAAGCGCGGCGCCAACATCATCTGCGAGCTCGCCGGCTGGCACGTGAACTCGGACGCGGCGGACTTCGTGCTGCCGCTGCCTGAGCGCCAGAACCAGTGCATGCGTGGTGCCCTCGACCGCGCCGGCATGGCCCCCGACGACATCCACATCGTCAGCACCCACGCGACCTCCACGCCCCAGGGCGACATCCAGGAGTCCGGGGCGGTCCGCGAGGTGTTCGGTGACTCTTCGTCCACGAACATCAACAACACCAAGAGCTACATCGGGCACACCATGGGCGCCGCTGGCTCCCTGGAGCTCGCTGGCAACCTGCCGTCCCTCGTGGACGGAGTGGTGCACCCCACGATCAACGTCGACAACCTCGACCCCGAGTGTGAGGTCCGGGGCCTCGTGATCAACGAGCCCCGCCAGACCGCCGGCGTCGAGACCATCCTCAACCTCAGCTTCGGGATGCTGGGCATCAACAGTGCCCTCGTCGTGAAGCGGCCCGAGACCAACTGATCCACCAACCCCTTCCCTCCTCATCCAATGACACAGGACGAAGTCAAAGAAGCCGTCAAGGACATCATCGCCACCATCGCCCCCGACGAAGACATCGACGGGCTCAATGACACGGAGCTCCTCCGTGACCAGATTGAGCTCGACTCCATGGACTTCCTCGACATCGTGATGGAGCTGCGCAAGCGCTATGGCGTGCAGGTCCCCGAGGACGACTACAAGGAGCTCGGGAGCCTCGCCTCCTGCGGCACCTACCTGCACCCCCACATGGCCGACCTGGAGCTCAAGCTCCAGAACGCCTGATCCGAGGCCTATTCGCCCCATTCCCGTGACCGAGAAGTACGACACCATCGTCATCGGCGCGGGGATGAGCGGCCTCGCGGCCGGTATCCGCCTGGCGCAATTCGACCAGCGGGTCATCGTCCTGGACCGCCACTACCTCTGGGGCGGGCTCAACTCCTTCTACAAGCAGAAGGGCCGGCGCTTCGACGTCGGGCTGCACGCCCTGACCAACTTCGTGCCCAAGGGCACGAAGGGTCGGCCCCTGACCCGGATCCTCCGGCAGCTGCGGATCCCCTACGACGCCCTCGAGCTCGGCGAGCAGAGCGGCAGTCGCGTCGACTTCCCGGGCGTCTCACTGCGCTGGAACAACGACTTCGAGCTGCTCCGCTCCGAGGTGGCCGAGAAGTTCCCCGGGGACATCGACGGCTTTGACCGGCTGGTCAAGGACCTCGCCGGCTACCCCGACCTCTCGGATGAGTCCGGTCCGCCCAGGATGGCACGCGACGAGCTCGCGCCCTACCTGAAGGACCAGACCCTCGTGGAGATGCTGCTCCTCCCGCTGCTCTACTACGGCAGCCCGACGCCCGATGACGTGGAGTGGTCCTCGTTCATCATCCTCTTCAAGAGCCTCTACGAGGAGGGCTTCGCGCGCCCCGACGGCGGCGTCCGGCGGGTGCTGGATCTCCTCCGGAACCGCTACAAGGACCTCGGCGGAGAGCTCCGCATGCGCGCGGGGGTCCAGCGGATCCTCCACGGCCCCGACGGGGTCCGCGGCGTTGTCCTCGATGACGGCACCGAGCTACTCGCCGACGTGGTGATCTCCAGCGCGGGCTTCGTGGAGACCATGCGCCTCACCGAGGAGGCGCACACCACCCAGGACGCGGACATCGGACCGCTCTCCTTCGTGGAGTACCTGACGGTCCTCGACCAGCGCCCCAGGGACCTCGGTCACGATGACACCATCGTCTTCTTCAACACCGAGGATCGCCTGGTCTACGGCCCGCCCGAGCCCGGGCAACTCGTGGACCTACGCAGCGGCGTCATCTGCTGCCCCGACAACTACGCCTCCAAGGAGCCCCTCCCCGAGGGGCTGCTCCGCCTGACGCTCCTGGCCCGCCACGACGAGTGGACGGCGCTCGATGAGGAGGCCTACACCGGCGCGAAGGACCGGATCTGGGGCGAGGCCCACGGGATCGCCGCCCCCTTCGCCTTCGACGTCCGCCCCCACTCGGTGTACGTGGACGGATTCACGCCCCGGACCATCGAGAAGTTCACCGGACACCTCGGCGGGGCCGTCTACGGCTCCACGCGCAAGCAGCGCAGCGGGCGCACCGCCGTGGACGGCCTCTTCCTCTGCGGCACCGATCAGGGCTACCTCGGCATCGTCGGCGCGATGCTGTCGGGGATCGCCATGGCCAACCAGCACGCCCTCGCATCCGCGACATGACCGACACCAGCAGTACGCCCGCCTCCGCCCCCCGCCAAAAGAAGTTCTTCGCGGGGCACCGCGACGGCAAGCGCCCCCTGACGAGCGACCCGCTCAAGGGCGCCAAGGATCACTACGACGTGGTGGTCATCGGCTCGGGCCTCGGCGGGCTCACGGCGGCCAACATCCTGGCCCGCAACGGGCACTCGGTCGCGGTCCTTGAACAGCACTACAACTACGGGGGCCTCGCCACCTGGTTCAAGCGCAAGGGCGGGCACGTCTTCGACATCTCGCTGCACGGCTTCCCCTTCGGCATGAAGAAGACCTGCCGCAAGTACTGGGGCCAGCACGTCGCCGACAGGATCGTGCAGCTGGACGGGGTCCGCTTCGACAACCCGCAGTTCAGCTTCGACACCGAGTTCACGCGGGACGACTTCACGGACAAGCTCGTCAGCGTCCTCGGCTGCGAGCAGTCGGTGGTCGAGGGGTTCTACGACGACCTCCGTCGGATGAACTACTACGACAACGACACGCGCACCACGGGCGAGCTGTTCGAGGAGTACTTCCCGGGCCGCAACGACGTGCACCGGCTCCTCATGGAGCCGATCACCTACGCGAACGGCTCGAGCCTCGAGGACCCCGCGATCAGCTACGGGATCGTGTTCTCCAACTTCATGTCGAAGGGCGTCTACACCTTCACTGGTGGGACCGACGGCCTCATCAAGGACATGCGCGCCGTGCTCGCGTCCAACGGCGTGGACATGTTCAGCCGCGTCCGGGTGGACGAGATCCTGGTCGAGGGCGGCACGGTCCAGGGCGTGCGCGTGGGCGACCGCGCCATCTCGGCGGACATCGTGCTCTCCAACGCGAACGTGAAGACCACCGCCGAGCACCTCGTCGGGGAGGAGCACTTCGACGCCGAGTGGCTCGCCGGCCTCCGAGACGTCCGGCTCAACACCTCCAGCTGCCAGGTCTACATGGGCCTGCGGCAGGGGGAGACCCTGCCCTGGGTCTCGGACCTCTTCTTCACCTCGACCCGCCCCACCTTCGACAGCGCCGCGCTCTGCGACCTGCACGGGGAGAGCCGCACCTTCAGCTTCTACTACCCCAAGGGCCGCCCCCTGGACGCCGAGAAGGGCCGGCCTGACCGCTACGTCATCGTCTCGAGCACCAACGCGCTCTACGAGGACTGGGCAGCGATGGACGACGCCGCCTACGAGGCCAACAAGCGCCGCATGGTCGAGGAGACCGTGGCCGACATCGAGCGTCGCGTTCCCGGCACCGCCGCCAAGATCGAGCACGCTGAAGCCGCCACCCCGCGCAGCTTCGAGTTCTACACCGAGGCGCCCACCGGGACCTCGTTCGGGACCAAGTTCGAGGGGCTGCCCTACTCCATGAATCTCTCCGAGCAGATCGAGGGCCTGTACCACGCCGGCTCGGTCGGGATCATCATGAGCGGCTGGCTCGGCGCCGCGAACTACGGGGCGATCACCGCCAACAAGATCGACGCCAAGCTCGCGGCGATGGTCACCGCGGACTGATCAGGCCCTTCACCCCGGTCCGGCCGTGCATCCTCGCCGGGCTCCACCTTCGGGTCGGGCTGGGCGGACCGGCTCGGGGCTTCGAACCCGACAGGCGCCGGCCTCCGGCCGAGGCCGGCGCCCGTTTGGGCTCCAGTGCCTGGCCATGGGCGGCGCCTCTGGCCGCGCGCGACTACTCCCCGAAGAGGTCGCGCAGGCTCTCCACAGGGGAGCCCACGGGCACGGCAGGCACGCCGCCAATCAGGACCTCCGCGCTCTCACGCGGGTGGTCCAGGGCCTCGTCGCTGTCGGTCAACATCGCACCTCCGAGGTGGTCCACCGCCTCGAGGACGGCCCCCGCGCATCCCCGGACGACCCGCAAGGCCTCCTCACGATAGTCCGCGCTCCCCGCGAGGAACCGGGTGCCCTCCGACAGGGACACCACCTCCTCGATCAGTCGATGCATCGCTCGCTGACTCTCATTCATGTCTTCGCCCTCTCTCTCTGGATCCTGCTGGCAAGCCAGGGCGACCCCTGACCTGGCGCCGCCCCGCGCCGAGGCGCCGGGTGGCGGAGGGAGACATCGACCGGCCCACCGCAGAAGGAGGAGCGGAAGATCCGCTCCAACCCCTTGGCGCGGCTTGGTGCGCCGAAGCGGGGCACTCGGGACCCTCCTGGGCCCCACTCCGGGACGAGCGGGCGCCGTCTAACCCCGCGCGAGCGGGATCAGGAGCCCCGGGGCGCCGTGCCCGAGGCCCGCGGGGAGCCCGCCGGCCCAACGACGCAGGCGCCGCTCCCCGTCGGGGGCGAGCCCCTCAATGCCGCACGAGAACTCGACGCCAAGGGGAACGTCGTCGAACCGCTCAGGCAGCCGTATCCGCAGGCCGCCGCCGCCCCGCACCACCTCCAGCCCGAGGCGCGCCACGAGGTGAGCATCCGTCAGCCCGCCAGGGTTCTCGATGCTGAGGACCATGTCCTTGCCCGCTCGACGAGCAGTGACAGAAGCGGGTGCGTCGCCCGGCCGCTCGGCGAGCAACTCGAGGCGCCTGGCCAGGCCGTCAGCCGTCGCCGCCCGGCGCCGGACCAACGGCGCGTCAAAGAGCAGACTCCCCCCCGGTCGAATCTCTCCGTCGACCGCGAGGCCCCCCCGCCACCTGTAGAGCACGCCCACGAGCGGGTCAGGGCCTGGAACCCGCGCGCCGCCTCGAATCCGAAATTCCAACGACCGCTCCTCCTCTGGCTCGAGGTCCACCACCCGCGGGAGCCCGTCGATCTCGAAGGCTCCGTGCGGGACAAACGCCGACGCGCGCGCCTCGACCGGGAAGGGAAAGGGGTTCGTCACGATCACCGCGCTGGTCCAATCACCGAACCACTCGCCGCGGGCCCGGTCCTCGAGCGTCTCGGGCTCGACGAACAACTCGGGAGCCCGGACGGGGTACGGGGCGCTCGAGCCGGGGAGCATGCGCGCGAGGGCTCGGGCGGCGAGGGCGCGGTGGGGCTCGTTGGAGTTGAGTCCGAACAGCGGCTGCCGGCAGAGCTCGAGGAGCTCGTCCGGGTCGTCAATCGCCCAGGCCCAGCGCTCCGTGAAGGACCAGTCGGCGCCGCCGGCCTCCCCTCTCCAGCCGCCGGGGCCCACGGAGTAGGCGTCGATGCGCTCGTCACGGACGAAGCGCCGGTCGTCCTCGTTCGCGGAGATGCCGAGGAGCATCGTCGAGAGCCCTGCGTCTCGAGCATCCAGCACCACGTCTCGGCGGAAGCTCGCGACCCGACACGGGACCGGGGGCCGCCGCTCGGCGAGCAGCTCGGTGAGTCGAGACACCAGCCCCGGTTCCTTGAGCTCGATCATGTGGAAGGGCGGCTCGGAAGCCCTCGCTTCGGGCGTCATCCCGAGGGCCTCATCCAGAAGCGGGACCGGCTCGCCGGCGAAGCGCTTCGAGAACCACCCGCCGGCGTCCACATTGAACAGGTCGCGCAGGTCCAGCTCAGCCAGGGCGCCGCGGTGGTCCGTGGTGCGCTCGAGCCGGGCATCATGGAAGAGCACGAGGTCTCCACTCCCGCACGCCCGGACGTCGTACTCGACCCCGTCAAGCCCCGCCTCCAACGCGCGCCGAAGGGCTGCCAATGTGTTCTCCGGAGCCTCCCTCGGCGCGCCGCGGTGCCCCAGGAGGAGCGGCGGTCCCGTGAGATGGGCGCCGGACACCTCGAGGCTCGAGAGCCCCTCGTAGACGTTCCGCCGCGGCGACGAAGGCTCGCTGAAGGAGCCCCCGGTCACGGCTCTCGCGAGGTCATGGGGTCGCGGCGCGCGTCGACCCGGTGGACCAAGAGCACGCTCCCCGAGTACCCACAGCTCACGAGGCACAGCCCGAGGCCGTCAATCTTGCCGGTGGTCAGGTGGTGCAGCTTGGCCGAATCCCGGGCCACGGACCGCTTCGAGCTCATGAGCCCCGGCCTCGCCGCCCGGTCGGGGTGGTCCATCGAGCGGATCTCCACGTTCTCCAGGGTGATGACGCGGATGATGCCGTCGTAGCCCGCCGTGGCCACCTCGATCCCCTCGTCTCCCGGCACCAGGTCGGCGACCACGGCGCCGCGCAGCCGGTTGTCCGCCCGCTCCAGCCCCGTCACGGGCCCGTTGAGCTGCCCGCCGGCGCCACGCTCGATCACGCGCAGCACGCCGCCGTTGTCGCACACCACGACGCCGTCCCCGGGGAAGGGCGCGATGCGCGCGAGGGCCGCGCCGAGGTCACGTCGACCGTGGACCGAGAGGACCCCATTCTCCCCGCGGGTGAACTCGATCAGCCCACCGTCATCGCAGGCGAGGGCGAAGCCGCCCCCCGTGACGCAGGCGCCCTTCGCATTCCCCGGGTGCTCGAGGCCATGGGCCGCTGACAGGTCCTCGATGCTCAGCCACTCCTCGGTCGCGATGAGACCCAGCAGGCGTGCCGCCCCGAAGTAACCCGCGACGACCAGCTCCTGCCCGGGGCGGGACGGATCGACGTCCCCCGCTGCCACAGCGTGCACGAGCGCGGGCGTCACCAGGCGCGCCTCGACCCACTCGCCGGCGGCCATGGGGTGCCGCGCGAAGACCCGCACGATCCCGCGCCCGCCGTCATCCTCTCCGCCCTCGAACATCCCGACCGCGATGATCTCGTCGCCGGGCGCGGAAGGCACAAGATCGGCGCAGATCACCTGCACGAGCTCGCCCATGTTGCGCGAGACCGCGGGGCCGAGGTCCATGGACTCGAAGCCGTCACCAGAGCGCCTGAAGGCGCGCACGGCGCCGCGTTGATCCACCGCGACGATCTCCTCTCCAGGTGTGTTCGGGTCCAGCTCCCCACACGCGACACCGTTGATCCGGGTGTCCCCGCGATACACCGTCGAGAGCTCCCACCCGGCGTCGAGGACCGCGGGGACCGACAGGGGTTCGGGACCCGAGGCCGCCTCGCCGGGCCCGTGGAGCGTCCCCTGGCATGCCGTCACGGCGAGGAGCAGAGGCGAGGAGAGGAGCAGGCGCGAGAGTCGATCCATGATTGGGGAGGGGGACGCGCCCCCTCTAGGCCAGCTGAACGAGGGAGTCACCCTCCCGCGGAAGGACCTCTCCGATCCGGTGCACCGCGACGTCGCGGCGCGCGAGCTCGTCCTCCAGCTTCGAGGCGTGCGCCTCGGGGAGGACGACCAAGAGGCCCCCCGAGGTCTCCGCGTCGTAGGTGATGTCCACCAGGGCCTTGTCCAGCCCCTGGGCGACCTGCACCTGCCCCGCGAGGGCCGACTTCCCGCGCTGGACGCCGCCCGAGACGACGCCCTTGGCGGCCAGGTCTCGCGCACCCGGGAAGATCGGGACCGCGGAGAGGTCGAACCGCATGGTCACCCCGGAGGAGCGCGCGATGTTGCTGGCGTGCCCGTTGAGCCCGAAGCCCGTGATGTCCGTGCAGGCGTGTGAGCCCGCGCTGTTCATCGCCTCGGCCGCACGGTTGTTGAGGGTGGCCATCTGCTCGGCCGCGGCGCGGACGGCGGCCTCGGGCGCCTTGCGGAACTTGCCCGCGGTGGTCATCGAGCCCATCCCGAGGGACTTCGTGAGGTAGAGCACGTCCCCCGGCTTGGCCCCCGCGTTGTCCGCGAGGTGAGCCCGGTCCACGACCCCGGTCACCGCGAACCCGAACTGGGGCTCGGGCGCCTCGACCGTATGTCCTCCGGCGACCACCGCCCCGGCCTCGGCGACCTTCTCGAACCCGCCCCGGAAGATGTCCGCGATCCACTCCTCCTTGAAGCCCTTCGGAAAGCCTGCCAGGTTGAGGGCGCTGATCGGCCGCCCGCCCATGGCGTAGACGTCCGACAGCGAGTTCGCCGCCGCGACCGCCCCGTACAGGTACGCGTCGTCGAGGACGGGCGGGAAGTAGTCCACCGTCTGGACCAGCGCGATCTCCGCCCCCGCGGGCAGCCCGTCGCGCTCACCGAGCACGACGACGCCGGCGTCATCGACGGTCTGGGGACCGACGAGGAGTCGAGGATCGGACGACGGATCAAGGTCACGCAGCACCTGCGTGAGCTGCCCCATGGGCATCTTGGCCGCTCAGCCGGCGCAGGCGGCGTAGTCGGTGAGTCGCTTGTTGCGTTTGAACATGATGGTGGTGGGGCGCTTCCCCGCTGCGACTCTAAGCCCACGCCGGCCCCCTTGGAAGCGACGCCCCATCTGGATTCCCGATCCACGGGCGAAGTCGCTCGCCCCTCCGGCCGCCGCGGTGGACGGGGACCGCCGAGGTCGCGCGAGGCAGCGGGTCGAACCCGCCGGGCGCCCCTCGATGGAACGCGCGAGCGTCGCCGGCCTCGATCTCCGGGGGACCCGTCGCCTCGTCCCCGCGGTCACCTCGGGCGACCGTCTCCGGACGACGTCCGCCCTCGTCAGGCGCGCCGCCAGGCGCCGTCGGGCGCCATCAGGCGATGGCCCCGAAGGCCGCGAGGAGGCGCGCCTCGTCCCCGGGCAGGAGCGCGCGCGGATCCAACAGCACCGCGTCCTCGTGAATACGAACGAAGACGGGCGGCTCCCCCGCACGCAGACGCGTGGCGAGGGACTCCGCGGAACACCCGTCCGCCAAGACGCGCACCGCGGTCGTCGGCAGGAAGACCGTCGGCGCGCTGCCGCTCCCTGGCTGGGACCTCTCGGGGATGGCCTCGGCGGTGAAGCCGGGGAGGGCCTCGATGGCGGCCGCGATCCGGGCGGCGCTCTCCGCCAGCTCGGCCTCGGGTCGGTGCATCAGGCGGCGCGAGGGGATCTCACCGCCGCGCCCGGCGAGCAGCAGCTCGAGGGTGGCCTCGAGCCCAGCCAGCGCGACCTTGTCGAGGCGCAGGGCCCGGTAGATCGGGTTGGCCCGCAGGGCTCGGATCGACTCCCGGCGGCCGACGATCAGGCCCGCCTGGGGGCCGCCCAGAAGCTTGTCGCCGGAGAAGGCCACCACGTCCATACCCGTGGCCACCGCGTCGCGCACCACGGTCTCGTCCCCCACTTCCTCGAGGGAGCGGGTCCCATCCACCTCGACCCGCCCTGAGCCCAGGTCCCAGCCGGACGTGACGCCGTGCTCCTTCCCGAGCTGCGCGAGCTCCGTCGGCTCCGCCTCCTCGGTGAAGCCCACCACGCGGTAGTTGCTGGTGTGAACCTTCATGAGCAGCCCCGTGTCCGGGCCGATCGCGCGCTCGTAGTCCGCCGCCCGCGTGCGGTTGGTCGTGCCGACCTCGACCATGCGCACGCCCGCGCGCGCCATGACGTCGGGCACCCTGAAGGAGCCGCCGATCTCGACCAGCTCCCCGCGGCTCACCACCGCCTCGCGCCCGCCCGCGAAGGTCTGCATCATCAGGAAGGCCGCGCCGGCACAGTTGTTCACCGCGATCCCGGCCTCGGCGCCGGTGAGGCGCGAGAGGAGCACGCCGAGGCGCGCGTCGCGCTCATTTCGTCGCGCGCTGAAGCGGTCCATCTCGAGCACGCAGTAGCCCTCGGCGGCCGCCCTCATGCGCTCGGCCGCCTCGGGGTGGACCGGCGCTCGCCCGAGGTTGGTGTGCAGCACGACCCCGGTCGCGTTCACCGCCGAGCGAACCCCGCGGCCGGCCTCCACCCGCGCCCGCGCCAGGAGCGCGGCCTGGAACGCGCCCCCCGAGACCTCCGCCTCCACGTCCGCCGCGCCCAGGCCGTTCTTCCCGATGCGCTTCCGGAAGGCATCCAGCTCTTGCTGTACGAGCTCGGTGCGCACCGCGGGGGGGATGGCCTCCAGCCGGGCGTCGGCGTCCGACGCCGCGTCGGCCGCGCGCCCTGCCTCGCCGTCCGGATGCCCGTCCGGAGTTCCGTCAAGGCACCCGTCGAGCAATCGACGTCCCTCATCCACGCTCGGGAGGGCTCGGAACGGGTTCGCCTCGCTGTTGGACTGCTTACCGGAACTCATGATCCCCCGAGATTAGCGCTCGGAGCGCTCGCCGTCGCGCCGCCGGGCTCGATCCCGATCCGGGCCGCTGTTAGATTGTGTCCATGGCGCCCCCTTCCCCGACGGCCTCGGCCTCGCCCTCCTCCAGCCCGATCCAGCACCCTGACCTCCCTGGACACTGGGACCTGATGGAGCCCGACCCGGAGCTCGTCAAGGGCCTCGTGCGCTCCGAGCGGCTCCCCGAGGTCCTCGCGCGGCTCCTGGTGAACCGCGGGCACGGGGCACCGGAGGCGGCCGCGGCTCAGCTCGCGCCCACGCTCCACGGGCTCAACGATCCGGCCGGCCTGCCCGAGATGGAGCGCGCCGCCGAGCGCCTCGAGAAGGCGGTGGCGGACGGCGAGACCGTGCTGGTCCACGGGGACTACGACGTGGACGGTGTCAGCGGGACGGTCCTCCTCGTGCGCTTCCTCCGGCACCTCGGGGCGAAGGTCGAGTGGCACATCCCCCACCGCACCAAGGACGGCTACTCCTTTGGAGATCACTCGGTGGTCAAGGCCAAGGAGACCGGCGCGACCCTCGTCATCTCCGTGGACAACGGGACGTCGGCGGTGGAGCCCATCGCCGCGCTCCGCGACGCGGGCGTCGACGTCATCGTCACCGACCACCACGAGCCCCCCGAGGGAGACCTCCCGCCGACCTTCGCCCTGGTCAACCCCAAGCTGCCGACCTCCAAGTATCCCTTCCGGGAACTCTGCGGGAGCGCGGTGGCCTTCAAGCTCGCGTGGGCGGTCTGCCAGCGCATGAGCGGCGGGGACAAGGTCCGCCCGGACCTGCGTCAGTTCCTGCTGGAGGCCCTCGGCTACGTGGCCATCGCCACCGTCTGTGACGTGGTCCCCCTCATCGGCGAGAACCGCATCCTGGCGCACTTCGGCCTCCGAGCGCTGCACGAGTCCCCCTCCCCCGGTGTCCAGGCGCTCCTCGAACGCACGGACCTCGCCGGCCGCGCCCTGACCGCCGAGGACATCGGCTTCCAGATCGGCCCCCGCATCAACGCGAGCGGCCGCATGGACAGCGCGGCGCGCGCCGTGGAGACGCTCCTCGCCGCCGACGCGGTGGAGGGCCGCCGCCACGCCGAGCACCTCGAGTCCCTCAACGACGCCCGCCGCCAGGTGGAGCGCGGCGTCCTCGAGGAGGCGCTCGAGCAGGCCGAGCTGTACGCAGACGCCGAGGCCTACCCGATCATGGTCCTCGGCGGCGCGGGCTGGCACCCCGGCGTGGTGGGCATCGTCGCCTCTCGGATCGTGGACCGGTACAACCGGCCGGCGCTGATCATCGGCATCGACGAGGAGGGCATCGGCCGCGGGAGCGCCCGCTCCGTCCCCGGCGTCAGCGTGCTCGAGATCATGCGCGGCGGCGCCGACCACATGAACCGCTTCGGCGGGCACGCCATGGCGGCCGGCTGCGAGATCCACGGCGAGCGCCTCGACGACCTGCGCGCGTCGCTCGTGGCCAGGGCCAAGGACCTCCCGCCCAGGGACGCGGTCCAGGACCTCAGGATCGACACGCGGGTCCAACTCCAGGGCTTCAACGAGAGCCTGATGCGCCAGATCCAGCGGCTCGAGCCGTGCGGAGAGGGCAACCCCCAGCCGGTCCTCCTCGCGGAGGACATCCGGCTCGAGGAGATGCCTCGGATCATCGGCCAGGACCGCACCCACATGCTCCTCCAGGTCCGCTCGGGGACGACGGTGCTCAAGGCCCTCGCCTTCGGCATGGCGAGCCGCGAGCACGAGCTGCGGATGTCGCGCCCGGTGGACCTCGTGTTCACGCCGCGACTCAGCCACTGGCGCGGGCGTACCCAGGTCGAGCTGATCGTGGCGGACTTCCAGTGCCGGTGAGGGGCCGCGCGCCCTCCGGGGCGCCTGCGCCCCATCAGCTTCCGCGGCGGCCGTCCGGTCGCCGCTCAGCCGCCCCCTCCGCTGGCCAGCGGCGGGTCCCCAGGTGACGCTCACCGGAGGCCCAGTCAGCCCCGTGAGCACCCGGCGACCGTGACCGGGCCATCGCCCTCCCGGGCGGTGCCCCCTAAGCTCAGGGCATGAACCCTGCGCCCCTCCCGACGCTCGCTGCCCTCACGCTCCTGTCGCTGGCCGCCTGCGCGACGCGCCCCGCCCCGGAGTCTGCGACCGCGGTGGCGGCGGTGGACTGGCCCCAGGGGGCGGGCCCCCACGGCGACTGGAGCAGCGAGGGGCCGGAGCCCCCGCTGCACTTCAGCGTCCGCCGGGACGAGCACGTGCTCTGGCGCACGCCGCTCCCTGAGACCGGCCAGGGCGGCGTCACCGTCGCGGGCGGGCGCGCCTTCGTCGCCTCCATGGCGCCGTGGGATCCGGCGAACCCCCTCCCCCCCGACGAGGCCGCCCGCTTCAAGCACGCCACCGAGGGCCGCGCGGTGGTCGGGGCGCACATCGACGCCCACTGCCTCGACGCCAGCACCGGGGAGCTCCTCTGGACCCGCCGCATCCTGGGCAGCGTCCCGGCCATCTACACCTACCCCTTCTCCGACGCCACGGCGGCCTCCCCCGTGGCCTGCGCCGGCGGGGTCATCTTCACCAACGCCGCTGGCCGCGTGGTCTGCTTCGACCTCGAGGGACAGGTCCGCTGGGAGCGCGCCTACACGCCCGCCTTCGACGGGCCATTCAACAAGCAGTTCGAGCCCGTGCTGGTCAAGGACGGAGACCGGCAGGTGTTCGTGCACATGGAGCCCTTCGCCCCGGACCGCAGCAGCGCCCAGGGCGGCGGTGGTGCCAGCAGCGGTGGTGCCGGCAGCGGTGGTGACAGCAAGAAGGCGGCCACCACCGCGGCGGGTCATGACGGGGACCTCCACGGACGGTGGCACTACCTGATCGGCCTCGACGCCGGGACCGGCGCCGAGCTCTGGAGGAGCGAGGATGCCCTCACCCAGTACAACGCGCCCACCCTCGTGGGCGGCGCCGCGCCGCGCATGCTCCACGCTCGGGGCGGCCCCCACGCGGTCCCGGAGCGCCCCGTCGGCGTCTCGCTCACGGACGTCGCCGGCGAACGAGCGGGGGCTCGCAGCTGGCGCTTCGAGGACCCGCGCGGCAACCACGAGGCGTCCCTGCAGACCATGGCCCACGACGAGCGGTACGCGTACTGGATCCTCAAGGAGCCCCGTAACGAGCTGGTGGTCCTCGACCTCACGTCCGGTGAGGAGGTGCGCGCCCTCTCCCTCGTGCGCGGCGTCACCCGGCGCCACTTCGACGAGCACCGAGCCGACTGGGTCACCGAGACCGACGTCGACCTCGCCAAGGGGGTCTTCCCGGCCCGATACTCGATGATCGCGGCGGGGGGCGCGGTCTACTTCCAGTGCTACGCCACCGCGTGGGGCAAGCCGAGCATCGGCCCCGCCTATAGCTTCGCCCGGGTGGACCCGACGGCCGGGACCGTGGAGTACCTGGAGGTGCCAACGGACGTGCTCCCGGCGGCGGACGGCGAGGGCGAGACCTTCCTGTGGCGCACGCCGCGGGTGGCGCGCCCGCTGAACAGTCGGGGCGAGGAGGTGACCGGCGATGACCGCTCCCGTTGGGACGGCTGGGACTGGGTCTTCAACGGCTCGCCGACCCGCGTCAATGACCGCCTCTACTTCACCCTCGCGAGCGGGGTGGTCTACGTGCTCGACGCCGCGGCGCGGCCCTTCGACGGCGCCGCCCTGCTGGCGGTCAACGACCTCGGGCCCGCGGGCGAGGTGTGGACCGCGAACTCGGTGTCTTACGCCGCGGGGCGGCTGTACCACCGCACCGGCGCCGAGGTCCTCTGCTTCGGGCGCTGAGCGCCCCCACGGCGGACGCTGAGGATCAGCGCAGCCCGAGGGACCTCAGCCCTGCGGCCCGGATCCCATCCAGCTGCGCGGACATGGCCTCGGCGCGTTCGGGGTGCTCGGCGGCCACGTCGGACGCCTCCCCCACGTCGTCGGTGAGGAGGTAGAGCTCGTCCGCGCCCTTGGGGCGCTGAACCAGCTTCCAGGGTCCGTCCCGCAGGGCGAGCCCGCGGGCCTCCTCCACCACGTGCTGCCGCCCCACCGGGTCCGCGCCGAGCAACGCGTCCATGGCGTTCCGGCTGTCCATGGCCTCACCCGCGGGGAGCGGCACGTCGAGCATGGACGCGAAGGAGGCCACGAAGTCCACCTGCGTCACCAGCGCCGAGGACACCCCGGGCTCGAGCCCGTCCGGCCAGCGGACGATCAGCGGCACCCGCGTCCCCCCCTCGTACACCTGGTACTTCCCGCCCCGGTAAGGCCCAGAGCCGTCGTGCCCGCGGTCGACCTCCTCCTTGCTCGTGAGCACGGTGGTGCCGTCCACGTAGCCGTCGTCATAGACCGGCCCGTTGTCGCTGGAGAAGATGACGATCGTATTCTCCGCGAGCCCCCGGGCCTCCAGGGCGTCCATGACCGCGCCCGCCGCCCAGTCCAGCTGGACCATCGCGTCCCCCCTGTAGCCGAGCTCGCTCTTGCCCTTGAAGCGGGGGTGCGGCGTGCGGGGCACGTGGATGTCCTGGGAGGAGAAGAAGAGGAAGAAGGGCTCCTCCTGGTGCTCGTCGATGAAGCGCGTGGCCCGCTCGACGAACACGTCCGCCATGGTCTCGTCGTCCCACAGCGCGGCCTCGCCGCCGGCCATGGTGCCGATGCGCCCGATGCCGTTGATGACCGACTGGTTGTGCCCGTGGGAGCTCGGGTAGTACGTCATCGCCTCCGGGGTCTTGCGCCCGTTCGGATACCGGGTGCTCCCCTCGGGCGCGTCGGCGAGCTTCCCCACGTGGAGCGGGTCCGCCGGGTCGAGCCCCACCACCTCGTGGCCCTCGAGGTAGACGCACGGCACGCGATCGTTGGTGGACGGCAGCAGGAAGGAGTCGTCGAAGCCGAGCTCCATGGGCCCCGGTTTCACGGCCCCGTTCCAATCCACCGCCTCGCCCTTCGCGCCCAGGCCGAGGTGCCACTTGCCGACGATCCCGGTGCGATACCCCGCCGCGCGGAACGTGTCCGGGAGCGTCCAGGCATCGACGGGGATGGTCAGCCGCGCGTTCGGAGGCAGCACCCGCACGCCGCTTCGGAAGCCGTGGACCCCGGTCAGCAGCGCGTAGCGTGACGGCGTGCAGGTGGCCGCGGCGCAGTGCCCGTCCGTGAACCGAAGCCCCTCGGCCGCCAGCCGGTCCAGGTTGGGCGTCGGGATCTTCTCGGCGCCGTAGCAGCCGAGGTCTCCGAAGCCCACGTCATCCCCGTAGATCAGGACCACGTTCGGGCGCTCCGCGGAGCGGGGGGCGCTCGAGCCAGTGACGCTCGCGTCGGGAGACGCCGCGCAGGCCGCGAAGAGCAGGGTGAAGAGGGTCGGGGTGTGCTTCATGGTCATCATTCGTCCTCTCCGCCGTAGCCGAGTCCGCTGAGCACCTCGCGGGTGCGGGGGTCCAGCGCAGCGGCCTCGCCGCGCCGGAGCGCGGTCATGCCGCGCTCCACGGCCTCCAGCTCGGCCTGCAAGCGCGTCAGCTCCTCGGGCCGTGACGCCGCGAGGTCGCGGAGCTCGCCGGGGTCGACGGCGACCTCGTAGAGCTGGGCAGGCGCGCCCTCTCGGACGATCAACTTCCACCCCGCCGAGGTCCAGCTGGTCTGCGGTCGCGCCCACATGTTCCCGTGAGCCAGCGTCGGCCGCCGCTCGAGCTCAGGGGCACCGTCCGCCAGCGGCACGAGGCTGCGCCCGACGAACTGCCCGGGGACGGGCAGGTCGCAGAGCTCACACAGCGTCGGGGCCAGGTCGATGTGGCGGACGGGGGCGCCCACCACCTCCGGCTTGAGCCTCGCCGGCGCGCGGATCAGCAGCGGCACCCGGACGAGCTCGTCGTACAGGGTGTGCCCGTGCTCGAAGCCGCCGTGGTCCAGGAACTCCTCGCCGTGATCCGCCGTCACCACGAGGACCAGCTCATCCCGTTGCCCCATCGACGCGAGGCCATCGTCGAGGCGTCCGATCTGAGCGTCGAGGTAGCTGACCTCGCCGTCGTACAGGGCCTCGGCGCGCGCGATGGTCGCCGCCGCCGGCGAGAGCTCGCCCTCGCGGATCGCCACCATCTGCGGCCGGGTCCCGAAGGTCCAGTCCCCCTGTTGATCCGCCGGGGTCGCCCACCGCTCGCGGAACGCGGGCGGCGGCGCGTAGACGCAGTGCGGGTCGAAGTAGTGGACGAGCAGGAAGAACGGCCCGTCGTCACGGTTCGCCTCGATCCACTCCAGCGCCGCCCGCGTCGTCGCGTCCGCCGCGCGCACGTCCACGTTGGTCTCGAAGACCTGCTGGTCCACCGTCTCGAAGTCACGGGTGACGCCGAAGAGCTCCGGGTCGAGGAAGAGCACGTTGACGATGGCGTGGGTCCGGTAGCCCTGGTCCCGGAAGCTCTTCACCACCGTCTCCACCTCGGCGTCGAGCGTCGTGAAGCGGCCGAGACGGCCGCCTGCGCCGTGCTCCTCAGGGTGAAGCGAGGTGAGCATGGAGGCCGTGGAGGGCAGGGTCCATGGAGCGTGAGAGCGCGCCTGGTCGAAGCGCACGCCCTCCGCTGCGATACGGTCCAGGTACGGCGTCAGCCCCTCCGGCCCCCCCATGCAGCTGAGCTTGTCCGC
>CBFHHK010000025.1:997-2345 GCA_965655435.1 Planctomycetota bacterium | reverse complement strand
ACCGCCTCCCCCGTCCGCGGTGCTCGCGGTGTCCTCAGCCCTCATCAACAGGCTGACCTCGCCCGTCTCGGCGTCGACCTCGAGCGCATACTCGGCCCTGAGGATGGAGCCGTCGCCGTCGTGGGACGGGACCAGCAGCGGCTCGCGCTCCGTGAGGAACATCTCGGCGCGCTGCGTCAGGGCTCGGCCGAGCCCGAAGCCCTTGTCATAGACCGTGAACAAGGCCTCGAGCTCGTCCGCGAGGTCGACCTCGAACTCAATCCACCCGTCGCCAGGGGCGAGCCACGAGAGTCCCCGCGGCGACACGGTGACGCCCCCCGCGCGCATGGCGCTGAGCCCCTCCGCGTTGAGGAGAAGCTCATCACCGCCGCGGCTCGTGCGCATCCGGAGCTTGACCGTGTACCCCTCCTCGGACCGTCGATGGTCCACCACCTCAAGCTCAGGAAAGGCGACCTTGATCGGGGTGGTGCTCAGGCTGAAGGTCGTCCAGCCGGCCCAGGGGATCGGCACGAAGGGAGGCTTCAAGACCGCGCCCCCGAGGGCGCTCATGAGCTCCGATCGACCCTCGGCGTCCATGGTGCCGGCGCCGAAGGCGCGGGCCAACCAGCACGCTTCGCCCTCCGCAGTCTGGACGAAGACGAGGTTGAGTCGCCCCGGTTGGTCGGGCGTGAACGCAGGAGCCCGGGTCGCCAGGGCTCCAGACCCGAGCCCGGTGGCCAGCAGCACCGCAGTCATCCAGGGCGAGGCCCCCGTCGCAGCGCGGCAGACGGGCGCGAGGAGCAGCGCGGCGCAGACGAGGAGCGGGCCGAGGATCACCGTCCCGGAGTCCGCGCCGAAGGCGTCGAGGAGCCCCAGGTAGAGGGGCATCCAGAGGAAGGCTGCGATGCCCAGCGCGAAGAGCGCCGCGTTGCTGACGCGCGCGCCGAGGTCGCCCTTCCTCGGGAAGATGAACCAGGTCACCGCGAGGACCGCCGACGGGAAGACGAGCAGGAAGGCGGCCCCCGGTGCGGTCCAGGTCAGCAGCATCCCCGCGAGGGTCGACAGGAGCGCGACGGCCGCGCCGCACTCGGCCGAGGTGATGACCCGCGTGAGGCCCAAGGTCAGGACCAGCAGGGCCCCCAGACCGACCGCGCCGACGCTCACCGCGGTGAGGTTCGTCGCCGCCGAGAAGGTGGCCAGGGGCGCGCCGAGGACCCGTAGCAGGTCGAGGTGCATGTCGGCGACGAAGAGCGCCACGCCGATCGCCACAGGGACGCCCAGGAACGCCAGCGCGGTCCCCTTCCACCGGAGCGCGCCGCGGGTCAGAGCCCGGGCGACCCCCACCAGCGCGAGGAGGAAGAACAGGCCG
>CBFHHK010000025.1:0-988 GCA_965655435.1 Planctomycetota bacterium | reverse complement strand
GCGGTCCCCTTCCACCGGAGCGCGCCGCGGGTCAGAGCCCGGGCGACCCCCACCAGCGCGAGGAGGAAGAACAGGCCGCTGAGGAAGCGGATCGTGGGGATCCCCATGGTCACGAGCGAGCGACCGCCGAGGTCGAAGAACACGGTGTCTGCGGGCACCGGGGCGCCGGCCGCTCCCTCGGCCCCCGGTTCTCCCTCGGCCCCCGGTTCTCCCTCGGCCTTGGGCCCCGCGGGCTCCTCGAGGAGCGCCACCTGGTCGAGGGCCTGCACGGCCTCCACGGCGTTGGTCACGTGGTGCTGCAGGCTCCGCGGGTCCAGGTGCTCGAGGTCGTCAACGGGCGTGTGATACCGGGCGGCGTCTCCGATGAAGGCGAAGTTCAGCCCCTGGACCCCGCGCCGACGCCAGATGGAGAAGTCCGTGTCGTTGGGCATCCGTCGATACACCTCGACGGAGACCGAGCTCGCGCTCGGGCGCGTCGCGGCACCCGCCAGGGCCTCCACAATGGAGGCGTTCCCCGGACCAGTCTCGAACATCCGGCTCTGCCCGCTCGTCCCCCGACCCTCGAGGTTGATCACCGCGCCGACCTCCGCGGCCCAGGGATGATGCTGCTCGAACCCCTTCGCCCCGAGCAGGCCAGACTCCTCCGCGTCATCGATGAGGAAGATCACATCGTGCGCCGTTCCGCCCTGCGCCTTGAGCGCACGCGCGACCTCGAGGAGCGCCGCCACCCCGGAGAGGTCATCACCGATACCGGGTCCGGCCCCCACCGAGTCGTAGTGCGCCATGCACAGGATGGCCGAGCCCGGGCCCTCACGGCGATCCGCCCCCCGGAGGCGGACGAGGATGTTCTTTGTGGATCCGGCCAGGCTCCATTCCCCGACGACGGTGACCCGCTCGGAGACCTCGGGAGTGAACCCCAGGCGCCGCCACTCCGCGAGGATGCGCTCCCGGCAGCGCGCGTTCGCAGCCGTCCCCACCGGTCGCGGCT
>CBFHHK010000024.1:3445-28815 GCA_965655435.1 Planctomycetota bacterium | reverse complement strand
TTGCCGGCGATCGGATGCCCGGCAGCGAGGTCTCCGGCAAAGAGAACCCCGGCAAAGAGAGCCTCGGCAAAGAGAGCCTCGGCAAAGAGGTCCCGGGCAGCGGAGGGGCCAGCGAGAGCGTGTCGGGCGGCGATGTGCCTGTGAGCCAGGCGCCGGTGAGCCAGGCGCCGGTGAGCGAGGTGTCGGCCGAGGAGAGGCCGAACGTCCTGGTCCTGATCGCGGACGACCTCCGCCACGATGCGCTCTCGGCGACCGGGAACCCCTGGATCGAGACGCCAAGCCTCGATCGCATCGTGGAGGAGGGGGTGCTCTTCGAGCGCGCCTACGTGACCACCTCCCGCTGCTGCCCCTCGCGAGCGAGCTTCTTGACGGGGCGCTACTCCCACATCCACGGCGTCGAGGACAACGTGACGCCGGTCGACTTTCAGGTCGAGCATCCGACCTACCCGGAGGTGCTGCAGGCCGCGGGGTATCGCACCGGGTACATCGGCAAGTGGCACATCCCGGCCGCGAGCGGCGGCCCTGGACCGCGCGCCGGATTCGATCGGTGGGTCAGCTACGAGGGCGGGGGCAGCCACTTCGATGAGGTCTTCAACATCGACGGCGAGACGGTCCCGTCGAGCGGGTATCAGGCGGACGTCCTGACGGATCGGGCCATCGAGTTCCTCCAGGCGGAGCCTGACCAGGGAGCGGGGGACGAGCCCTTCCTCCTGGTCGTGGGCTTCAAGAACCCCCATGGGCCGCTCGAGCCAGCGCCGCGCCACCTTGGGCAGCTCGAGGGGTCCTACCTCTCGCTCCCGCCGAGCGCCCAGGATCCCGTGGACAGCCTGCTGCCGCTCTACCGCCGCCTCCGCCAGCAGCGGAGCAGCCCGCACTCCATCGGGGACCCCGACGCCTTCCTCACGGATTGCCGGCGGTACTGGGAGTTGGTCCTCTCGATCGACGACAACGTGGGGCGCCTCCTTGAGGCCCTCGAGGCGTCCGGGGAGCTCGACGAGACCGTGGTGATCTTCACCTCGGACAATGGGCTCATGCTCGGCGAGCACGGCCTGCGGCAGAAGGGGGTGGCCTATGAGCCGTCCATCCGAATCCCCCTGGCCGTGCGCTATCCGACGGTCGCGAAGGCAGGCGGGCGATCCCGTTCGGCGGCGCTCAACGTCGATCTGTTCCCGACGCTCCTCGAGCTCTGCGGTGTGGATGCCGCGCTCCCGCTGGACGGTCTGAGCCTCGTCCCGCAGCTGCGGGATCCGGCCCGCCCCGGACGGGACCAGTTCCTCTACGTGGGGCCACGGTTCAGCGGGGCGAGCGAACGAGCCGTCGTGGGGGAGGAGTGGAAGTACGTCCGCGTCGCGTCGAAGCGCGGCGAGCAGGAGGCGCTCTTCCATCTCGCTGAGGATCCCGCTGAGCGGGTCAACCTCATCGGGGATCACTCGTCGGGGCCGGTGCTGGAGCGCCTCAGAGCGGTCATGGACGCAGAGGCCCTCCGGCTCGGGCTCTGACCTGGCGAGGGGGCTGCTGATTCCAGGACCCGGGCTGCGGGCGCCGCGACGCCGGGTCCATCGAAGCCGAGTCCCGTGACGCCGGGTCCCGTGACGCTGAGCCCCGTGAAGCTGGGCCCCGACTTCGCGAGGGAGCCGCTGAGCCCAGGCCAACAGGGCCCCGTTCGGACGGGCGTTAGGGCCGCACCCTCTCGGAGGCTCGCGGACTTCAGAGCGGGGCCTGTGGCCCCTTGAGCCCCGTCGCTCTTGGGAGCTCGCGGTTCCCCGCGACGCGCCCCTGCGTCGGCTTGGGGCGGGGAATTGGAACGGGGCCCCGCGCAAGCTGCGCGGGGCCCCGTTCGTCGGTATGGAAGAGCCCTCAGGGGGCTTCGCTCACTCGTTGGCGGCCTTCATGGCCTCGCGGATGATCGGGGCCTCGTCCAGGAACTCAAGCCCGGCGTCCTCGTCGGCGTCTGCCGCCCGATCGATCCACACCTTCGACTGGTTCTCGAACTTGCCGCGGAGCAGGTGCTCGGCGAGCGGGTCCTCGATGTGACGCTCGATTGCCCGGCGGAGCGGGCGGGCGCCATAGTCCTCGTGGAAGCCCTTGTTGATGAGGAAGTCGATGGCGCTCTTGGTGAGCTCGACCTCGATGTCGTGCTCCGCGAGGCGCGCCCGGACCTCGTCCAGCTGCAGGTGGACGATGCGGGAGAGGTCCTCGTTCGTGAGCGGGTTGAAGACGATGGCCTCGTCGACACGGTTGAGGAACTCGGGGCGGAAGTGCCGCTCCACCTCGACCATGACGTCCGAGCGCATCTTCTTCTTCCGGTCACCTGCGTCCGCGGACGCCTGGTCAAACCGACCGAAGCCGAGCTGCGCGCCAGCCTTCATCGTGTGCGAACCGAGGTTGCTGGTCATGATGAGGATGACGTTCTTGAAGTCCACGTGGCGCCCGAACGAGTCGGTCAGGCGCCCCTCCTCCATGATCTGGAGGAGCATGTTGAAGACGTCGGGGTGGGCCTTCTCGATCTCGTCGAGGAGCACGACGGAGTAGGGGCGACGGCGCACCTTCTCGGTGAGCTGCCCGCCCTCCTCGTAGCCGACGTAGCCCGGAGGCGCGCCGACGAGGCGGGAGGCGTTGTGCTTCTCCATGTACTCGCTCATGTCCATGGTGATGACGTTGTCCTCATCACCGAACATGAACTTCGCCAGTTGCTTGCAGAGGTAGGTCTTGCCGACGCCGGACGGGCCGAGGAACAGGAACGTGCCCATGGGGCGACGCGGGTCCTTCAGGCCAGAGCGGGAGCGGCGGACCGAGCGGGCGATGGCCGCGATGGCGTCGTCCTGGTTGATGACGATCGAGCTGAGCTCGGCCTCCATCTGGAGCAGGCGCTCAGCCTCCGCCTTCTCGAGGCGTGTCAGGGGGATGCCGGTCATCTTGGAGACGGTCTCCTGAATGACGTCGATGTCGACCTCGCCGACGGACTCCTTCTCCTGCTGCTCCTCGCGCCACTCGTCCTGGATCTGCTCCTTCTTCTTCTTGAGCTGATAGGCCTGGTCACGCAGCTGGGCGGCGCGCTCGAAGTCCTGGGAGGCGACGGCCTCGTCCTTGTCGAGGTCGAGCTGCTCGATCTCCTTCGTGACCTCGCGCAGGTCGGGCGGCGGGACCATGGACTTGATCCGCACGCGCGCGCCGGCCTCGTCCATCACGTCGATGGCCTTGTCCGGGAGGAAGCGGTTGTTGATGTAGCGCGTCGAGAGCTCGACGGCGTTCTCCAGCGCCTCGTCGGTGTAGTTGACCCGGTGGTGCGCCTCATAGCGGTCACGCAGACCCTTCAGGATCGCGACGGCCTGCTCGGGGCTGGGCGGCTCGACGTTCACCGATTGGAAGCGTCGCTCGAGGGCGCCGTCCTTCTCGATGTGCTTGCGGTACTCGTCGAGGGTCGTGGCGCCGATGCACTGAATCTCACCGCGGCTGAGGGCGGGCTTCAGGACGTTCGAGGCGTCGATCGCGCCCTCCGCGCCGCCGGCACCCACGAGGGTGTGGAGCTCGTCGATGAAGAGGACCACGTCCTTCACGCGGCGCACCTCGGTCATGACCGCCTTGATGCGCTCCTCGAACTGGCCGCGGTACTTCGTCCCGGCGACCATGAGGGCGAGATCGAGGACGACCATGCGCTTGCCGCGCAGGATCTCAGGGACGGTACCGTCGACGATCTGCTGGGCGAGGCCCTCGACGATGGCGGTCTTCCCGACGCCCGGCTCACCGAGCAGGACGGGGTTGTTCTTCGTGCGGCGAGAGAGGATCTGGACGACCCGCTCGATCTCGAGCTCTCGCCCGATGACCACGTCGAGCTTGCCCTCGCCGGCGAGCTCGGTCAGGTCACGGCCAAAGCTGTCGAGGGCGGGAGTCTTCGACTTCGAGTTCCCGGACTGTCCGCTCGGGCCCTCCTCGCCGACGCCCGTCTCGTCGTCCTCCTCGTCGGCGGTGTCGGCCCCGAGGAAGTCGAGCACCTCCTCACGGACGTCCTCCAGCTTCACGCCGAGGTTCAGCAGCACCTGAGCGGCGATGCCCTCGTTCTCCTTGATCAGGCCGAGGAGCAGGTGCTCCGTACCGATGTAGTTGTGGCCGAGGTTGCCGGCCTCCTCCATCGAGAGCTCCAGCACCTTCTTGGCGCGGGGGGTGAAGGGCAGCTGGCCCATGGTCACCATGGAGGGACCGGTCTTGACGATCTTCTCCACCTCCATGCGGATCTTGTTCAGGTCGATCCCCATGTTCTTGAGGACATTGGCGGCAACGCCGCTGCCCTCCTGAACGAGGCCGAGGAGGATGTGCTCCGTGCCGAGGTACTCGTGGTTGAACCGCTGCGCCTCCTGGCGAGCGAGGTTCATGACCTTCTTGGCGCGGTCCGTGAAACGATCGAACATGCTTTTCGTGTGGTGTCTTCCGGGGGGCCCGGCGGGGACCGGCCCCACCTGGGGCGGCCTCGACGGGACCTGGGAGCGGTAGTTGATTGCCCGCGCTGGCGGCGGTGTCGGGCGGGTGCGGGAGGGGCAGAACCTCTTGGGTTCTATTCTTCGGCCTTCAAGGCCCAGGAGTTGACGGTCCGTCGTTCAGACTGCCCTGGGCGGCCCTTGGAGACCCTCTCACAGGGGCCACGAGGACTTCTGAACGCTCGAAAAATCAGGGGCTGAGGCGGCGACCCTGCGGGTCGACACCTCGACGAGCGGATGATGCCATCCGACCCCCGGAGGTCCAAGGACGGCCGCCTGGCTCCGGGCGCGGGCGCCCGCGAGGCCCCGAGAGGACGTCTGGGCTGTGCCTCTGGCCCCGGGGAGCTCGACGGCCCTCACGGCCGCGGCCAGGCGGGGCTGGCCGAGGGGGAGCGGAGGGGGAGGCTGCGGAAGGACGGCGGCCTGCGCCTGCACGCCGAGGAGCGACTTCACCACCAGCTCCGGGGCGAAGCGGCCGCTCGGCTTCAGGACGGTGGTCCCGGCTTGAAGGTCCACCGCGTGCCCGAGCCAGCGCGAGGGCGGCTCGAGACGTTCTGGGCCCAGGGGCCGTCCCAGGTCTCCTGGCCGTCACCCACTCGGGGGCCCGGCTATCGCGGGGCCGAGGTTCCCCTCGGCGTGCCAAGGGGTGCGCGGGGGAGGGCGACTGTCTGGAGGGCGACTGTCTGGAGGGCGACTGTCAGGAGGGCGACGCGGACTCCTCGTCCGCGGCGGCGTCCAGCTCGTCGGTCAGGCGTTGGACCTCATCGCGCAGCTCAGCCGCGCGCTCGAAGTCCTCCTCCTTCACGGCCCGGTCGAGTTCGCCCTGGGCCTCCTCAATGCGCCGCTGCCGCTGGTTGGCCTCGGGACACTGTCCCGGGACCCGTCCGGCGTGGGTTGAGGCTCCGTGCATGCGCTCCAGGAGACCCTCGAGGTAGTCGGAGAAGACCTCGTAACACTCACTGCAGCCGAGCCGGCCCTTGCGCCGCAAACTGTCCTCGGTGGTGCCGCAGCTCGGGCATTGACGGACACTCTTTGGGGCCTGCTTCTTGGCCTTCAGCGCAGACATCTGCAGGAGCTTCCAGACTTCATCCATGGGCTTGTGCTGGACCTCCCCGCCGGGTAACTCCATCTCCTGTGCGCAGGTCTCGCACAGGTGGTGCTGCTCCACCTGGTTGCCGGACTCGCCGGGGCCCAGAAAGTTCTGCACCTCGTCGATGTGCACCGTCGCGTTCGATTTTTGGCACTGCTGGCAGAGCATGTCGGGTCGGAGCTCAGCGCCCCGCCACACCGTCTTAGGCGTGGGCGCGGGCGCGGTCAATAGGAGGAGTCAGATCGTTGACCGGGGGTGCCGCATCGGTCCTGCGTCATGCCCTCCTGGGCTCATCACGCGGTGCACCCTGGGGCGCGGACTCCTCCAGCCCTTCGCCCCTCAAATCCGGAGGCGTGGGGTGGCGGTGGGCTTCAGGGGGCCCTGGAGCGAGTCCCGCGAGGACCCCCCGGAACGCCATGGCGCGCTCCTTGAAGTTGGCATAGCGGTCGAACGACGCGCATGCGGGGGAGAACAGGACCGTCTGCGCGCCGTCGCGTGCGGCGATATCCATGGCTCGCCGAGCGGCGTCCTCTGCTGAGTCACACTCCGCGCCGCGGTCCACCGCAGCGCCCGCTTGCTGGGCGGCGCGGGCGAGCTCGGCGGCTGACGCTCCGAAGGGGACCATAATCCAGTCTCCGCGCGACGCGAGGCCTCGGGCGAGGGGCTCGAGGCTGATTCCCCGCTTGGCTTGCCCGCCGGCCACGAGGATCGAGCGGCCCGCAGTGGGCACGCTCGCCACGGCGGACAGCGTGGACTCCGGCGTCGTCGAGACGCCATTGTCGATCACCTCGACGGACCCGCCTCCGGCTCTGAACCTGCCGAGGGACTCCATGCGGTGGCTGAGCCCCCGGAGGTCAGGGATCCCCCGGCTGAGCTCCTCGGCTCGCAGGCCAAGCAGGAGGCCTGTGGTTAGCGCGACCAGCAGGTTGGCTCGCTGGAAGTCCCCGGTGAGCGTGAGCGTCGAGGTGTCGGCCAGGCGCACGGCGGTCTCCCCGGTGAGGTCGAGGGCCTCGGCGCCGTCCAGTCGGAAGTCCCCGTCCGCTCCGTGGGTCACCAGGCGCGCCCTCGTCTCCTGCCGCGCGAGGTCCGCGAGCGGCCCGTGCGGGAGCACGGCGGTTCCTCCTTCCCTGACGAGAGCCACGAGTCGGAGCTTGGCGTCGCGGTAGCGCGCCGCGGTGCCGTGGCGCTCGAGGTGGTCGACGCCGATGTTGGTGATGGCCGCCACGTCGATCGTGCTCCTCACGTCCTGGGGGAGATGCTCAAGCTGGTAGGACGAGAGCTCAAGCACGAGCACGTCGTGCTCCGAGAGATCATCGAGGCGCTCCAGCAGGGAGCCGCCGATGTTGCCGCCGAGCATGCACCGGCCCGGCGTGCCGAGAGCGGAGGCGATGAGGTCCCTGGCGAAGGATGCGGTGGAGGACTTCCCGTGCGTCCCCGTGATCGCAACGACCCGGGCCGGGCTGCGCTCGAGCAGGAGAGCCGTCGCGGTGGTGATCTGCGCGCCCTTGGACCGCGCCAGCTGGATCCAGGGGGAGGTGGGAGGGACGGCCGGGTTGACGATGAGGACGTCCGTCTCCTCGAAGTCCTCCTTCCGGTGCCCACCGAGCGAGAGGTGGACCGGGTGCGGAGACCGTACGGCCTCGAGGTCCTGCACGACGGCGCCCAGGGCGTCGCGGCTCTTCTGGTCGGTCACGGTCACCCTGGCGCCCTGGCGCAAGGCCCAGCGCGCAGCGCCGGCGCCGCCCCCGAACAGGCCCAGGCCCATCACGGTGACGCGGAGCCCTGCGAGGCTCCGGACCTCGGCCGTGCCGCGACGGCTCATGGAGTCGGCTGGTCCGGCCCGGCGTTCGTCGACGTGGCCGGCGCCGTGGTGCTGGCGGGCCCCGCCTCTTCCTCTGCGGCAGCGGCAGCCGCAGCGGCCCGCACGCGGCCCTCACTCCGCACCCGGATGGCCTCCTCGATGAACGAGGCGGTGACGGGATCCGCCTCCACTCCGGTTGCCGGCTGGAGGTCGACGTGGAAGGTCTGGCGATCGTGAAGCTGGACCGGGTTCAGGACCTCCGTGAAGACATCGATGGGGAAGTAGCTCCACCATGGCGCCTTGAGCTCCAGAGGCTCGCTGTACAGGCGCGAGCCGGCGCGATACATCGTGAGGCGCCGGGTGCCGTAATGGTCGATCGCGACCTTGACAGGGGTCACTCCGATCCTCTGATCGTCCAGTCGGACCTCCGCGCCGAGGGGGGTGGAGGTGAGCGAGAGAGTCCGCTCGCCGCGGCAGCCCGCGAGCGCGGCCAGCGCGAGGAGGGGGACGAAGATCCCCGAGCCCGCGCGGCGGCGCGGCGAGCGCCGGATGTGGGCCTGAGTCATGTCAGGAGGATGCGGGCCAAGGGCGCGTGGATCCCGCGGATTCCGTGGAATTACGGGGTTGGCCGTGAAGCGCGGGGAACCGTGCGCCAAGGCCGAGAAAGCCGGCGTTAGGATTCCGGCGCACCATCTCCAACCTCGTTCTTGACCACGATGACCTGCCGCCTCTTGCTCCTCAGCTTCGCCCTCACCCTTGCTCCGGCTTGTCGAAGCTTCTCGAGCTTCCTCGAGGACCAGGCCCCGGTGGATGGGATGACGGTCACTCCAGCCGCCGATGATGAGGCGCCCTCGACCGAGGTCACCCTGAAGACCGACGACGGCGCGGATTGGATCCAGATCGTCTCCGGAGAGTGGCTGCGCGGTGAGATCCTCCGGGTGCGGGACGACAGCCTCGACTTCGATAGCGACGAGCTGGACGACCAGACCTTCGACTTCGACGACGTGCTGAGGATCATCAGCCCAAACCACCAGGTGCTCTTGACCGAGGACGGGCGGATCTTCGAGGGGCGGCTGTCGGCGGACCGGTCCTCCATCTGGATCGCTGGTGAGAAGACGGTGAAGATCCCTCGCTCCGAGGTGCTGTCGGTCCTCGCCGTCGAAGGCGGGGGGATCTCGACCTGGTCCGGAGAGGTGTCCGCGGGCATCGCGATCCGTACCGGCAACACGGAGCAAACGGACTACTCAGCGGTCCTGGCCGCGACCCGGGAGACGGCTCGCTCGAGGTGGGCCAACCGTTACAGCGGCGCGATCAGCCAGGTCAACGGAACAGAGACCGCCAACAACCACCGCATCGGGAGCACCTTCGATGTCTTCATCACCAAGCGCACGTTCGTCACCGTGCCGGGGTTGGACATCTACCGGGACCCCTTCCAGAACGTCGGACTGCGGGTGACACCCTATGCGGCGATCGGCTACGAGGTCGTCGACACGGCGGCTCACACCCTCTCCTTGAGCGCGGGGCCCGCGTTTCAGTATCAGCGGTTTGACTCCGAATTGGCGTCGGGCGGGGCGACAGACAACTCGCTCGCCGGCGTCTTCTCCACCCTCTACGACTGGGACATCACGGGCGACGTCGAGTTCAACGCCAAGTACAACATCACGGTCCCGCTGCCGGACGCCCAGGACTACAACCACAACGCCGTGGGCACGCTGTCGATCGACCTCTCCAGTGATCTCGACCTGGACCTCTCGGTGACCTGGGACCGGATCAACTCACCGGAAGCCAGCGCGAGCGGCGTCGTGCCGAAGAAGGACGACTTCCGCATGACCATCGGAGTCGGCTGGACCTTCTGAGGGGCGCTCTGCTCCCAAAGCAGGGGCGGCTCCAGCGCTCCGCCTCAGCGCTGCGTCTGCCCGAGCGTGAGGCGCGAGAGGCCCGGCGATGGCCGCCAGGCGATGGCAGCCCAAGACCTCACCAGAGCCGTCCGGACGAACGCCGTCCCCATGAGCGCCGGCAGGGCCCGTCCTGCAGGGAACCGACCCAGCTCGGACCGCGACCCATCCCCGTGCGGGACAGCCCGTGGGGATGGGTGGCGGAGAGGGTGGGATTCGAACCCACGGAACCCGCAAGGGCTCACCGCCTTAGCAAGGCGGCGCATTCGGCCACTCTGCCACCTCTCCGCTCGGGCGGGGAGGATAGCGACCGTCGTCGCCTGTGGCTCCGATGAGTTTCTGGAAATCCCAGGGACGCCGTCCGGAAGGAGGAATCGTGGGAAAAGCATCAAGGGGAGATCCAGATCGCCACAATGTTGCCCGAGTTGCAGCGTAGGCCCATGCGACGCCCGGTCCGCCCCGTGGGGAGGGCCAGACCAGCAGCCGACGCTGACGCCAGAACTGCCTCAATGTCCGATCACCCGCAAACCTCCCGCCGCTCGAAAGGCGATCTCACGGGCGCCCCGTCCGTGCGCTCGGCGCCCTCGCGGGGGGATTTGGGCCACGCCCTGTTCCGCCTCTGGCTGCTCAACGTGCTGGCGGGGACCCTCGTGGGTTCCCTCTGGTTCTTCGACGCGCCCGTGGACCGGGCGCCGTGGATCCGGGTGTACGTGTCGCTCGCGCTGGTCTCCTCGGTGGCGGTCTTGGCGCTGGTGCCGGGTGCCGCGTTCCTGGTGATCTGGCGCTGGATCAGGAGCTGGCGTCTCGCCTGCCTGCTCGCTGGTTTCGTGGGGGCGTGGTTCCTCGCGATCCTCTATACGGACACGATTGTCTACCGGCTCCTGCGCTATCACTTCTTCGATAGCGCGGTCCTCAACGTGGTCCTGACGAAGGGCAGCGGAGACTCGATCATCCTCGGCGCCTATGTCTGGGAGACTGCAGGGCTGGTCATCGGGGGGCTCACCCTCGTCCAGTGTCTCTGCTCGGCGTGGTTCGCGCGCCGCATTCAGGGGCTGAACGAGGAGGGGGTGCGCGGGAACCTGTTCCTCCAGCCCAAGACGGTGGTGGTGCTCGGCCTGCTCCCCACGCTGCTGTTCAGCCAGTCCGTCAGCGCCGCCGCGGACGTCGCCCAGCACCGGGAGGCGCTGCGCGCGATCCAGCCGATCCCCGTGGTCCCGCGGGTCCGGCTCGGGCAGATCATCGAGCCGCTCCTCGACCCGGAGGCTGCCCGGCCGCCGGAGATGGACCTGCTGCCGGTGGACGCGAAGCTCGACTGGCCGCACCAGCGCCCGCAGATCCCTGCGGACGCTCCCAGGAAGAACGTCTTCGTCTGCGTCCTCGACTCGTGGCGTCGCGACATGTTCGACCCCGAACTCACGCCCAACATCAGCGCCTTTGCGGAGGGCGCCCGGGTGTTCGAGGATCACCTCTCCGGCGGCAACGGGACGCGCTACGGCCTGTTCACGATGCTCTACGGGCTGCACGGGTCCTACTGGTTCCCGGTGCTCGCCCAGCGCCGCGCTCCGGTGCTCGTCGAGGCGATGCAGGCCGCGGGCTACGACGTGCGCGTCTTCTCGAGCGCCTCGATGAGCTTCCCCGAGTTCAGGGAGACCGCGTGGGTGGGGGTGGACGACCAGTCGATCCTCGACTCCTTCCCGCCGGGGCTCGTGTCGTATCAGAAGGACGAGCTGCTTGCAGAGGCCTTCGACGGCTGGATGGAGCGTCGCCGCGTCACCCGGGACGAGCGGCCCTTCTTCGCCTTCGTCCTGATCGACGCGCCGCATCAGCCGTACGAGAATCCTGGCGGGCCCCACTCGCCTGCGGTCGAGTCCCTCGACTACATCGAGCTTGGACGGACCACGGAAGGGCCCGAGCTGGCCGGACTCCAGGAGCGGGTGATCAACGCGTACAAGAACTCGGTCGTGCACGCGGACCAGACCGCGGGCCGGATGCTCGAGACCCTGCAGCGGGCGGGCGAGGCCGAGGACACCTATACGATCGTCACCGGTGACCACGGGGAGGAGTTCTTCGAGTGCGGGTTCTGGGGGCACACCTCCAACTTCTCGCCGCCGCAGGTCCAGGTGCCGTTCATCTTCCGTGGGCCGGGCATCGAGCCTGGCAGGGAGTCGCGCCCCACGTCGCACCTCGACTTCTCGAGCACCATGCTCGAGCTGCTCGGGGCGGACCCGGCGGCCCGCGGTGGGTACAGCCTCGGCGTCAACCTCCTCGATCCGCCGCAGAGCCGCGAGCGGGTCGTCGCGGGGTGGAGCGACATCGGCCTCTGGACAGAGTCCGGGATCTTCGACATCCCGCTGACGGCTCCGGGGATCGGCGGTTGGGTTCAGGAGCTCGAGTGCTACGACCTCCCATGGGATCCGGTCAAAGACGTGGCGCTGCGTTGCCGCACCGAGCGCTCGGCGCTCGAGAAGATGGCCAGCGAGTGCACGAAGTTCCTCAAGGTCCGCTAGACCGCGCCGTCCAAACCATGCCGCTGCCTGTCCGCGCTGCCGTCGTGGCGTTCGCGTGCCTGACCGCCTTCATCGCCCTTGGCGTCCGGGAGAGGAGTGCCATCGGGGTGGCCCTTGAGCCCGCCGGCGCCGCCACCTCCGCTGCACCGGTCAAGGGCCCCGGCGACGCGGAGCCGCTCACCTGGGGGTCGTACGACCCTGACACCCTCTATCACGCTCGTCGCGTGGCTCGCGCCGTCCAGAACGCCGGGTGGGTGTCGTCCTATGACCCCTTCCTCGCCTACCCCGAGGGAGCCGGGCCGGACAGCTCCGGGACGGCGATCCCGTGGCCGCCGACCTACGACCTCCTGCTCACCGCCCTGGCACGTCGCCGCCCCCCGTCGATGGAGGCGCTCTTGCCTCCGGCCCCGGATGAGGCTGATAGCGATCCGTCCGGGGTCGCCGAGCCGCTCCTCCCGACGACCCGCCGGAGCATCGAGCAGCTGGTCGCCTCGGTCCCCATGTGGTGCGGTGCCCTGACGGCCCTGATCGCCGCCCTCGCGGCCGCGGGGCTGGCGAGGACGCTGGTCCCGGCTCCGCGGGGCCCGGCGGCGGCGATCTCCGCGGCGCTGGTCGCGGGGCTGACCGTGGCCTTCACCTTCGGGCATGTCCGCTACTCCCACCTGGGGAACGGGGACCATCACGCCTTCATCTCGCTGCTGCACGTGGTCCTGCTGGCCATCGTGGGGTCCAGCCTGCGGCCTGATCGAATCACGCGGCCTGTTGGAAGCGCTGCCCGAGGCGGCGCCGCGGGGCTCATCGCCGGGGTCATGATCACCAGTTGGACCGCCTCGATCCTGTGGGTCGCGCTGGTGCAGCTGGCGTTGGTCCTGAGGCTGGCGTTGCCCTTCAGGGACGAGCGGGGTCTGCAGAGCGCGAGGGGGCTGCCCATCTTCGCCACCACCTTCCACAAGGCGGCCCTGCTCATGGTCATGCCCGCGGCGATCGAGAGCCCCTTCAGCTCCTCGGACCCCTTCAGCCTCATCGAGCTGTCGTGGTTCCACATGGTGTGGCTCGCGATTGGCTGGCTGATCTTTGCGCCCTACGCGCTGCTCCCTCGCTTCGCCGCCCGCCGCCGCCTCGCCGCGACGCTCCCTGCGGTGGCCCTGGCCGTGGCGCTGCTCTTCGGCGCGGGCACCGGCGCGGGCCTCGCCGACGCCTTCTCGTGGGCGGGGGCGGAGAACCCGTTCATGGGGGGGATCAACGAGTCTCAACCTCTGGCGGGATCCCCCTCGAAGCTGCTGAAGTTCGCCGGCGCCGGGATCCTGATCGCTCCTCTCATGTGGGTCCTCGCGGTCCGGCAGGTGAGGACGGCGCCGCAGCTCCTGCCCTGGGTCCTCTCCTTCCCGGTCCTGCTCCTCCTTGCGCTCCTGCAGCGGCGCTTCGCGGAGGGTCTGACGGCCCCGATGGCGGTGCTGATGGGAGCCCTCCTGTCCGCAAGTGTCCTCTCACGGCTGGGACGCGCAGAGCTCCGGGTCGCCGCCGTCCTGGGCATGGCCGTCCTCGCCGTCGCCGCCAACCCGAGCACCGTCGACGGCGTCCTCTCTCGGGCGCGAATCGCTGACCCGGAGCTGGCGCCCTTCGTGACCCGTACCGAGATGGCTCGCCGGCAGCGCGCGCAGGCGGAGCTCCTTCGGGCAATGGGAGCCGAGGTCACGGGCTCGGAGGGTCGGCCTTCAGCGGTCCTCGCGGAGTGGGACCTCGGGCACTCGATCGAGTGGCGGGCCGAGCGCCCCACCGTCGCGACCAACTTCGGGCTCTACCTCGGCGAGGCCTCCTTCCTCGCCCCGTGGCGTTTCTTCTCCGAGCCCGATGAGGCGGCAGCGCTTGCGATGCTGGAGCGGCTCGGGGTCGGCTCGGTGATCATCGACGGCCGGACGGCCGCCCGGCGGGGTGAGGTCTCCGCCGCGCTCGACCTCGGTGGCCGCAGCGAAGAGGTCTGGGCGCAGACCATGGGGTCCCGCCTCATGGGGGGGGGCGAGGACATCGCCGTTCGGCATCCCGGATTCATGCGACTGGTTCACTGGATCGATCCCAGCGTGGCGGCGGGAGGCATGCGGGCGTACGACGTGGTTCCCGGGGCGAGGCTGCGGGCAGAGGGGGGGCTCCTCCAGGTCATGGCGACCCTCGCCGACGGGCAGGGGGGCGTCTTCACGTGGCGCGCCGCGGCCCGCGCGGGAGCCGCAGGCGGCGAACTCGAACTGAGGGTGCCCTACGGCGTCCCGGCCAGCTCGGCGGGGGCCGCTCCCACAGTTCAGAGCTTGGAGGGCAGCCGGGCGCGGGTCCTCGACCTCGAGGTGTTCCTCGACGGCGAGGCTGTGCCGGTGCTGATCACGGACTGGGATGTGGAGAACGGCCTCCCGGTGGACGTGAATATCTGACCGTTCACGGCGTACAGCACTCCCCCGGCCACGCTTTGCCCGCTCGTTACACGCCCCGAGGTCCACAGTTCCTATAGAGGTGTGCAGTCCCGTCCCTTCAAACGCTGCCGCTCCCATGCTCGACCAAGCTCGCTCGACCCTCGCCTCACTGCTTCTCACCGCCGGAGTCCTCGCCGGAACGGCGGGCGGGGCCCTGGGCCAATCCATCGGCTCGCCCCAGGTCGACATCAACCATGAGGAGCTCGCAGCGGAGTTCCTGAAGCGCTCAGGACTTGATCCGGCGGCGGCGGCGCAGGTCTCGACCGAGGACCTGCTCCAGCGCTCGTTCTTCACCATGCGCATCGGCGTGTTCGATCTGGGGCTGAGCTCTTACGCGGCGCTCAGCCGCTCGAACGGCGACAACTTCGGGCTCCTGGCCGGGGCGCTGCTCGAGGTCCAGGCGCAGTTCCTGGAGTGGCTCGGTCCCAACGCGCCGGGGATCAAGGAGGCCGAGAAGGACCTGAAGACGTTGAGGAGCTACTTCAAGAAGCTCCGCGGCAACGCCATCAACAAGCTCGACCCGAGCAAGACCGGCGACGTGATGACGCTGCTCGGGGCGAGCAAGAAGGCCCTCGAGGCGCAGCGGCGCTTCGGCGAGTACATGGCGCGTGGCACAGGCCTCGGGCTGGATCGCGAGGACGAGTACGTGGACACCTTCCTCGTGGCGCCGGGGCGGCGGGACTTCCTCGAGCTGCTGAGCACCTTCGGCGCGATCAGCCCGGCCAACCAGGGCATCTACTGGACCAACGACGTCGCGACTTGGACCAACACCTACTTCAACGATATCTCTGTCGTCGCCTTGGAGTTCGCGAGCCTGGGCAGCTCGACCGGGGGCGCGTTCGCGGGGATCAGCATGAACTCCCGGACGCCGACCGGAATGCAGCAGCAGATCTCGCAGCTCGCCGGCAACGCGATGATCGACAACCTGTTCGGCGACAAGATCCCGCCGTCCCTGGCGGGCGCCCTCTCGGTCAACCTCGTCGTCGAGATCTACGGAGAGTGCAACACGCGGGTCGACGGCGACCTGCGCGCGCGGCGCACTCAGGCGCGGGAGATCTTCGTGCCCGGCGGACTCTCCGAGGGTGGAGTCCTACCCCCGAACATGGCGGACAGTCGGTGGCGCTCGGAGCACGGCAAGGACCACTTCCTCGTGGCGCTTCAGTCCTCACAGGCAGCCGGCGCCAGCGAGGCGCGCAAGAAGTACGAGAAGAACGGGACCTTCGAGCTGGTCGACGACCGTGAAGCCAAGCGGATGGTCGTCAAGGCGCCCTTCCTCGGGACCCCCGCCGCGGGCTCACCGCCGGTCCCCGACGAGTTCTGGGGCGACAGCCTCGAGTTCTACCGGTCCTACCGGACCGGGTTCATCTACTGGCTGAGGACGAAGGGGCAGCGCTCCAAGAAGACCTCCGAGGCGGCCTTCGCGGCCTACCTGACCCAGCTGGCCCAGGCGGAGAACGGCGCGGAGTCCCTGGAGGCCACCTTCGAGGAACAGTACGGCAAGCCGCTGAGCGCGACCGAGCCCTCCAAGAAGGACCTCGAGGGCCAGTTCCTCGACTGGCTCTCGAAGCTCTGAGGTCGAGTCGGTAGCCTCGGCGGATCATGCTGCCGACGCCCCAAGAACACGCCGCTGCCACGGCCTCTCCCGAGTTCCTCGGATACGACGGGCCTCTCCTGGAGAGGGCCGCAGAGAAGATCCTCGCGGGAGCGCAGGGGCCTGAGGACCTCGGTGACCTCCTGATCGCGGTCCCGGGCGCGCGAGCCGGTCGCAGGCTCGCGAAGGCGTTGAGGGCCTGCGCATCAGCGCGGGGGTGGGCGGGCTACTTCGCGCCGGCGATCATGACGCCGGGCGCGCTCGCGGACGCCCTGTTGCCGCTGGAGCACGCGCCGGCGGACCGCACGACCCGTACCCTCGCATGGGAGAGCGCCCTCGTTGGCGCTCGGCCTGAGATGCTCCTGCGGATCCTCTCGCGCCCGCCGGCCCGGGGCGACCGCGCCGCCTGGTGGCGGGTCGCCGAGGAGCTGCGCGTGCTCCATGCAGAGCTCGCCCAGTGGGGCCATGACTTCGCCGCCGTATGGAAGCGGTTGGAGACCCACTCCGGGTGCCCGGTGGGAGAGCTCCGACGCTGGGAGGCGCTGGCGGAGATCCAGGGCTTGTGGCGGGCGCGGATGGCGGGCTTGGAGCTCTCTGATCCCCATGAGGGGCGCCTCCGGGCCCTCGAGTCGGGTCGCGTGGCGAGCGGAGCTCAGGTGGTCCTCGTGGGCGTCCTGGAGATGAACCGGCTCCTCCGCGATGCGCTCCGCGCCCTGGACGAGGCGCCCCGTGTGCTCGTCTTTGCCCCGGAGGTCGCGGCCGAGGGCTTCGATGATCTAGGGACCCTCGTGACGTCGCGCTGGGAGGAGGCGGACGTGGACCTCCCGCTCGACCAGTGGCACGTGGTCGGGACCCCCGACGACCAGGCCCGCCTCGCGCTCTCGCTCGCGGCAGAGGCCGCGCCCGCGCACGCCGGAGAGCTCACGGTCGGGATCCCTGATGATGAGGTGGTCCCCCTGCTCGCGCGGCGCTTCAGCGCCGCCGGCATCCATGCCAGGAGCGCCGCGGGGACGCCGCTCGGGCTCACGGCGCCCATGCGCCTCGTCGCGGCGCTGGAGGCCTTCTCCCGGGCGCGGACGGCGGAGAACGCCGCCTCCCTCGTCCGCCATGCGGACCTGGCCCGCTGGCTCACCCAACGCCTGGGGCACGACCCCGTCGCGAGGCTGGACCGGTACCGCCCGGAGCACCTGCCCCGGACGCTGGACCCCAGCCCTGATGGCGGCGTCCTGGACCTCCCCGGCCAAGTGAGGCAGAGGGAGGACATTCGCCCGATGCTCGGCGCGGTCGAGGAGCTTGGTGGGACGCTCTTCACCGACGCTGGCGCCCCGCTCGCGAGCCACGTGGGGCGGCTCCGTGAGCTGCTGGTGCTCGTGTACGGTGACCACCCGCTGCTCGAACAGGGTGGTCCGAGCGAGCCCGGTCGGCACGTGGAGGTCGCGCTTCGCCGACTGGGGACCGTCATGGATGAACTGGAGCGGATCCCCGCAGCGGTGGCGCGGCAGATGACGCCAGCGGACGCGCTGCGCCTGGTCCACTGGACCGCGGGAGGCGCGGCGGTCCCGGACCCCACAGGGGAGGAAGGCCAGCCGGTGGTCGAGCTGCTCGGCTGGCTTGAGCTGCTCCTCGACGGGGCGCCGCACCTCGTGGTGACAGGCTTCAACGAGTCCAAGGTGCCCGAGCCGTCCACCCGCGACCCCTTTCTTCCTGACTCTGTCCGCACCGTCCTCGGCCTCGAGGATGATGCGCGGCGCACGGCGCGGGACGTCTACACGATGATCGCGCTCCTCCACTCGAAGCGGTCGGTTCACCTGATCAGCGGCAGGACCACCCGGGACGGGGACCCGCTCTTCCCCAGCCGGCTCGCCTTCAGGGCGGGGGACGGCGACGTGGCCGCGAGGGTGGATCATGCTCTCGACCCTGTGGGCTTCGCGGCGGTTGAGGTGGGTAATCGGGACGTGTCTGCGGACCTCCCGCCGGTGATCGCGGACCCCCGGCCCCAGGATCGCTTCACGGTGACCTCCTTCAAGTCCTTCCTGGACTCGCCGCTCCTCTACTACGTCCAGCGAGTCCTTCACCTTGAGGCGGTGGATGACCGCGCCGGAGAGCTCGATGCGCTGCGCTTTGGCACGCTCGCTCACGATGTGCTCGAGGACCTCGGAGCGAACGAGGCGATGCGGGAGGTCACCAGCGTCAAGGAGGTCGAGGAGTTCCTCCTCCAGCGGCTCGACCGGCGCGCCGCCATGCGGTTCCCTCGTGCGGTGATGCCGGCGGTGCAGATCCAGCTCGGCCAGCTCCGCCTCCGCCTCAAGAGCTTCGCCCTCTGGCACGTGGGCGAGGTTCGAGACGGGTGGCGGATCCGCCACGCGGAGTGGAGCCCGGAGGGCGACGCCTCCATCGGGCGCGAGGGCTGCGCGCGGCTGGACATGGGAGCGGGCGAGGAGCCGGCGTGGATTCGCGGCAAGATTGACCGGATCGAGCAGCACTCGAAGACCGGGTTCTGGCGCGTGCTGGACTACAAGACCAGCCACAAGAGCAACGACCCGACGACGGTGCACCGCAAGAAGAACGGGGACTGGAAGGACCTCCAGCTGCCGCTCTACGCCCACATGGTGCAGCCCCTTGTGGGCCAGGGCGTCGTGCCGGGGCTTGGCTACGTCAATCTGCCGGGTGACGGGACCCGCGTGGAGCTCAAGCTCGTGGCAGGCAAGGTCACCTGGGGGCTCGAAGACATCGAGGACGCCCTGGATTGTGCACGGGAGGTGGTCCGGCGCGTCCGGGCTGGCGACGTGCAGGACCTCGGTCGGGCGAAGACGGAGTTCATGCTCCCGATCGAGCGAGAGCTCCTCGGGGTTGGCCTGGTGCGGGAGCCCGATCAGGGCGAGGACGAGGAGGAGAGGTCATGAGTCAGATCGAACTATTTGGTACGGATGACTCCATCAAGAAGCGACGCCAGTTGCTGCTGGCGTCGGCGGGGACGGGCAAGACGTTCCGGCTGGCCAATCACTTCGCCGGGCTGTTGGTCGCGGGCGTGGAGCCCAAGCAGGTCCTCGCGGCGACGTTCACGCGCAAGGCGGCGGGGGAGATCCTCGACCGGGTCCTCAAGCGGCTCCGTGAGGGCGCGGAGGACGACGCGGCCGGTGAGGACGCGCGGGGCTACCTTCTCGAGGCGGCCCAGGCGGTCGAGCCCTACCGGGACAGCCTCTCGGCGGAGGAGTGCGCCGAGACCCTCGCACGGCTGGTCCGTCGCATCGAGCGCTTCAGGGTCCAGACCCTCGACGCCTTCTTCATCAGCCTCTCTCAGCTCTTCGCCATGGAGCTGGAGCTGTCTCCGGACTTCGCCATCGGGACGGCGGTGCAGGAGGTCGGACTCGCGGCGGAGACCGTGGCGCGGGTCCTGGATGGTCTTGATGACGATGAGCGCCTCGAGTTGCTCCGCGCGCTGGTGCGCGGCGGCGCGTCCCGCAAGGCGCAGTCGGCCCTCTTGGAGGCCGTTTCGGAGGCCGAGAGCGCCGCTGCCCAGGCGGGGCCGGAGGCCTGGGACAGCCTCGAGCCCCTCCAGGGTGTCGACCCGGATGAGGTGGAGGCGCAGATCCGCTACCTCCACCAGTTCGATGTCCCGGTCACAGCAAAGGGGACGCCGAACAAGGTCTTCGCCAACGCGATCGACAGCTTGCGGGAGGTCGTGGGGGACGGAAGCGACCCCATCGACTCGGCCTTCTTCGGCAGCAAGCTGGTGGAGAGGGTGATCGCGGGTGAGGAGAAGTACTCGAGAGTCCCGATCCCCGAGGGCCTCGCGGCGGCGATCCAGACCCTGGCCCAGCGGGCGGGTGAGGACGCGGTGAAGGAGCTGCTGGCGCGGAACCGGGCCATGGGCTCGTTCCTGACGAAGTACACCCAGGCCGAGGACGAGCTTCGGGCGGAGTGGGGGACTTATCGCTTCCAGGACTTCTCTCGCGCCCTCGAGCGTGGCCCCGCGCGGGAGCAGCCGGAGGCCTGGCGGCAGGCGCTGGGCTTCCGCATGGACGCCAAGCTCTCGCACCTCCTCCTGGATGAGTTTCAGGACACCTCCGCCCAGCAGTGGCGGCTCCTCTTGCCCCTCGCGGAGGAGGTGCTCGCTGACGGCAGCGAGGAGTCGAGCTTCTTCTGCGTGGGTGACGTCAAGCAGTCCATCTATGGGTGGCGCGGCGGCGAGCCCCGCTTGCTCTCCCGGATGCATGAGCGGCACCCGAGCCTCGTCCAAGAGGAGATGCTCAAGAACTACCGCTCCTCGTCGGTGATCCTCGACGTGGTCAACCAGGTGTTCGAAGGGCTGCCTGAGCGCGCGGCGATGGCAGGAGACAAGCACACCGCGGTCCGCCAGGCCGCGAGGCGCTGGTGCGAGAACTTCGGGCCCCACGAGGCGAAGAAGGAGCTCGCTGGCGAGGCGCATGTCTGGCAGGTCCGCGCCCACGACAAGGACCGCGGGGAGCTCAAGTTGGGTCCGGCCGTTGACCTCGCGGTCGAGCGCGTTCGCGTGCTGCACGAGCGACACCCGGAGGCCTCCATTGCGATCCTCGTTCGGACGGCGAAGCTCGTCCCGACCCTGCGCTACAGGCTCGGCAAGGTCGGCATCGAGGCGAGCGACGAGGGCGGAAACCCCCTCACGGACTCCCTTCCGGTGACGTGGTTGCTCGGCCTCCTGCAGCTAGCTGACCACCCCGCGGACGGGATCGCCGCCCTGCAGGTCGCGCGCTCTCCCTTCGGCGCGCAGCTGGGGCTGGTCTCCGCGGAGGCCGGCAGCGCCGAGGCCAAGCAGCGGGCATCGGAGGTGTCGGGAGAGCTCAGGTCGGAGCTCCTGCACGCGGGGTACGGCCCGTTCCTCCAGCGCCGCATGGAGCAGCTCACCGCGGAGGCCTCTGCCTGGGACCTGCGTCGCCTTGAGCAGCTGGTGGATCTCGCGGAGGCCTACGACGCGAACCCCGGCCTGCGGCCGGCGGACTTCGCTGACGAGGTTCGGGGCAAGAAGGTCCCTGATCCGTCGCAGGCGCGGGTCAAGGTCATGACCATCCATGCTTCCAAGGGGCTCGAGTTCGACGCGGTGGTCCTCCCCGAGCTCGGGCGGCTGCTGCGGCTCACTCCCAAGGGGGTGCTCATCGAGGCCGAGTCTGAGGTGGCCTCCCCGCGGGTGGCGACCATGGCGCCGCGCGCGGATGTGGCGGCTCAGCACTCCGAGCTGGAGGCCATGTACGAGGGGGAGAAGGAGCGCCAGATGGTGGACGAGCTCTCCGGGCTCTACGTCGCGCTCACGCGGGCGGTGCACTCCATCGACTTGATCGTCACTGCGCCGGGGAAGAAGTCTCCGAGCCTGAGCCACGGGTGCATCGTGGCGGAGGCCTTTGACGGGCAGATTGTCGGCGAGCTCAGCTTGGAGGGGGACCATGAAGAGATCTGGTCCCACGCCGATTCCACGGGCGCCTGGGCCCCCGTGCACGAGAGCGGCGGAAAGGAGCCCGTTGTGGAGCACCCGCTGCGGTTGGATCCCGCACCGGGGGAGGCCGCGGTCCGCGCCCCGAGCTCTGCTGGCCATGGAGCCGAGTCCGTGCGCTCATTGTTGTCCGGCGCCAGCGGCCGCGGCGCGCGCTTTGGGACGCTGGTCCACGCCCTCTTCGAGGACGTCGAGTGGCTCGACGAAGAGCTGGCCGGTGACGCGAGCCTCCGGGCGATCCTCGCCCGCGCAGGTGACGAGGAGGCTGCGCTGGTGGATGGGGCCCTCGTGAGGTTCCGCGAGGCCATGGACTCCGAGGCGCTGGTCCAGCTGCTGACCCGCCCGCCGGGGGAGGTCACGGTTCACAACGAGCGCTCGTTCGAGGTCGAGGTCGAAGGAGAGGGCGGAGCCCCGCTCCGTTGGCGCGGGTTCATCGACCGGCTCGTGCTGCACCGGGACGAGGGGCGGGTACAGAGCGCCCAGGTGATCGACTACAAGACGGACGCGGCCGCCTCGGCGGACCAGGTCCGCGCGGCCCACCGTGAGCAGATGGAGGCGTACCGGTCCGCGGTCGCTGCGCTGTTTGACCTGCCGCCCGCCGAGGTCTCGTGCACCCTCGTCTGGCTGAAGGACCCCTCGGTCGCCGGCGCCGGTGCCGAGGTCCTCGAGGTCTGAGGGCTCAGTGCCCTGCGGCCGCCTTGGCGCGCAGGATCTCCTCTCGCGGAAGGCGCCAGTCCGTTGCGCTGTCGTCGCTGCGGATCAGGTCGAGCCCCTCCAGGGAGACCTCACTGATGGTCAGGTCGCCGTGGGAGATTCGGAGGCCGACCTCGCCGTCGAGGTGGGCCCGCGTGCTCTCGGGGAACGTGAACGCGTCCGGAACGGCGAGGTCATCCGTGAAGAGGTTCTCCCCGGCCTCGTCCCAGATTGCCGCGGCCCCCTCGCCGTCCCTGACGTCGAAGGAGCTGCGGTAGACGACTTCCTCTCCTTGCCGGACCTCGAGCGAGAGCAGCCGCATGCCCCAGGGATGGCACGCGGCGGAGGAGATCGCGAGGAGGGCTGTGGAGAGGGCGAGGGCGGCCTTCGCGACGACGGGGAGGATCTTCATAGGAATGAACTGCGGCACTCGGGTCTACGTCGCCACCGCGTGGTCCGCCCACGGCAATCGGAATCTTCTTGGGCCCCCCCTCGGAGCGTCGCTGGACGCGGTTCTTGGGGGGAGGCGATCAGGGCGCCCCTCAGGCGAGCAGGGGGCGCCGGCCAACCCTTCAGACCCCCGTGAGAGGAGGGGCTCCCGTCTTGGAGCCGCCTTCGCCGCCAAGGGAGCGAGGCGACCTCGTCGTGGGATGTCTAGCTCTGGGTTGAGCTCAGCTTCCGGGTCAACCCTCCCGCTGGGAGCGACGTCGGGCTCTTCGGGGTTCCCTCTCGTCTCGGGGCTGGACTCGAGGGCCCGGGCGGAAACCGGCTGAACTGTGGCAGCGGAGGCCGGCGGTTCTGTTTCTATCGTCGATGCCTTTGCCTCCCATTTCGCCCCTGCGGCGGTGCCTCCGAACCCGCCCCATCCATGCTCCTGCGCCTGACCACACTCTTCCCCAGTCTGCTCGCCGCCTGCCTCGCCTCCTGTGCCTCCACGGAGGGTGCGGCCAGGCCGATCGACGGCACACCCCACTTCGACCAGATGACCGCGATGGTCGGAGAGTGGCACCGAGTAGACGGGGAGTCTGAAGACGGCCCCGTCATGATCTTCGAGCTAGCGGCGAACGGGACGGCGGTGGTCGAGCGGCTGTTCCCCGGGATGGAGAAGGAGATGGTCACCATGTACTACATGGACGGGGACCAGCTCATGCTCACGCACTACTGCGCCCTCGGGAACCAGCCCTCGATGGTGGCCACGGGCGGCGACGAGTCACTCATCGAGTTCGACTTCAACGGGGCCTCCAACCTGGGCTCGCTGGACGAGATGCACATGCACCAGCACGTCGTCGCGTTCCTTGGCGAGGACCGCGTGGACGCCACCTGGGTCCTGTGGGACGGCGGCGAGGAGGCGGAGCGGCGGCTCTTCCCTGTGGAACGGCGGGCCGCGGACCAATGAGCGTGGTGGCTGGCTCGTCCTCTCGCGCAGGCTGGTCTTGGGTCCGAGTGGGGCTCATGGCCACGCTGCACCTCGGCCTCTTCCTCGCCGCCCTCCTCCTGCACCTCGACTTCTCGGCGGTCGACGGTGAGTCAGCCGGCCTGGTGAGCCGGCTGGCGGGGCCGCTCTTCTGGACGCTGGGGACACCCCTGTGGTTTGTGGGGCTCTGGCTCCAGGACTCGGTCTTCATGGGTCGTGGGATGCCCGGCGCCCTCGAGTGGGGGCTCTTGCTGGGGAATAGCCTGCTGTGGGGGCTCGGCCTGGAGGCGCTCGTCCGGCGCCGACGGGCGCGCCCGTGATCCGCGGGACGGCGCGCAGCAGTTGGATCCTCAAGGCCTCAGCTTCGGCCGTGCGGCCTCAGCGCAGGTCGTGAATTGGAGGTCCTCCAAGCCCGGATCGGGGCGGCCGGTGGAGGCGAGATCATGGGCGGCGATCGTGGCAAGCACTTCGCCCTCGAGGGAGATCACGAGGATGCTGCCGTAGGAGTGGACCTCCATGCCGTCGAACGAGCCAGCAGCGCCGCTCGTCGAGCGGGCCCCTGAAGGAGAGCCCGCCCGTGCCGCGCGCTGTGGAGGAGCGCACCCTCTGCGCGGTCGCCATGTTGGAGCGGTTCACAGGCAGCCATGGCGGCCCCTGGGTCGGCCCTCGACCGGCCCTGGACCGGCCCACGCCGTTGGAGAGGCCCCGGCTGTGGCTGAGGAGCGTCGTCCAGTTGGCCTGCGAGGCAAGGCGGCCCGGGCTGGGGTCATCCGTGAGGAGCTGGAGCCCGTCCAGGAGCCTTCCGGGCGTGGGAGAGGGGGCGCGGTGAGTGCCTCCGGATCCGCGCCCTCCTGGCGAATGGGAGACCGGCCTCCCCGACGCGGCTGAGGAATCGGAGGCCGCCTCGGGATGACCGCCGCTAGTGTGGCTCTCGATGCTGCTCCCCAAGACTCTCCTCTGCGCTGCCCTGCCGCTCTTCGGCGCCCTCCACCTGTCCGCCGATGATGCGGTCTCCAAGAGCAGCCCCCCCCGGCCGCGGGTGACCCTTGAGGCCGACGCGGCAGGCGGGCTCTGTGACCCAGGAGACACGGTCCGCTTCACTGCCCGCGTCAAGAATCGGGCCGGGGAGCCCGTGGCGGTCTCGTTGCGCTGGGAGGTGGCCTCGCTCGCCTTCGAGGACGGGGAGCGAGAGGTCGTGAGGATGGTGGTCCCGGCGGGTGAGACGGCGGCGGCGGTGCTCCCCCTCGTCATGGAGGGGCCAGGCTTCACGAGCGTGACGGTGAGCGTGCTCGAGGATGGGGGCGCGCGCCCGCGGGTGCGAAGGCGCCGCGTCGGCTGCGCCCCGGCTGGGATCCAGTACGAGCTGAGCCGCGCGGCTGACTTCGAGGGCTTCTGGGCACGGACCCTCGAGGCGCTCGCCGCGGTGGAGCCGGAGGTCGAGCTCAGAGAGGTCTCGGGCGAGCCGGGCGACGACTTCAAGCTCAGCGAGGTGACGCTCCGGAGCCTCGGCGGCGTCCGCGTACGGGGCTGGCTCCAGGTCCCCAGGTCGGAGGGGCCCCACGCCGCGGTCCTGCGCGTCCCCGGCTACACCGAGAACATGCAGCCCATCGAAGCCGTGGGCAACCGCGTCGTCTTCTCGTTCAACATCCGCGGCCACGGTGGCAGCGTCGAGGACGTCCCCGCGGAGCCTGTCGACTACTGGCTCCGCGGCCTCGAGGACAAGGACGACTACTTCTACCGCGGCGCCTACATGGACTGCGTGCGGGCCATGGACTACCTCTGCTCACGCGATGACGTGGACCAGGATCGGTTGGCGGTCTGGGGCGCGAGCCAGGGAGGCGGCCTCGCCTTCGCCACCGCGGCGCTGGATCCGCGGGTGGACATCTGCCTCGCGGACATCCCTTGGCTCTGCCACTGGAGGGGGCTGATGACCCTCCTCATCGATCAGGACGTGAAGGACCTCGCGGCGTGGCTCGCTGCGGAC
>CBFHHK010000024.1:0-3345 GCA_965655435.1 Planctomycetota bacterium | reverse complement strand
TCTGCCACTGGAGGGGGCTGATGACCCTCCTCATCGATCAGGACGTGAAGGACCTCGCGGCGTGGCTCGCTGCGGACGGGGACCGCTCGCGAGCCGGCGCTCTCGAGACCCTGAGCTACTTCGACACCATGAACCTCGCGGACAGGATCACGTGTCCGACCCTCATGGGCGTCGGGCTTCAGGACGGGATCTGTCCCCCTGAGACGAGCTTCGGCACCTTCAATCGCGTGAAGGGAGAGCGGGACTTTCGCATCTACGAGGACCAGGGGCACGGGCTCGCGGCCGAGCACTACCGCTGGGCGCTGGCGGGGCTCGCCGAGGTCCTCGGTGCGGCCGACGGCGACTGAAGGCGCCCAGAGAGGGGCGGTGCTGGGTCGCGGCTGCGCTCGCGGAGTCTTTGGATAGTCTGGATAAAGGCCAACTCGCGCACGTCTCCCGGCGGGCGTCCGCGGCCGAGCAGGGATTCCGCGAGAGGAGCACGACCATGAGCAGGACCGTCATTCGAGTGGCCGCAGCGCTGACCCTCGCTGGAGCTGTGATCTCCATGTGGGGGAGACTCCCGCTGCGGACGTCCCAGGACGCGAGCGGAGTCCACGCGCTCAGTCGGTTCCAAGACAACGGGCGAGGCCGGCTGGACGAGGCGCTCCGGGTCCTCGGCCGCGAGACTCGGGCCGTGATCCGGGTGGACATCGACGACGTCTTGCATGGGGCTCTGAAGGTCCCACCGAACATCGCGCTCGTGCACGAGGGCGCCTCATTGATCGATCTCGCCGGGCAGCGACTGGAGATCGCTGGATCGTTGGATGCGGCCCAGGCGCAGGTCTTCTCCGGCGTGGGCAAGGTCTCCCTCACGCCGGGGTGCGTGCGTCAGGTCCTCCCGCAGTGGTGGGGAGGCAACGACTCCGACAGCGTGCAGGCGGCCATGGATGTCGCCCTCGCGTGCGGCGCCGAGGTCTTCCTTCCCGCCGGGTCCTACACGTTCGATTCGACGGTCGAGGCCTACTTCGAGGACACGGACTTCAACGCTCAGGCGCTCAAGGTGCGCGGGGATGGCCCTGGGCGGACGGTCATCGAGAACCGGGTCGCGAGCGGCGCCGCGTTCTACTTCGGAACGCGGAATCCGATCGCTCAGCAGGCGTGGTTCCTGACGGTCGAAGGGCTCGAGGTGACGAGCCGGTCCGGAAGGGGCCAGCGTGGCATCGAGGTCGAGGACGTCTGGAACGGTCGGATCTCGGACTGCCTCATCAGTGATCAGGCCGTGGACGGCATCGTGATGCGGGCTGATCAGAATGACTTCGGGCTGCCCAAGACCTGGATGATCGAGCGGTCACTGATCGTGCGGAACGGTCGCTATGGCATCTACATGGGGGCCGCCGGTGCGGGCTCGGTGGCCTACAACGTCACGCTCGATCAACTCGACATCGAGTTGAACGGACAGGGGGGCGTCTTTGCCGCCGCGGAGCTGTCGCGGATCACGAACTCGATCATCGCCAACAATGGCACCGGGCCGAACTCCCACGGCGGCATCCACATGACGGGCGACACGGGCTATCGCGCCTATGCCAACGCCATCTCCGGATGCGGCTTCGAGGCGAACGTCCCGTACGACATCTACGCCGACCGCGTCGCGAACCTGACGCTGGTGCGCAACGACCACAGCCGTGTCCAGGCCACCTCAGGCGCGAGCCAAGACGCCTTCGTCCGCCTCGACGGGCCGGAGGGCGCGTTCAACGTGCTCCTCGCGCACAACCAGTTCTCCTCCGGGATCCAGAGCCCGTTCACTGCCATCGTGGGCGGCCCCGGGCTGGAGAGCATCGAACTGGACAACAACCGCTTCAACCTCCAGGCGGGCAATGAGCCAACGGGCCTTGAGAGCACGACGAAGTCGACGCGCCGGACGCTCGGGGACGCGGTCTTGCGCAATCAATCGCTCTCCTTCGCAGCGGCCCAGGCCGCCGTCGGTGACGTGAAGTTGGCGCGGGGCGGGCCGGGCATCCTCTCCGTGGACGGGATCGCGACGCGGATGCAGTCGGTCACCTCGAACAACGGCGCGCTCGCGCTGGATTGCAGCCAGGGCCTGACGGTGCTGCACTCCCTCACCGAGAGCACCATCGTTCAGGTCCCCGTCAACCCGGTCGCCGGGGCCATTCTGAACCTCTCGATATTCCAGCCCCCCGGAGCAGCGCACAGCATCGGCTTCAAGCCGATCTTCAAGCTCGCGGACCCGCTCACCGCCAGCGGCGGACACTTCTCCACGACCCGGTTCCTCTTCACGGGCCTCTACTGGGTCCAACTCGGCGCCGCGGCGATCGACGCGCCGCTCTGAGCGCCGGTCAGTCAGGCTCTGTGCTATCGAGGAGCCTGAACTTCTCCGCCATCGTGGGGTTCTTCCGCGTCAGCTTCTTGATCGTCACGTCCTGCGCCTTGTTGTTCGCGAGGCGCAGGTTGCGGTCCGCGCCGAGCAGGGCGTCCTTGGTCTTCTGCAGGTGCTTGATCGACTTGTCGATCTCGTCGATCGCCGTCTCGAACCGGCGCGCCGCGAGGTCGTAGTTCTTGCCGAAGGCCGCCTTGAAGGTGTCCAGGTCGCTCTCGAAGGTGGTGATGTCGATGTTCTGGGCCTTCACCATCGCGAGCTCGCTCTTGTACTCCAGGGCGCCCATCGCCGCGTTGCGGAGCAGCGTGATCATGGGGATGAAGAACTGGGGCCGGATCACGTACATCTTCTCGTAGCGGTGGGACACGTCGACGATGCCGCTGTTGTAGAGGTCGCTCTCTGACTCGAGCAGCGAGACGAGCACCGCGTACTCGCAGCCCTTCTCGGTGCGGTCCTTGTCGAGCTCCTTGAAGAAGTCCTCGTTGCGCTTCTTGGTGGCGGTGGTGTCCGCCTCGTTCTTCATCTCGAACATGATCGAGACGATCTCGGTGTCGGCCTCGTCCTGGTCCCGGAAGATGTAGTCGCCCTTGCTGCCGGTGCTCGCGTCGTTGTCCTTCTCGAAGTAGGCCCGTGGGAAGGCCGTCGCGCGGAGCTGGTTGAACGCGTTCTCGCAGTGCAGCTCCAGCGACTCCCCGAGCATCTTCGTGGAGAGCTTCGCCTTCATGTCCTTGAGCCGCTCGATCGCGTCGTCGCGGTCCTTGATCTGCGTCTCGAACTTGTCCCGCATGGCCTGCTCCGAGAGCTCCTTCTCGATCGAGGCGCGCTCCAGCTTGCCGTTGAGTTGGTCGCGCTCCTTCTCGACGGCGGTGACGGCGCGGGTGATGGCGAGGTCCTGCTCGGTGTCCCTGGACTCGAGCTTGGCCTCCAGGGCCTGGATTTGCCGGTCCTTGGTGGAGCTGGCCTCCTCGAGC